>NZ_JAGXJL010000004.1:23818-313223 GCF_019091475.1 Streptomyces sp. GbtcB6 | reverse complement strand
CTTGCCGTCGTCGGCCCCGGCCCGGACCCCGGCCGCATCGCCGGCCCCGACGACGGCGACGGGTGCACGCCCGGCGACAGGTGCACGCCCGGCGTCGGACCAACCGGCGGGCGGCTCGGCCTCCCGGCGCGTCGAAGCCCTGCTGGCCCGCATGACCTTGGCCGACAAGATCGCCCAGCTGAACATCCCGGTCTGTCTCCCGCAGGAGCTGCTCGGCGATTCCACGGACCCGACGGGCACGGTCGCGAACCGGGAGGCGTACGTACGCGGCAGGACCGTGGTCGGCACGGGCGCCGGGCAGCTCCGGCTGGGCCCGGGCGGCGGTTTCTTCGGCCTGGTCAACCAGACCCTCTCCGGTTCTGTCGAGGTACCGCATCCGCTCACGCCACGCGAGCAGGCCGAACAGCACAACCGGCTCCAGCGCCTCGCCCGTGACACCCGGCTCGGCATTCCGCTGCTGGAGATCAGCGAGGGCACACACGGTTCCCTGGGCCCCGGTTCGACGATCTTCCCGGAGGGGCTGGCGCTCGGCGCGACCTTCGACCCGGAACTGATCGGCCAGGTGTACGCGGCGGTGGCCCGGGAGGCCCGCGCGGTGGGGATCCACGCGCTGAGCACCATCACCGCGGAGCTGAACCGCGACCCGCGCTACGGCCGGGGGATCTGGGCGTTCAGCGAGGACCCGTACCTGACGGCCGCCTTCGTCGGTGCGCTGGTGCCGGCCGTGCAGGGCGCCGGCGGCGGCCTCACGTCCGACGAGTCCGTGGTCACGTCCCTGGTCACCTTCCCCATGGAGTCCCCCAACGTCGGCGGCCTGGAGACCAGTTCCGTCGAGATCGGTGAGCGTGCCTTCCGCCAGACCCACCTGGAGCCGTGGCGGGTGGGCTTCGCCGAGGCCGGCGCCCTGATGACCGAGGCCAGCGAGCAGACCATCGACGGACTGGTCGTGCACGGCTCGCGCAAGTACCTCACCGACCTCCTGCGGGACGAACTGCGCTTCGACGGCGTGGTGATCGGCAACGACCTGCGCAGCCTGATCCGCGAACACGTGGCGGCCACAGCACAGGAGGCGGCGGGGCTGGGACTGCGCGCCGGGGTCGACATCAGCCTGGCCTGGGACGAGATCTACCTCGACCAGCTGGCCGCGGCCGTACGGGAGGGAAGGGTCGACGAGGCCCTGCTCGACCGGGCCGTACGACGCGTCCTGACCCTCAAGGAACGCCTGGGCCTGTTCGAGAACCCGTACGTCGACGCCGCCCGGGCGGAACGAGTCGTCAACTGCGCACCGCACAAGGCCCTGGCGCTGCGCGCGGCACGTGAGTCGATGGTGCTGCTGAAGAACGAGGGCGAGCTGCTGCCGCTGGCCGCCGACCGGGTCCGTACGGTGGCGCTGATCGGCCCCAACGCCGACAACAAGCTCAATCTCCTCGGCGAGTACAACGCCTACCCCGCGCTGCACGAGACCCCCTCGATCCGCGAGGCGTTGACCCGCCTGCTCGGCGACCGGGTCCGGGTGCGGTACGAACGCGGCTGCGCCGTCACCGGAGCGGACACCTCCGGCTTCGCCGCCGCGCGCGCCGCGGCCCGGGACGCGGACGTCGCGGTGGTCGTCGTGGGCGAGCAGACCAGCGGCGGCTACTTCTCACCGGACCGTACCGACGGCGAGCTCAAGGACACCGCGTCCCTCGCCCTGACCGGCGTACAGCAGCAGCTGCTCGAAGAGGTCCACGCCACCGGCACGCCGACCGTCGCGGTGGTGGTCACCGGCCGCGCCCTGGCCCTGCCGTGGGCCACGGCGCACCTGCCGGCGCTGCTGGTGGCCTGGCTGCCCGGCGAGGCGGGCGGCCGGGCGGTGGCGGAGACGCTGTTCGGCCGTAGCGAGCCGACCGGCCGCCTCCCCGTCACCTTCCCCCGCGACGTCGGCCAGCTGCCCCTGACCTACGACCAGAAGCACGCCCGTGCCGACGCGGACGCCTACATCGACATGCCCTCCACGCCCCTGCACGCGTTCGGATCGGGCCGCGGCTACACCACCTTCCGCTACAGCGGCATCCGGCTGGACGACTCGCACATCACGCAGGACGGCCGGACCCACCTCCACGTCGACATCACGAACACGGGCAAGCGGGCCGGTACCGAGGTCGTGCAGCTGTATGTGACCGACGACCTGGCGAGCGTCTCCCTGCCGCGCATCCGGCTGCGGGGCGTGGCCAAGAGGCGGGTGGCTGCGGGAGAGCGGGTCACGGTGTCGTTCCCCGTGGTGGCCGCCCGGGACCTCACCCTCGTGGACGAGCAGCTGCGCACCGTCGTCGAGCCGGGGACGTTCACCCTCAGCATCGGCAGCGCCTCGGACCGCCTGCACCAGCGCATTTCCCTGACCGTGTCATGACCCGGCCGTACCCCTCACCCACTCCACAACCACCGGAGAACCAGGAGAATCACATGAGCACCAACGACACCCCCCTTGCCGAAGCCGACTACATCGCGGCCACCGCCGGCGAACTCAGCCGCAAGCAGGGAGCCGACAAGGCCGCGGCACTGGTCAGCCAGAAGGCCCTCTTCCAGCGCCGCGGGCGGATCGCCCTGCACCCCGACCGGCTGGTCCTCACGGACTGGTCGGACACCAGCCCTCTCGTCCTCACCCGTGCGGACATCACCGGGGCCGAGACCCGCTTCACCGACCTCTACGGCCGCTTCCTCGGTGGCCTCCTCAACGCCGGCAAGCCCCTCATCCTCAGCACCGCGTCCCCGTCCCTGGGCGACATCTACCTGCTCGTCAACCGCCGCGAGTTCATGGAGACGACGGACGACAGGCAGTGGGAGAAGCGAATCAACGACTGGCGCAACGGCTGATCCCGCAGACCCCGCGGACCCCGCGGAGTTCTCAAGCGGTTGCCGACGCGGCTGCGGAGAAGTCGTACACGAAGTCGTACACGCCCCAGTCGGTGAGCCCGGCGTATCCGAGTCGCTGGTAGAGGGCGTTGCTGGTGGGGTTGGACAGGTCCGCGAACAGGACGACGTCCCGCGCGCCCGCGGCCAGCGCGGCCCGGCTGACCTCCGCCGTCACGGCACCCGCGTAGCCGCGGCCGCGCAGGTGGGACGGGGTGTAGACGACGTCCACCTGGATCTGGCCGCCGATCATCGGGTTCAGGCCCACGACGGAGACGGGAGTGCCGTCCGGGGTCTCCCAGAGCGTGTAGCCCTTGTCGGCGTAGCGGGTGCCGGCCCAGGTGCCGGCGTCGATGGCGACGTCCTCCCCGACGGCCCTGGCGAACTCGGCGCACCAGAACATGGTCTGCTCCAGGTCCTGCTCGCCCAGGACACGGCCTTGGCCGGCAGGCAGCGGGTCCGGTGGGGTGAGCGTGCCGAGGCGGTAGAGGCGCAGCCGCGTGCCGCGGAGTCTCGGCGTCGCGCCGGTGTGCCGCTGCCAGGCTTCGGCGAAAGCGGTAGCCGTGCCGTGGTCCGCGCTGACGCTGGGAAGGGAGTGCCCGAGGGCGGCCAGACGGGCGGCGAGGGAGTCCGCCTGCTCGGGCGTGAGCGGGGAGAGGCCCAAGCCGCGGGGCGGAAGGCGGTAGAAGGTGGCGCGGGCCTCGCCCGCCTGCTCCAGCACGCCGAAGACGGGGGCCTCGGCGCCGAACGCCTCCGCCCCACGCACCCGTACCCTCTCGGCCCACGTCAACTGCATGACGTGCAGGCCGGGACGCGAGCGCAGGAAGTCCCCCGCCCGAGCGAGGAAGTCGTCGACGTCGTCGGTCAGGTACCAGTCGGCTGAACGCATGCCCGACACCTTCCCATCCCGGCCGTACGGGCAGCCGGAACCCGGCATGAATCCGCCGTGCACTCGCCCGCTTCAGTCGACCGCGATCGAGCAGTCCTTGGCGGGGACGCCGGTGAGTTCGCACGCGGCAGCGTCCTCCTCGCCCTCGGTCCGGTGCTGCTGCAGATACGCCGCTGTCGCACGCGTCCCCGCGCCGAAACAGGTCGGATTCTGCTCCACGATCAGCCCGAGGATCTTCACCTGCGCCGATTCCATGTCCGGATTGACGGAATTGAGGAAGTCCTCGTCGTGGAATTCCCGTTCCTTCTGCTTCCGGACCTGCCCGGCCCGTCTCGTGAACTCCTTGTTGGCCTGCTCGCACGTGGCGGACCGCACGGATGCGCCGTCAGTACGCGTTGCCCCGACGGCGTACCCGCCTATGGCGAGCGTGATTGCTCCTGCGCTGACCAGCGCGATCATCGAACGCTTCATGGCCGGGGATCGTATCCGGACGCGTCAGAACCACTGCGGGGCAGCTCCGCCTCTCGCCGGGGAGTCCTCGGACGGCCGGCCACCCGGCCTTCCCAGGCTCGGATCAGGTAGTCGCCAGTAAGCTGCGACGGTGCCGACACAGCAGGCGTCAGGGGCCGCCTTCCGTCTGAAGTGGGAACTGAGGGACCACGGTTGGGCGAGATGCCACCTGACCGAGGGATCCCGGAAGGTGTCGCTGACCGTCAGCTACTGCACCGACGCGCTGGCGGACCTCGTGGCCTGCACGGGCAGTCTGTACGGGCAGCGGCACACCGCCCGGTTCTTCTTCGACGCTGAGCCGCGGGAACTCCGCTGGGTTCTCCGCGCGACGGACAGATCGGTCGAGGTGACCATCTACGAGTTCGCCGACGTCGCGGTCAGTCCTGGCCTACCGGATTCCGATGGCACGGTGAGGTGGAGATCGGTGCATCCGCGTCCGGTGTTCGCCCACGCCGTTCTCGACGCCGCTCAGCAAGTGCTCGCGGAGCACGGCGAGGCCGGTTATCGCTCCAAGTGGGTGCTGCATCCCTTCCCTGCCGGCCCGGTCCAGGATCTCCGCAGGCTGCACCTGCGGGACGACGCCTGCGAGTTGCCCCACGACCTCTCCCGCCCCTGACGGTCGGCGGGGCAGGGCCGGTTGCCGTCTCGTCCGCCTCCGCTCGCGGAGTGCCGGCCTGCGCCTCGTCTCCCCGCCGGGTCAGACCTGGCTCTCACCGTCCGCCTGCGCCTGCGGAGGACCGCCTTGCCAGGTGAGCGTGACAGCGATCGCGCCCTTGCTCACCCCGTCGGCGAGGATGCCGACGACCCTGCCCCCCTTGTTCGCGAGCTCGATGCCGAACTGGACGGTGAGCTCGTCCGGCCGCGCCGCACGCGCCGCTTCGGCGATCGACCCGGCCACCCCGGTGAACAGCGGCCGGAGATTCTCCACTCGCACGGAGAAGCCGTCGGAGTAGCCGGAGTCGCCGTACGACCCGGCCGCGGCCAACTCCTGTCCGCCCGAGACACGCGCCCACACAGGGGTGCCGTCCGGCAACTCCACGAGGATTACGCGGTTGTCACTCACTGGGTCCCCCGCTTGCCCGTCGGTTTCCTGGTCGATGATGCGGTCCTGCCCGGTGGCCGAAGCACGACGCACACGGCTGAGGGCCTCCTGCACCTTGATCAGCCCGCCGTTCCGGTCGACGATCTCGGGCGGTAGCAACTGCGCCAACGTCAGAGCCACTTGGAACACCTGATCAGGGCGTTCTTCAGGGTCGCGGAACACCCGGTGAACGGTCGTCGGCGACAGGCGCGCCTCTTCCGCGATGCGACGCACGCTCGGCTGCCCCGCACCGACCCGTAGTTCGTCGAGCGCGTTCCTCAACTCGTCGGCCGGATGCCCCTCGTCGCCGGATGCCGTGGTGTCACGCTCACGCTGCTCGATGTGGGCACGGCTCCACAGGTCCAGGATCTCTCGCGTGTCGTCAGGCCCGGCGTCGAGCACCCGGAGCAGGTCGGACAGGAGCTCGGCCTTGGGCAGACGTGCCCCGCTCAGGATCCGGGAGAGCGAGGGCGCACTGTATCCGGTCCGCTTCGAGATCTCGGCGTGCGTCAGCCCCGCCGGCCTGCGCAGATCGCGCAGGCGCTGCGCGAATAGGCGCTGTGCAGGTGAGATGTGGGAGGACAACGGCTCCTCACGGCGTCCGGCCATCAGCTCTCACCTCCATTCATTCCCCATCGTTCCATTAGTGCGTATTCTATGGAACACGGTTTGGGGGTCTCGGACCGCCCTGACGGCACTCCTTCGGCATGCCCTCAAACCCTCGGCCGGATCACACCTCTGGGGGCACATCGTGTCCAGTGTCGCACCGGCGCTGTACGGGATCTTCATCCTCGTCGCGCTGATGATCAGCCTCTTCGGATTTCGCCTGGCCGTGGCCGATGGCGCCCCGGCCGGCATGGCCCTGTTGCCGGCGGGCAGCGGCTTCGTGGGCACGCTGGTCAATGTGGCAGCCGTCGCTGCCTCACTGGGGCTTCCGGCCGGGGCGCCGAGTGCCGTCCGGATCGGCTGGGTCAGCTTCGGAGTGGTCTGCGCGACCGCTTCGGCTCTGGGCGCGTACCACGCGACCAGCGGCGTCAACCCCGCCACGGGCGCGCCGCACATGCGCAAATCCAAGCGCTGGTACACGGCGGGAGGCGCCTTCACCGCCACCATCACGCTGGTAGGCCTGGCCGGCTACTTCCTGAAATGACAACCGCTCCGGCCCGGGCCTCGGACAACGGCCCCCGACCGTCTTGCCTGGTCAGGGGCCGTAAGCGTCACGCGGTGGGTGTGGGATTTGAACCCACGGTGACTCGCGCCACGACGGTTTTCAAGACCGTTCCCTTAGGCCGCTCGGGCAACCCACCCCGCGCCGACGGAGATCGGCGCGGGGAACAGAGTAACCGGTTCGTGCGGGCGTGTGCGGGTCAGTTGTCGCCGACGCGGGAGCCGAGGGTGACGGTGACCGTGTGTTCGCTGCCGCTCCGCTTGTAGGTGATCGCGACCTTGTCGCCGGGCTTGTGGGTCCAGATCTCGCCGATCAGGGTCGGGCCGCTGTCGATCACCGAGTCGTCCAGCTTGGTGATGACGTCGCCGGGCTTGAGGCCGGCCTTGTCCGCGGGGCCGCCCGACTCGACCGCGGCGGAGCCGCCCGAGCCGGAGTCGGTGATCTGCGCGCCGCCGGTGCCGTCCTCCAGGGACACCGACGCACCGATCTTCGCGTAGACCGGCTTGCCGGTCTTGATCAGCTGCTGGGCCACGTACTTGGCCTGGTTGATCGGGATGGCGAAGCCGAGGCCGATCGAGCCCGACTGCCCGGTGCTGCCCAGACCGCCGCTGGAGGCGGACTGGATCGCGGAGTTGATGCCGATCACCGCGCCGGAGGCGTCGAGCAGCGGCCCGCCGGAGTTGCCCGGGTTGATGGAGGCGTCGGTCTGCAGGGCGCTCATGTAGGACGCCTTGCTGGTGGAGCTGCCGTCACTGGAGGCGACCGGGCGGTTCTTGGCGCTGATGATGCCCGTGGTGACCGTGTTGGACAGGCCGAAGGGGGCGCCGATCGCGATCGTCTCGTCGCCGACGGCCACCTTGTCGGAGTCGCCCAGGGCGAGCGGCTTCAGGTCCGACGGCGGGTTCTTGAGCTTGATCACCGCGACGTCGTAGCCCTGTGCGTGGCCGACGACCTCGGCGTCGTACTTCTTGCCGTCCGGGAACGTCGCGGTCAGCTTGCCGCCGTCGAGGGAGTCCGCCACCACGTGGTTGTTGGTGATGATGTGGCCCTGCTTGTCGAAGACGAAGCCGGTGCCGGTGCCGCCCTCGCCGCTGGTCGACTCGGACTCGATGGTGACCGTGCTGGGCAGCGAGTTCTGGGCGACCGCCGCGATGGTGCCGGCGGCACGCTTGACCTGGGTGGCTCCACCGCTGGAGGACGAGATGGTCGTGGAGCCGCTGTCGTCGTTGTTCTTCGCCAGCGTGTAGCCGAGGCCGCCGCCGATGCCGCCCGCGACCAGCGCGGCCACCAGGACGGCGGCGATCAGACCGCCCCGCCCGCTGCCCTTCTTCGGCGCGAGCTGCGGCTGCTGGAACGGCTGGGGCTGCTGATACTGCTGGTACTGCTGGTCGTACGACGAGCCCCAGGCGGCACCCGCACCCGCACCGGCGTCCGCGTAGGAGGGGGTCGCGGGCGGCGGGGGCGGCCAGGAGCTCTCGGGGGCCTGCGGTGCGGTCCCGTAAGGGTCGCTCGCGGGCGCGCCCTGCGGCGCCGGCGGGATCGGTGCGGTCGGTGCTTCCCCGCCGTCGGACGCAGCAGCCTGCAGCGAGGCAGCGGGAGACGTCGGCGGCACGGGAGGTGCGGACGGGGCCGGAGGTACCGGGTTGCCCTCGTTCTCGGTGCTCACAACTTCTCTCCTCGGTCCACGGCTTTTCTTCTCGGTCGCACTCGGTCACGCTCTTTCACGCTTGCTGTCGCTCCGGCGCGATTCAGCTGTGCATGTGCTTTTGTATGCCGTCAGCTTTTCCCACAGGCCGTCAGAGCACCATAAGCGGTGGCTGTGGGTACACGGACAACCTTTATATAGGGCCTGTCCGACAAAAGTTCCCTTTACCGGCATGCAGGGTGCCCCCAGGTACCCCCGCTCGGTGGCACCATGACGCGGTGACCCACGCACCACAGCATCGCATCCAGGTCGTCGCGCACCGCGGGGCCTCCGAGGACGCCCCCGAGCACACTCTGGCCGCGTACAAGAAGGCCATCGAGGACGGCGCCGACGCCCTGGAGTGCGACGTACGCCTGACCGCCGACGGCCATCTGGTGTGCGTCCACGACCGACGGGTCAACCGTACGTCCAACGGGCGGGGCGCGGTCTCGGCCCTGGAGCTCGCGGACCTGGCCGCCCTGGACTTCGGCTCGTGGAAGAAGGGCCCGGCCTGGCACGGGCGGGACGAGGAGCCCGACTGGGAGTTCCGGCCCGAGGACCGCGCGGACACCTCCGTACTGACGCTGGAGCGGCTGCTGGAGCTGGTGTCGGACGCCGGCCGGCGGGTGGAGCTGGCGATCGAGACCAAGCACCCCACGCGGTGGGCGGGGCAGGTCGAGGAGCGGCTGCTGGTCCTGCTCAAGCGGTTCGGGCTGGACGCTCCGGCCGCCCCCGCCGAGTCGCCGGTGCGGGTCATGAGCTTCTCCGCGCGGTCGCTGGCCCGGGTGCGGGCGGCCTCGCCGACGCTGCCGACGGTCTATCTGCTGCAGTTCCTCTCGCCGCGGCTGCGCGACGGGCGGCTGCCGGCCGGGGTGCGGATCGCGGGGCCCTCGATCCGGATCGTGCGCAATCACCCGGCCTACGTCGAGCGGCTGAAGCGGAACGGCCACCGGGTGCACGTGTGGACGGTGAACGAGCCGGAGGACGTGGACCTGTGCGTGGAGCTCGGCATCGACGCGATCATCACCAACCGGCCGGCGGCGGTGCTGGACCGACTGGGGCGGTGAAGGACTGCGAGGGGTGACGGGTCACGGGTGACGGGGGCATCGGGGACGGTAAATCCGGAGCTGTCCTGATCAGGGCTCAGATAAAGAGTCAAGTAAGGACACCCCGCACCTCTTGACCCGACAGCCCGCCCACAGCATCCTCACTTCTCGGCCATACCATCGAAATCCAGCCACACGAAGCCGTATCTGGGGGATATGGCGACGACCCGTCACAGGGAGTGCTCCGGCGCGTTCGGCATGTATTCGTTGGTTGCGAATGCGTCACCGGACATTCATTGGCCGGTTTCCGGTTCAGGCCGATGGGGCATCCACACCGTGGCGTGGGGCAAAGGAGGTCTCGGGGGTGGCGTTGGTGGTGGCACAGGAGGTGCCCACGTCTTCGAGCATGGCCGTACCCCATGGCCCTGCGGGCGTGGGGAAGGCGCGGCACCGTATGCGCGATCAGTTGCGCACGGGTGGTCTATCGGAATCGGTCATCGACGATGCCGTACTGATCCTTTCCGAACTTTTGAGCAATGCCTGCAAGCACGGGCGCCCCCTGGGCGACGCGCTGGCCGGGGACGGCGACGTCCGGGCCGCCTGGCAGGTCGACACGCGCGGCCGGCTGGTCGTCGAGGTGACGGACGGCGGTGGTCCGACCCGCCCGGCTCCCATGACCCCGTCGGTCACGGCACACGGCGGCCGCGGGCTGAACATCATCACGGCCCTGGCCGACGACTGGGGTGTCCGCGACGACGCCCGGGGCGAGGTGACGGTCTGGGTCGTGGTCCACAAGGACGTGCGTGATCCTGACACCGGGAACACCCGGGACCGCCGAGACGCCTTCGCTACGCGCGTCATCGCGCCCTCGGGGCCGTCGGTCCCGGAGATGGCCGACCTGGACTTCGCGGACGCGTTCGACGACCTCGACTGACCGGGCTGGACCGACCGGACAGACCGGACCGACCTGGACCGACCGGATACGCGACGGCGGCTCCGTCCACAGGTTCCCGTGACCCAGGGCATGAACGGCTAGGCTCCCGCCCGTACGAGACGAGCCGTAACCGGGAGACACCCAGATGGCCAAGAAGCGACCCCAGACGACGGCCACGCGGCCGCAGCTCAGCGATGCGGCCCGCGCCGGAGGCGCTGATGGAGACATTCCGGTTGTCGGTGCCCGTGAACCCTGCCCCTGCGGCAGCGGCCGCCGCTACAAGGCGTGCCACGGCCGGGCGGCGGCGCACGCGGCGACCGAGCTGGTGCACCGCCCGTTCGAGGGGCTGGCGGGCGAGGGCGACTGGGTGGCGCTGCGTGAGCTGGTCCCCGCCGCCACGGTCGAGCTGACCCTGAAGGACGGTCTGCCCGAGGGCGTCCCCTCGGTCACGCTCGCCACGGTGCTGCCGATGGCCTGGCCGGCGCTGCGCCGCGACGACGGCACGGTCCTGCTCGGCCTGCAGAACGACACGGCGTCCGGCGACATCAGCCGCGACCTCGCCGACACCCTGCAGCGGGCCCTCGCCGCCGAGCCGGGCACCCCGGTGCAGGGCCGCCGCGCCCCCGCCGACAGCCCCCGGCTGCAGGACCTGCTCGACCCGAAGGGCCCGTTCGAGCCAGTTGTGCACGACGGCTTCGAGTTCTGGGTGCAGGACGCGGAGAACGCCACCCCGGACGTGACCGCCTCCCTGGAGCGGGCCAACGCGGCGGCCATCCCGACGGTGAAGCTGACCGGCGTCGACTCCGCCTACTGGTGCGAGACGCCCGAGAAGAACCATCTGCGGTGGGTCATGCCGTATCCCGAGGAGCAGCTTCTGGACGCTCTGGCGCGGCTGCACGCGGCGGGCCGGTCCAGCCTCGGCGAGGGCACCCGGCTGGTCGGTTCCTTCCGCGCCCACGGTCTCACCGTGCCGGTCTGGGACCTGCCGAGCGGGGTCGGCGCGGAGGACGTGGAGAAGCCGGCCGCCGAGTTCGCCGAGCGCCTCGCGACCGCCCTGGCCTCGGAGGCACCGCTCACGGCGGACGAGCGGCGGGCCCGCGGCGGACTGACCAACCGACAGGTCACGCTCAGCTGACGATCAGCGCGGACACAGGGGTGCGGCTGACCGGTCGGTCAGCCGCACCAGGCCCGTCGAAGCGGGTGACTCCTGTCACAACTTCCCTACACGGCAAGCAAATACGTGTCCGAATAGCCGAGATCGAATTTGCGAACCGCCGATCTCTTGTTACCGTCTCAGTAGCCCGGTTGCTGGTGCATCCCCCGTCGCCAGCAACCGGGCCTTTTCATGCCCGCGTCCGGTGTACGGACCGTAGCGATTCGTCAACTCCCGCTTGACCGCTGGGAGTTGTCCGCGGACGAGTCCCCGGAGCCGTCTCCCGAGTTGCTCGCGGAACGCAGCAGCAGGGGACCGTCGCCGCCGCGTGCCGCGAACTCCGTGACGGCCGTGTAGGCGTCCAGGGTGCCCCGGGTGTGCTCCCGGGGCGTCTCACAGGTGGCTGGCTCGTCGTCGGCGTCCGCCGCGCAGTGCGTCTGCACGGTGCGGCCGTGCGGGCCCAGCAGGCTCAGCACGGCCTCCAGGGCCGCCCCGGTGGCGTTGCGGTAGTAGGTGCGCGCCCAGGTGTCCGCACCCTGGGCCATCACACAGGTCTGCGCCTCGACGCCGTCGGGCGAGGTGAGTTCGGGACCGCAGCGGGCAGCCGTGGCCAGGCCCAGACCGAGCACCAGCGGGGACCGGACCGGCGCCGGCAGTTTCTCGTCGTCGTGCCGGGCGGGGTGTACGGCGGCGTCGCCCACCTGTCCCGCGGACGCCACGGTCAGCGGCAGCACGACCGCGCTCACCATGACGCCCACGAGGGCGAGCAGACGTAGTCGGGGGTCTGAGGGACGGCCCCCAGAATTACGCAGCATGTGCGGAGAGTAACCAGGCGGACGCGACAAGCCGTGTTCTCGCGCCCGACACCCTTACAACTCGGGTGCGCTCACACCCGTACGAGTGAGGGCGTCGACCACGGCGTCCACCACGGCCTCCACATCGGGCACCCAGGGCTTGGCCGAGCCGGGCAGCGGGGCCCGCTCCCAGCGGATGGCGCCCTGGCCGGTCTCGGAGGGCGGCAGGGCGAGGTAGCCGCCCTCGCCGTGGAAGCGGAGCGAGCCGGGGACGAAGTCCTTGGCGTAGAGCAGCTCGCCCAACTGCTCCATGGAGTACGGCTTGACGAGCAGCGCCCAGCGGGTGGGCGCGGCCACCACCGGACCGAGCCGCATGCCGCGGCGGTCGAGGAGGGCGAGGGCGCGGGAAGCGGCGAGGGCGGGCAGGCTGACCGCACAGGGCGCCGTCCCGCCGGCGGCTCCGGTGGCGAGGACGATCGGGGCCGTCGGCCGGTTGCCCCACCACCAGCGGATCATGCGCTCGTCGGTGGTGGCGGCGAGCAGGCCGGGGTCGAAGGGGTGTGCACCGGGCACCGTGCACTCGGGGTCGGGACACGCGCACCGGGCCCGCCCCTGAGGGTCGGGAGCCACGCCCGGGAGTACGGGCCACTGCCATTCCGTCGCGAAGGTCAGGGCCGCGCCGAGAAACTCAGGCCCCTTGTCGTTCCGCCTGGACAGGAGCCTGCGTCGCCTTCCGAGGATCTCGCGCATGAGCGCTCGTTCCTTTCCGTTGCACCGCTGGCAACACCGTGGACCACATCACATCATGTGTCGATCACTTCACTGTGCGTACCTGTTGGCGCATCACACCCCTGCCCTGGGCAAGGGGAACCCCTGGGGGTCGAGCGGGGACCGCGCCCGCGTTCACAAGAACTGCGTCGTACTGCTCGTACTGCGTCTATCAAAAGCACGGCCACGGCGTGGGGGTGGCGAAGTCTGGCGTTTTGCCGTTCCGAGTGTTTCTCTCCGCCTCCGCCACGGGAGGATGGGGCACGGTCGTCGGTGGTTAAGACGCCCGGGTCCGTCGCCAGGTTCCGGGTGGTCCCCAACCACCCCTGGCCTTCTCCGAGTACGTACCCATCACGACCGCTGTGACGCTCTGTGGAGCAAGGCCAGTCGACCGCAATGAACCGATACCCGAGTCAGTTTTAAGCCAACTTTGCTTTTGCGCAAGTCGTCCGGGAGAAGACCTCGGCAAGACCCCAAGAGGCCCACGGACACCAGGAATCCCGGCAGGACAATGCTGGACATCTCCTCACGAGTGCGTGTACATGTGGAGACACTGCTAGCGGCGCAGAAAGACATGGGGGTTTGCGATGCTTTTGAGCAATACGCACAGGTCTGAAAGCCGGACGCGATGAACGCCCCGCACCCTCCGAAAGTGGCTGGAATCGATTCAACGGTTCCCACGCCCGCACACACTGTCGCGCCGGTACCCCCCGCCCCGGCCGCACCTCCCGTCCCGAAGACCCCCGCCGCCCCGGCGCCCGGCACCGTCCTCCAGGACCGGCTGGCCAGCTGGGTCTCCGACCTCACCACCCTCCATGAACTGACCGAACGGCTCGCCCGGACCGGCACTCTGGAGCCGGCCCTCCAGGAACTCCTGCGCGCCGGTGCCGCCCTCGTGGGCGCCCGGCGCGGTCTCGTGGCACTGGAGCCCGCCGACGGACTCGGCCCGCACACCACGCTCGGCCTGGGCCTCGGCCGCGCGGACCTCGGTCACCTGGAGACCGTCCCGCGCGGCGCGCTGCCGTACGACGGCGGGGCCGCCGCCGAGATCGTGCACCCCGACCTGTTCGCCGAGGACGGCCTCGACCCGCGCCACCGCGAGGTCGCCGCCCGCCTCGGCTACGCCGCCAGCTACGCACTCCCCCTCGTCACCGACGCGGCCGACCGGCTCGGCGCGGTCGCCTGGCTGTACGACGAGCCCGCCGAGCCGCACGAGCGCCAGCGCCACCTCGTCGGCCTGTACGTCCGGTACGCGGCCGAACACCTGGCCCGGCTGCTGGAGGTGGAGCGCACGCGCGCGTGCATGACGACCATCGCCGAGGAGCTGCTCCCCTCCCGGCTGCCCCGGGTGGCCGGCGTCCAGCTCGCCGCCCGGCACCGCACCGGCCCGCGCGGCGGCGGCGACTGGTACGACGCGCTGCCGCTGCCCGACGCCGCACTGGGCCTCGCCGTCGGCTCGGTCACCGGCTCCGGGCCGAGCGCGGTCGCCGCGATGGGCCGGCTGCGCGCCTCCCTGCGGGCGTACGCCGTGATGGAGGGCGAGGACCCGGTCGCGGTCCTCTCCGACCTGGAACTGCTGCTGCGGCTGACCGAACCGGCCCGCTCCGCCACCGCCCTGTTCGCCTACTGCGAGCCGGCACTGCGCAAGGTCACCCTCGCCGGGGCCGGCCACAGCCCGCCGCTGCTGATCGGGGAGCACCGCACCGAGTTCGCGGAGACCTCCGTGTCCGCTCCGCTGGGCATGCTCGCCTGCTGGGAGGCGCCCAGCGTGGAGGTCCAGGCCGAGGCCGGCGAAACGGTGCTCCTCTACACCGACGGGCTGCTGCACCGCACCGGCGACCCCATGGACCGCGCCTTCGCCCGGCTGCACACCGCCGCCGCGAGCATCCCGCGCTCGCTGCGCCACGACCCCGGGGCGATCGCCGACCACGTCCTGCGCACGGTGCTGCCGGACGGCCTGGACGAGGCCGACAGCGAGGAGGACGTGGTCCTGCTGGCGGCCCGGTTCGACTGATCGGTCAGTCAGAAAGGCAGAGGCGGACACACCTCACACCGCTGTGGGCCCCAAGTCCCTGGGACGCCGTTCGGTACGACCGTACGATGGACGGGATTCACTGCAGTGTCGAGGAGGATGACCGTGTCCGACGAGCTCACCCCGGAGACTCCGGAGACCCCGGAGACCGAGTCGGAAGAGCCGATCAAGCAGCGCAAGAACGGCCTGTACCCGGGCGTGTCCGACGAGCTCGCCGAGAGCATGAAGTCCGGCTGGGCCGATACGGAGCTGCACGATCTCAAGCCCATCGAGCAGGCCGGGCACACCGCCCGCCGCCGCGCCGAGCTGTCCGCCCGCTTCCCGGGCGAGCGCCTGGTGATCCCGGCCGGCAACCTGAAGACCCGCTCGAACGACACGGACTACCCGTTCCGGGCGTCGGTCGAGTACGTCTATCTCACCGGCAACCAGACCGAGGACGGCGTACTCGTCCTGGAGCCGAAGGACGACGGCCATGTGGCCACCGTCTACCTGCTGCCCCGCTCCGACCGCGAGAACGGCGAGTTCTGGCTCTCCGGGCAGGGTGAGCTGTGGGTGGGCCGCCGGCACTCGCTGACCGAGTCCGAGGCGCTCTACGGCATCCCCGCCGCCGACGTGCGCGAGCTGGCCGGCAAGCTGCGCGAGGCCACCGGCCCGGTGCGGGTCGTACGCGGGTACGACGCCGGCATCCAGGAGGCGCTGACCGACAAGGTCACCGCCGAGCGCGACGAGGAGCTGCGGGTCTTCCTCTCCGAGGCACGGCTGGTCAAGGACGAGTGGGAGGTCGGCGAGCTGCAGAAGGCCGTCGACTCCACGGTCCGCGGCTTCGAGGACGTCGTGAAGGTCCTCGACAAGGCCGAGGCCACCAGCGAGCGCTACATCGAGG
Source organism: Streptomyces sp. GbtcB6 (assembly GCF_019091475.1). Taxonomy (NCBI): domain Bacteria; kingdom Bacillati; phylum Actinomycetota; class Actinomycetes; order Kitasatosporales; family Streptomycetaceae; genus Streptomyces; species Streptomyces sp. GbtcB6. The sequence continues at coordinate 297,392 of NZ_JAGXJL010000004.1, read as the reverse complement.
GCACGTTCTTCCTCCGCGCGCGCGTGGAGGGCAACGACATCGGCTACGGCTCGATCTGCGCGGCCGGCCCGCACGCCTGCACGCTGCACTGGGTCCGCAACGACGGCCCGGTGCGCTCCGGCGACCTGCTCCTCCTGGACGCCGGCGTCGAGACGCACAGCCTGTACACCGCCGACGTCACGCGCACGCTGCCGATCAGCGGCACGTACAGCGAGATCCAGAAGAAGATCTACGACGCCGTGTACGACGCCCAGGAGGCCGGGATCGCGGCGGTGCAGCCGGGCGCCAAGTACCGCGACTTCCACGATGCCGCGCAGCGGGTGCTGGCCGAGCGGCTCGTCGAGTGGGGGCTCGTGGAGGGGCCGGTGGAGCGGGTGCTGGAGCTGGGCCTGCAGCGCCGGTGGACGCTGCACGGGACGGGGCACATGCTCGGGCTCGACGTCCACGACTGTGCTGCCGCGCGGACCGAGACGTATGTGGAGGGCGTCCTGGAGCCGGGGGTCGTGCTGACCGTCGAGCCGGGGCTGTACTTCCAGGCCGACGACCTCACCGTGCCGGAGGAGTACCGGGGGATCGGAGTCCGGATCGAGGACGACATCCTGGTGACGGCCGACGGGAACCGGAACCTCAGCGCGGGGCTGCCCCGGCGGTCGGACGAGGTTGAGGCGTGGATGGGTTCTCTTAAGGGCTGACGTGTGATGTGAATGGCCGGGTACCTGAGTGGGTGCCCGGCCATCGTTGCGTTCTGCGGGTGGGTGGGGGCTGAGCGCGCAGTTCCCCGCGCCCCTAAAGGGGCGCTCCAGAGAGCCCGTCCAGAAACAGTGCGCCGGCCAAGAGCCCCGCACTACCTCTTGGGCTCCAGCCCTTTTCGTGCAGGTCCGCGTCAAGGGTGCGGAGCGCCTCCGCGCCTGCCTCTGTCGCCGTGCCGCCCGCCTCCAGTATTTCCCGCGCCCCTGCCTGGACCTGGCGCAGCCCCAACGGGCCCGCCGTGTAGAGGAGTTCGGTGTCCTGGAGGGTGGACATCACCGTCATTAACGCGTCCAGGCGGGCCTGGTTCTCGGTGGCGCCCGCCTTGCGGGCCGTCGCCAGCGCGTCCAACGCCCGGCGTACGTGCGGGAATCCGGCCCTGGCCTCGCCCCGGGCGCCGGCCGCGCCGTACTTCACGGAGATCGACGAACCCCGGGAGGGGCGCTTGGGGGCGCCCTTGTCGTTGAACGCGGCGATCTTCCGTGCGTTCGCGGCGATCTCGCGGGCCTTGGCCCGGGGATCCAGGGCGACCGCGGCGACCAGAAAGCCGAGGGCCCACAGGGCACCCTTGTGGCCGCCGCCGGCCAGGCCGACCGAGTGCTCGGTGCACCGGCCGATCGCGCCCAGTTCCGCCCGCAGCACCGGCGTGGCTTCGCCGGTACGGCGGGCGGAGGCGGCCATCGCCGCGAGGCCGGGCGCCAGCGCCCTGGCCGACCAGCGCAGACTGTCGTGCTCCCGGCGCGTGCTGCGGGCGTCCAGGTCACGGGGGTCGGGCAGGCCCGGCTTGGGGGCCAGGGCCAGCTGACCGGTGAGCGCGGCCACGGCGGCCTGCGCCAGCGCGTCATCCTCGCGGCTTGTCATGTCCCTTACCTTATGAGGAGGCGGAGGCCGAAGGGGAGGCGCTGTCGCTCGGCGGGGCGCCCGTCGGGGCGCCGCTCGGCGGGGTGCCCCCGCCGCCGCTGCCGGCGCCCGTGTTCTCGGCGTCCGGGTCGACGCCCAGGGTCAGGGAGCCCTTGTAGCCCTTCGAGGGGTCCTTCTTGTGCACGGCCTTCAGGGTCAGCAGACCGCTGGAGGCGCCGCCGCCGTCGTACACCATGTCGTTGGCGAGGACCGTGTAGTCGCCGGTGTGCTTCGAGTAGGGCTCGAGCGTGAAGATCTCCTCGGCGATGTCGTCGGGGAAGAACAGCTGGCCGGTGTAGTTGACCTTGCCGCCCTCGTAGGTGCCGTCCTCCTTCTCGCCGCCCGTGTGCACCTTCACGTGGATGTGGCAGGTGCGCGGGGTGTACCAGCCCGGGAAGATCGTCTCGAACTTGACGACCCCGTTGGCGTTGGCGATCTGGTAGCCGCGCAGGTAGGTGTTGTCGTTGGCGGAGTCGCCCTCCTCGCTCTCCGCGGGGGCGGAGCCGCCGGGGTTGGCGGTGGTGTAGCCGGAGTAGTAGCCCCAGGCGTCGCAGTGCCAGATCTCGACCGCGGCGCCCTTGACCGGAGTGCAGCCGTCGGTGGCGTCCACGACGGTCAACCGCAGGGTCAGCGGAACGCCGGCCTTGCCCTCGGTGATGTCCTTGCGCACCAAGGCACCATCGAGGTAGTACGGCCCTTCCGTGACGCTGCTCATCAGCGTCATGCACTCACTGCTGGTGGAACTCGCGGAGGCCGTGGCATCCGCATCGGTACTGGTGTCGGTCGTGTCGGCGAAGGCCGACTGGAAGCCGGCGACCGCGAGGCCGCCGGCCGCCACCGTGCCGCCGGAGACCGCGAGGGCGCGGCGGCGGGTGATCGACGTGTTTTTGTGGTTTCCCGTCATGGCCGACGAAGCTATGAACGCCGTTTGTCAGGGGCATGGGCGGGAGCTGGCAACGACCTGTGAACGCCCAGGAAGCTGAACCCGTCGGGAAGCCGCTGGTCACAGAGCCGGGGCGCGGTCGTGCAGGATCCGCTGGAACAGCCGGCTGTCCCGCCATTCTCCATTGATGTGCAGATACTGCGGCGCGTCCCCGATCGTCTCGAACCCGCATTTCTTCAGCACGCGCTGGGACGTCGTGTTCTCGATCAGGGTGGACGCCTCGATCCGGTGAAGTCCCACGACATCCCGGGCTATCTCGCAGACCCGATCCAGGGCGGCGGTGGCCAGACCACGGCCCTGCTGATCACCGGCCACCCAATAGCCGACGTAGGAACTGCAGAAAGGACCCAGGGAAATTCCGGAAAGGGTGATCGCGCCGACGATCCGGCCGTCCTCGGCCGACTCCATGATCCAGGGGGCCAGGAGGCCGTCGGCGGCCTGTCCCAGCAGGCCATCGATGCGCTCGGTCTGCCCCTCGACGGTGAAGAAGGACTCGGGTCTGAGCGGTTCCCAGGGTTCGAGATGCCTTCGGTTGCCGACGTATGCGGCGCACAGCGCTTTCGCGTCGCCGACGGCAATGGGACGCAATATCACCCCGGGCAGGAGCAGGCTTTCTTTAATCTTTCTGAGAATCATGCGCGCACCCTAGCGCGGGTGTTATGCGGGGGCGAGGGTCATGCCGAAAGCAGAGAAGGATCTTTCTTCCACTTGAGGATCTTGTCGAAGCTGACCACGGTGCCGCCGCGGCCCGGCTTGTTGCCGATGTGGACGTGATCCGCGAGTTCTCTGATGAGACAGAGACCTCTCCCGTGCTCGGCGTCGGGACGGGCGGGTCTGACGCCCTGGGTGCGGGCGAACCCCGGACCGAGCCCCGGCCCCGAATCCGCCACCTCGATACGGCACTTCTCGCCGTCCAGGTAGGCGGTGACCCGGTACGCCTCCGAGGTACGGCCGGCCCCGCCGTGCTCGACGGCGTTCGCACAGGCCTCGCTGAGGGCGACGGAGAGGTCGTAGGAGATGTCGGGGTCGACGCCCGCCGTCTCCATCGTGCCGATCAGCAGCCTGCGGGCGAGCGGCACGCTCGCGGCCTCACGCCGCAGATGGAGTGACCACCAGATGCTCATGCTCCAGCCTCCTGGCCGCGGCTCGACATACCGATACCTATTGCCACCCGTGCGCGGGTGTAAGCACTCCGTTCATGTGAGAACGCCCATCCGGGGGATGCGCGGGGGGAGGTTTCGGTGTATGAGCGGGTGGTTCGTCACAAGGATGATCTTTCGGTTCTTTCTCTCGATCACCTTCTGTCCGGTCCTTACCGCTCCCGTCCGTCCGGGTCCTCTCAGCGCTTCCGTACGTAACGGAATCTTCTGGACCTGACGTAAAGCGGGCAGGGGTCCGGTGCGATGATGAGCGCGCCATGACTGCCCCCCACCCGCGCGCGGCGCGCACCGGAAGCGGACTGCGGCTCCTGCGGGCCGCGGTGTTCGCCGCGCTCTGTGTGGTGCTGGCCGCGGCGGGGCACACCCTGGCCTCCTGCGCGACCGTTCCGCTGTGGACGCTCGGCGCGGGCTTCCTGGGCACCCTGGCGCTCGTCGCCCCGCTGACCGGCCGGGCCCGCTCGCTGCCGGGGATCGTGGCCCTGCTCGCGGTGCTGCAGACGGTGCTCCACACGCTGTTCGGGCTCGGTCAGCACGGCGGCTCCGTGATGTCCGGCGGCTCGATGTCCATGTCCTCCATGTCATCGATGTCGTCCATGACTTCCATGACGTCGATGTCCACCGGTGACGCCTCGCTGGTGGAGCGGGCCGCGCGGTTGGTGTGCGGGGCCGGGGCCGCGCAGATCAGCCCCGCCCACGCGTACAAGATCCTCGCGGACGCGCATCTCAGCACCTCCGTTCCGGCCACCGGTACGAGCGGGGCGGCCCATGCCGCGGACGCCACCGGGGCCTCCGCCTCGCTGCTGCCCTCCGTGCCCATGCTGCTCGGACACGTCCTCGCGGCCGTCGTGGCCGGATGGCTGCTGCGCCGGGGCGACCTGGCACTGCTGCGACTGATCCAGCTGTCGGCCGATTCGGCGCACGGGGTCGCCGAGGGGGCGCTCATCCGTTCCCTGCGCGGGGCGCTCACGCTGGCGTGCGCTCTGTGCGCCGGGCTCGTGGCCGTACCCGAGGCGCCCGCGCGTGGCCGTCGTAGCGCCTGGGACGTACCGCCCGTCCCGCACACCGTCGCGCTCCAGCACTCCGTGATCCGGCGCGGGCCGCCCACGGCCGCCGCCGTACTCGTTCTCGCCGCCTGACACGACGCGACCAGAGCACTCCCCGGGGTCTCTGCCCGGATCCGGAGGGGCCTGCCGCCGTCGTGCGGCACACGCGCGTGCCGTTTCCGATGGCCGCTTTCGGCTTTCGGCTCCCCACGCGCCCCCTCAACGACAGAACTCACTCGGAGTGGAGTGCTCCCTGCCATGAAGGCTTCCGCCATGAAGGCCTCTCGTATCGCCGCCGTCGCCGCCGTCACGGGTACCGCCGTACTGGCCGTCACCTCGCCCGCGTTCGCGCACGTCAGCGTGGAGCCCGAGGGCACCGCCGCCAAGGGCGGTTACGCGGTCATCGACTTCAAGGTCCCCAACGAGCGCGACGACGCCTCGACCACCAAGGTCGAGGTCAACTTCCCCACCGACCACCCGGTGGCCTCCGTGATGCCGCAGCCGATGGCCGGCTGGAAGATCGAGGTCACCAAGTCCAAGCTGGCCAAGCCGCTGGAGATGCATGGCGAGAAGATCGACCAGGCGGTCACCAAGGTCACCTGGACCGCCGAGGACAAGGGCATCGAGCCGGGCTACTTCCAGAAGTTCCCGCTCTCCGTGGGCGCCCTGCCCGAGAACACCGACGAGCTGGTCTTCAAGGCGATCCAGACGTACTCGAACAAGGAGGTCGTCCGCTGGATCGAGGTCCAGCAGGAGGGCCAGGACGAGCCGGAGAACCCGGCCCCGGTCCTCGCGCTGTCCGCCGCCACCGGCGACCACCACGGGTCCGCCACAGCCGAGGACACGGCCGAGGAGACCTCGGCCAGGACCGAGACCACCACGTCCGACGACTCCGGCTCCTCCGGCGGCAGTGACACCACCGCCCGCGTCCTCGGCGTCGTAGGCATCGCCGTGGGCGCGGCCGGGGTCGCCTACGGCGTCCTCGCCGGCCGCCGCCGGTCCACCACCGGTACCGAGGCCTGAGCCCCTCGTCCGTAACGCGCACAGGGGGTCGTGCGACGCTGTCGCAGCTGTCGTACGGCTGTCGTCCGGCCCCCCGGTGCGCGCCGGATCTCTCACATCTGGGACATTTTCGTATGCGCAAGAAGACGTTCGCCGCGGCCGCGCTGCTCGCCGCCGCCACCCTGACCCTCTCCGCCTGCGGCAGCGGCGACGACGACGCCAAGTCACCCGTCACCGTGGTCTCCGGGGACACCTCGAACAAGGCCGCGACCATCCTGGACACGCCGTTCGAGAAGCCGGACCTGGTGCTCACCGACACCCACGGCGAGAAGTACGACCTGCGCGCGGCGACCAAGGGCAGGCCGACGCTGATCTACTTCGGCTACACGCACTGCCCCGACGTCTGCCCGCTGACCATGAACAACCTCGCGGTGGCCAAGAAGGCGCTGTCCAAGGCCGACCAGGCGAAGCTGCGGGTCGTGTTCGTCACCACCGACCCGGCGCGGGACACCCCGGCCGAGCTCGGCAAGTGGCTCAAGGGCATCGACCCGAGCTTCGTCGGACTGACCGGCGACTTCGCCACCATCCAGGCCGGCGCCCGCACCCTCGGCATCTCCATCGAGCCGACCCACAAGGACAAGAAGACCGGCAAGGTCGTCTCGGTGCACGGCACCCAGGTCATCGCGTTCTCGCCGGAGACCGACGGCGGATACGTCCTCTACGGCGAGGACGCCACCGTCGACGACTACACCAAGGACCTCCCCAAGCTGATCAAGGGAGAGAACCCGTGAAGCCCGTCAGGGCCGTCAAGCCCGGAAAGCGCCTCGCTCTGACCGGGATAGCGATCACGGGGGCGCTGGCCCTCGCGGGCTGCGGCGGCTCGGGCTCCTCGGGCTCCTCGGGCTCCTCGGGCTCCTCGGGGGCCGAACTGTCCGTCGGCGCCTCCTACATGCCCCAGCCGGTCTCCGCCGACATGGCCGCCGGATTCCTGACGATCACCAACAAAGGCGGCACGAAGGACGAGCTGACGTCCGTCACCAGTGACTCCGCCGGTGAGATCACCATGCACGAGACCAACGGCGGGGCGATGGAGGAGGTCACCTCCTTCGAGGTGCCCGCACACGGTCAACTCGTGTTCAAAAGCGGTGGCAACCATCTGATGTTCGAGAAGCTGAAGCGCCGCCCGGAACAGGGCGACACGATCACCTTGAAACTCAAGTTCGCCGAATCCGGTCCGCTCACCGTCGAGATGCCGGTGAAGTCCGCCACGTACAACCCGTCGACCGGACACTGAGGGAGGGACCGACCTTGACGCGGACCATCACGCCCCGCCTGCGCACCCTGGTGCTGCTGTTCCTCGCCGTCACCGGCGCGCTGCTGGCCGGCGCCGGGCCGGCTTCCGCGCATGCCGCGCTGACCGGCAGCGACCCCTCCCAGGGGGTGGTGGTCCCCAAGGCGCCCGACCAGGTCTCGCTCACGTTCTCCGAGAACGTGTCGATGAACGACAACTCCCTGCGGGTCCTCGACCCCGCGGGCAAGCGGGTCGACCTGCGCAAGCCGACCAACCTGAGCGGCACGACCTACGCCGTGCAGCTCAAGAGCGGGCTCGGCAAGGGCACGTACACCGTCGCCTACCAGGTCGTCTCCGCCGACAGCCACCCCGTCGGCGGCGCCTTCACCTTCTCCGTGGGCACGCCTTCCAAGACCGTCGCCTCCGTCCCGGACCAGGACGTGGGCGGCGGGGTCGTCGGCTGGCTGTACGGCTTCGGGCGGTACATGTCGTACGCCGGGTACATCGTGCTCGTCGGCGGCGCCGCCTTCGTCCTCGCCTGCTGGCAGCGCGGCTCCGGGGTGCGGGCCATGCAGCGCCTTGTCGTCGGCGGCTGGCTGACGCTCACCGCCGCCACCCTCTGGCTGCTGCTCCTGCGCGGCTCCTACACGACCTCCGGCAGTGTCGGCGACATCTTCGACCTCAACCTGCTCGGCCAGGTCCTGCAGACCAAGGCCGGGGCGGCCCTGGTCTCCCGGCTGCTGCTGCTCGCGGCGGCCGCGCTGTTCATCGCCGTCCTCTTCGGCGCGTACGACAAGCGCGAGGAGGAAGAGGAGAAGCGCGACCTGACCTTCGGGCTCGCCATCGGCGGCACTGTCGTGGCCGCCGGGCTCGCGGCGAGCTGGGCCATGGCCGAGCATGCCTCGACCGGGCTCCAGCCGGGCATCGCGATGCCGGTCGACGTCGTCCACCTGCTCGCCGTGGCCGCCTGGCTGGGCGGCCTCACCGCCCTGCTGGTCGCCCTCTACCGGGCGCCCGCCGACACCCCCGTCGAGTCCGCCGCCGTGCGCCGCTTCTCCCGCGTCGCCTTCGGATCGGTGCTCGCCCTGGTCGGCACCGGCATCTACCAGTCCTGGCGCCAGCTCGGCTCCTGGTCGGCGTTCACCGACACGGCCTACGGCGAGCTGCTGCTGGTCAAGATCGGGCTCGTGGTGCTGCTCGTCGGCATCGCGTCCATCTCGCGACGGTGGACGGGGCGGCTCGCGAACGCGGCGGTGACGGAGACGGAGGAAGAGACCGAGGCCGAGGTTGAGGCTGAGGGACAGGCCGAGGAAGAGGCGGAGGAGGAGAGGGAGACGGTCAAGGCGTCCGCCGCCACGAAGGAGGCGCCCGCCAAGGCCGGCACCGGCGTCTCCGGTGCATCCGGTGCATCCGGCGTATCCGGCGTATCCGGCAAGGTCGTGTCCGCCGACGACGCCCCCGAGCGCGCCGCCCAACTCGCCCGCCAGCAGTCCGCCATGGACACCGCCCGGCAGAAGCGCCTCCGCGACGCCGACCCGCACCGCTTCGGCCTGCGCCGCTCGGTGCTCGCCGAGGCCGGGGTCGCCGTCGTGCTGCTCGCCGTCACGACCGTACTGACACAGACCGAGCCCGGCCGTACCGAACAGGACGCCAAGGCAGCCTCCTCGTCCTCCTCGTCCTCCTCGGCGTCTAGCTCCTCCTCTGGCGCACTGACCCTCGACATGTCGTTCGACACCGGCGGCACGGACGGCAAGGGCGTCGTCCGCGTCGACCTCGACCCCGCGACCGTGGGCAGCAACGAGATGCACGTCTACGTCCAGCGCCCCAACGGCCGGGCCTTCGACGTCCCCGAGGTGAAGGTCGCCTTCACCCTCGCCGCCAAGAAGATCGGGCCGCTTCCCGTGGCCCCCGACCACGTCACCACCGGGCACTGGGCCGCGAACGGCGTGCAGATCCCCATGGCCGGCGACTGGCAGGTCTCCGTCACCGTGCGGACCTCCGACATCGACCAGGTGACCGTCTCCAAGAACGCTCAGATCGGCTGAACCGCACCATGCCTGAACAGTCCCAGTCCGTCCCCGAGGCCCGTACCGCAGCCGCCGAGGCTCCTCCGGCCGGGGGCGTCAGCCGACGCGCGCTGCTCGGCACCGCCGGGGCCACCGGGCTCGTGCTCGGCGCGGCGGGCGCGGGCGTCGGCTACGCGGCCGCCCCCGCCCAGGCCACCCCGCTCAGCTCGGTGGGCTCCGACCGGGCGATGTTTCACGGGAAACATCAGCCCGGCATCACCGAGGGCCTCCAGGCTCGCGGCCATCTGGTCGCCTTCGACCTGGCGGCGGGCGCGGGCCGCACCGAGGCCGCCGCGCTGCTGCGCCGCTGGTCGACGACGGCCGGGCGGCTGATGGCCGGTGAGCCGATGACGCAGGACGACACGGACGTGGCCCGGGACGCGGGTCCCTCGGCGCTGACGATCACCTTCGGCTTCGGCAACAGCTTCTTCAGCCGTACCGGCCTGGAGAAGCAGCGGCCGTCCGCCCTGGACCCGCTGCCCGACTTCTCCTCCGACCACCTCGACAAGACCCGCAGCAACGGCGATCTGTGGGTGCAGATCGGCGCCGACGACGCCCTGGTCGCCTTCCATGCCCTGCGCGCGATCCAGAAGGACGCGGGCAGCGCGGCGAAGGTCCGCTGGCAGATGAACGGCTTCAACCGCACCCCGGGCGCCACCGCCCACCCCATGACCGCCCGCAACCTCATGGGCCAGCTGGACGGCACGCGCAATCCGAAGCCGACGGAGTCCGACTTCGACCAGCGGATCTTCGTACCGTCGTCGGGCGAGCCCGGGTGGATGGCGAACGGCTCCTATGCCGTCGTACGCCGGATCCGCATGCTCCTCGACGACTGGGAGAAGTTGTCGCTCACGGCACAGGAGAACGTGATCGGGCGGAAGAAGTCGAACGGGGCGCCGCTGTCCGGGGGCACCGAGACGACGGCGATGGACCTGGAGAAGGCCAGGGCGGACGGGGAGTACGTCGTCCCGATCAACGCCCATGCCCGGATCACCCGGCCCGACCAGAACGGGGGTGCGGCCATCCTGCGGCGCCCGTTCTCGTACCACGACGGCATCGACGCGGACGGGACGCCGGACGCGGGGCTGCTCTTCGTCTGCTGGCAGGCCGATCCGCTGCGCGGGTTCGTGCCGCTGCAGCGGAAGCTGGACCGCGGGGACGCGCTGTCGCAGTACATCCGGCACGAGGCGAGCGGCCTGTTCGCGGTGCCGGGCGGCGCGGCCGCCGGGGAGTACGTGGGGCAGCGGCTCCTGGAGGGCTGATTCCCGGGTGTACCCGGGTGGACCTGGGTACACCCGGTTGCTACCCGATCGGTGCCTGGTTACCACAGTGGTTTCTGATCACTATTGGTGCGTTTCCGGTTTTCAAACCACCCGGTCGAGTGGATCCGATGAGACAAGTGAGCCGCGTCTCCCTGCGCCCATTAGGGTGAGGGACATGCCAGCGAGCTATGCGTATCTCGGTCCCGAAGGCACCTTCACCGAAGTCGCCCTGCGCACCCTTCCGGAGTCCGCCACCCGGGAGCTGATCCCGTACGTCTCCGTGCAGTCCGCGCTGGACGCCGTGCGCAACGGCGAGGCCGAGGCCGCGTTCGTGCCGATCGAGAACTCCGTCGAGGGCGGGGTCACCACGACCCTCGACGAGCTGGTCGCGGGCGAGCCGCTGACGATCTACCGCGAGGTGCTGCTGTCGATCACCTTCGCCCTGCTGGTCCGCCCCGGCACCAAGCTCTCCGAGATCAAGACGGTGACCGCCCATCCCGTGGCCCAGCCCCAGGTCCGCAACTGGCTGCGGGCCCACCTCCCGGAAGCCCTCTGGGAGTCCGCCGCCTCCAACGCGGACGGCGCCCGCCTGGTCCAGGAGGGCCGCTACGACGCCGCGTTCGCCGGTGAGTTCGCAGCCGAGCGGTACGGCCTGGAGGCCCTGGAGACCGGGATCCACGACGCGGAGAACGCGCAGACCCGGTTCGTCCTGGTCGGCCGCCCGGCCCGGCCCGCCGCCCGCACGGGAGCGGACAAGACGTCGGTCGTGCTCTGGCAGAACGACGACCACCCCGGCGGGCTGCGCGACCTGCTCGGCGAGTTCGCCACCCGGGGCATCAACCTCATGCTGCTGCAGTCCCGGCCGACCGGCGCCGGCATCGGCAACTACTGCTTCTGCATCGACGCCGAGGGCCACATCTCCGACCGGCGGGTGGCGGAGGCCCTGATGGGGCTGAAGCGGATCTGCCGCCAGGTGCGGTTCCTGGGCTCCTACCCGCGGGCGGACATCAAGCCGGGCGAGGCCGCGGAGCCCACCCGGCCGGGGACGTCGGACGAGGAGTTCATGGCGGCCGCCGACTGGGTGGCGCGCTGCCAGGACGGCCGCTTCTAGCCGGTCGTACCCTCATATCTTCGTTATCCACAGGAGTTATCCACAGGTGTCCATCTCGACCTGGGGACAAGTCGACAGCGAGGCATGAGTCTGTCGATAAATCGCCCTACAGACCCCCCGCGCCGCCCCGCTCACCCACATCACCCTTCGTCCACCCGTTTCCCATGGTTCATCTTTTGGAGCGACGCCTTTCCACTCGAAAGAGGGTGTTGTCATGGTTTGAACCGGGAATTCCCCTCTTCACGGGTCGCCCGCGGAGTGATCAATTCCGAAGTCCACACCCCATCCACACACCCTGTGGATAACTCTTGGGAGGGCGTGGATTCCTGTGGACAACCGCACCCCCAAGTCCCGCTCTCCACAAGGGAATCCAGTCAACCGCAGGCCCCGCGCTTGCCCCGTCCCAGGGAGTGAGACACTTTTTATTGACACGCTCGGCAATTCCCCCACAACGGAACGTAAGCCGCGATTCGGAACACGTACGAATAGTGATTCGTGAGGGGCAACCCCGCACCGGTAGCCTTGGCTGCGTGATTGACCTTCGCCTGCTCCGTGAGGACCCCGACCGTGTGCGCGCGTCCCAGCGCGCCCGTGGAGAGGACGTCGCGCTCGTCGACTCTCTCCTCTCTGCCGACGAGCGGCGCAGGTCCTCCGGCGTCCGCTTCGACGAGCTGCGCAACGAACAGAAGCAGCTCGGCAAGCTCATCCCCAAGGCCTCCGCCGACGAGAAGGCCGAGCTGCTGAAGAAGGCCGAGCAGCTGAAGGCCGACGTCAAGACCGCCGACGCCGAGCGCGACGCCGCCGACACCGAGGCCCATGAGCTGCTGCTCAGGCTCGGCAACCTCGTCCACCCCGACGTCCCCGTCGGCGGCGAGGAGGACTTCGTCACCCTTGAGGAGCACGGCACGATCCGTGACTTCGGCGCCGAGGGCTTCGAGCCCAAGGACCACCTGGAGCTGGGCCAGCTCCTCGGCGCGATCGACGTCGAGCGCGGCGCCAAGGTCTCCGGCTCCCGCTTCTACTTCCTGACCGGCGTCGGCGCGCTCCTGGAGCTCGCGCTCGTCAACGCGGCGATCGCGCAGGCCACCGAGGCCGGCTTCACGCCGATGCTGACCCCGGCGCTGGTCCGCCCGCAGTCCATGGCGGGCACCGGCTTCCTCGGCCAGGCGGCCCAGGACGTCTACCACCTCGACAAGGACGACCTCTACCTGGTCGGCACGTCCGAGGTGCCCCTCGCCGCGTACCACATGGACGAGATCATCGAAGCGGAGCGCCTCCCGCTGCGCTACGCCGGCTTCTCGCCCTGCTTCCGCCGCGAGGCCGGTTCGCACGGCAAGGACACCAAGGGCATCTTCCGCGTCCACCAGTTCGACAAGGTGGAGATGTTCTCCTACGTCGCCCCCGAGGACTCGGAGGCGGAGCACCAGCGTCTGCTGGCCTGGGAGAAGCAGTGGCTGACCTCGCTGGAGCTGCCGTTCCGCGTCATCGACGTCGCCACCGGTGACCTCGGCGCCTCGGCCGCCCGCAAGTTCGACTGCGAGGCGTGGATCCCGACGCAGGGCAAGTACCGCGAGCTGACGTCGACGTCGGACTGCACCGAGTTCCAGTCCCGCCGGCTGTCGATCCGGGTCCGCGACGGCAAGCAGGTCAAGCCGCTGGCCACGCTCAACGGCACGCTGTGCGCCGTACCGCGGACCATCGTGGCGATCCTGGAGAACCACCAGCAGGCCGACGGTTCGGTGTACGTGCCCGAGGTGCTGCGCCCGTACCTGGGCGGCCGGGAGGTCCTGGAGCCGGTGTCCCGGTGAGCTTCCCCTACGGGCTCATCGCCACCGACCTCGACGGGACGCTGCTGCGCTCCGACGAGTCGATCTCGCAGCGCACCCGTGACGCGCTCGCCGCGGCCACCGCGGCGGGCGCCACGCACATCGTCGTCACCGGCCGCGGGGCCCCCTGGACCCGGCACATCCTCGACGACCTCGGCTACGACGGTCTCGCCGTGTGCGCCCAGGGGGCGCAGGTGTACGACGCCGGGGCGCACCGCCTGCTGACGTCCGTGACACTGGACCGGCAGCTGGCCGGGGTCGCCCTCGCGAAGATCGAGGCGGAGGTCGGCCCGCTGTACCTGGCGGCGAGCCGTGACGGCCTCGACGGCGACGTGCTGGTGGGGCCGGGGTACGCGGTGACGGGCCATCTTCCGTCGACCCCCTTCACGGACGTGGCCGACCTCTGGGCGGCCCCGCTGAACAAGATCTACATACAGCACCCGGATCTGTCCGACGACGAGCTCGCGGAAGCGGCACGGCAGGCGGCCGGGGGCTTTGTCGCGGTGGCCATGGCGGGCGAGGGAATCGTCGAGTTGCTGCCCCTGGGTCTGTCGAAGGCGACGGGTCTCTCGCTGGCCGCGCGCCGGCTGGGCCTCAAGTCCGCCGACACGATCGCCTTCGGCGACATGCCGAACGACATCCCGATGTTCGCCTGGGCGGCTCGGGGCGTGGCCATGGCCAACGCTCATGAGGAACTGAAGGCCGTGGCGGACGAGGTGACGTCTTCCAACGAGGAGGACGGGATCGCGGTGGTCGTGGAGCGACTCCTGAGCTAACCGCCGTGGGCAGTCGTTCCGCAGGGCGATGGGGGTCCCCCCGCTCGAGCGAAGCCGAGAGTGGGGGAGGGTGGGCACGGCCTGCGGCGCCGGGACCTTCTTGACCAGCTCCAGCCCTGCCTGTTGGCCAAGTCTCAGTGACAACGTGTTGCGGAGGATGCACGGATCGAACGTGCGCGGGCTTTCCAGGCCCGACCATGACTTGCTTTTAATCAAACACAGCGCAAGCCAGTGCCTTACCACTCGGCCAATCCTCCGGGTGGGCGGCCCACGCGAGAGCGACCATCGCGTGCTCGAAGCGGCCGCCCCGGGCAGCTACACGGCGATCCGCCGAAGGCTGCCCTGACGGGAGCGGGACGTACTGTCGTGCATGGACATCGTCCGGCTCCTCTCCCAGATGGTGGGGTGACACAACAACTGTGCCTTTGAGCCGAGTTGGCCGCTACTGATTATTTAGAAGACGCCCACTGAAGCGCCCCGTCAGGGGCGCGGGGAACGGCGCGACCGGCCCCCACCGGCCCGCAGCCGAAGAACCACCTACCGACGCCACCACTTACGCCGGCCCTTGCTGAAGAACCACCCCGCCGGCGGCTCGTCCGACCGCCACGGCTGCGGCTCGGGTTTCTCGGCCTTCCAGCGAGCTGCCAGCATCCGCGCTCGCGCGGACGGCTCCGCCGCCCCCGCGGACCGTATGAACTCCTCGTCCAGCACCACGCCGTCCCAGTCTGCGTCGGCGTCCCGGAAACCCTCAGCCATCCCCGTTCCTCTCCACAGAACATCCCCTTTGCCCAGTGTGCTCGGACCCAGATGAAGCCCCCGTCAATAAAGCGGGCCTCTACTCCTCGCCCGCCAGCGTCAGCGAGCGCAGCTTCTGGCCGGCGTACCAGGTGGCCAGGACGGTCACCGCGACCAGCAGCACCGTGCCCGTCGTCAGGGACACGTCGGACGTGACCAGTTCGCCGCCGGTCACCTTGTGGGCGACCGCCAGGGACCACTGCTGGACGCTCAGCGTCCGCGCCCCCGGGACCAGGGAGCCGAACAGGGCCTCCCAGACCAGGGCGTAGACGAGCCCGAAGACCACCGCGTGCCGGGACACCGTCCCGAGGAGCAGGAAGAGCGCGGCGTAGGCGATGGAGGCGACCAGCGCGGCGACGGTGTAGGCGATGGCGATCTGCTGGCCGTTGCCGTTGAGGATGAAGCCCGCGATCAGGGTCGGCAGGGCGGAGAAGACCATCGTCACGCCGATGGCCACGATCAGCTTGGTGAAGATGATCGTCGGCCGTTTGATCGGCTTGGACAGCAGGTACACCACCGAGCCGTCGTCGATCTCCGGGCCGATCGCACCCGTGCCGGCGATGACGCCGATGATCGGCACCATGGTCGCGAGGGCGAGGCCGCCGAGCAGGTCGGAGGCCGTCTGGTCGTCGGCGCCGGCGAGGCCGCGGACGACGACGGAGATCGCGATCAGCAACAGCGGCAGGGCGCCCAGGATGAGGGCCCGGCGGCGGCCGAGAAGGGCTCGGTAGGTGAGCCGGGCGACTGTGGGGTCGTACATCTTGGGCCTCCTACGCCGCGACCAGATACGAGAACACGGATTCGAGGGACTCGTCGGACGGCGAGACCGTGAGCAGCCGGATGCCGTGGTCGCGGGCGACCTTGGGCAGCAGGGCGGTGAAGCGGCCGAAGTCGACGGCCTGGATGCGCAGTGCGCCCTCGGCCAGGTCCACTTCGATGCCCGAGGTGGAGGGGTCGGCGATGAGGGCGGCCGCGAGGGCGCGGTCGTCGCTGGAGCGGACCAGGTAGCGGTGCGGGCGGTCGGTCATCAGGCGGCGGATCTTGCGGAAGTCGCCGCTGGCCGCGTGCCGTCCGGCGACCACGACCTCGATGTGCCAGGCGAGTTGCTCGACCTCTTCGAGGATGTGGGACGAGAAGAGGACGGTACGGCCCTCGTCGCCCATGCGGCGCAGCAGGTCCATGAGCTGCATGCGCTGGCGCGGGTCCATGCCGTTGAAGGGCTCGTCGAGGAGGAGCAGGGACGGCTCGTGGACCAGGGCGGACGCCATCTTCACGCGCTGGCGCATGCCCTTGGAGTACGTCGAGATCTTGCGGTCCTGCGCGTACTCCATCTCGACCGTGGCGAGCGCCTTCTGGGCCGCCTTGGCACCGAGGCCCTGCAACTCGGCGTTGGCGACGACGAATTCGCGGCCGGTGAGGAAGTCGTACATCGCCTCGCGCTCGGGGACGATGCCGATGTGCTTGTAGATGGCCTCGTTGCGCCAGGTCGGCTTGCCGTCGAGGGTGACCGTGCCGGTGGAGGGGGCGAGGAAGCCGCCCATCATGTTGATGAGGGTGGACTTTCCGGCGCCGTTGGGGCCGAGGAGGCCGGTGACGCCGGGGCCGATGGTCATGGTGACGTCGTTGACGGCGACCACGTTGCCGAACCAGCGGGAGACGTGGTCGATGGAGAGCGTGGTCACAGTCCCACCTTCTTGTAGCGGCGCAGCAGAAGGCCGTAGCTCGCGGCGATGAGGCCGAGGACGACGAGCAGGTACACCGCGCCCTGGGCGTGGGAGGGTCCGTCGCCACCCGGGAAGGTGTTGGTGCCGCCGAGCAGGGCGGTGCTCAGGCCGCCGATCAGGGTGACCGGCGAGAACAGTCCGATCCAGGGGATGGCGCTGGTGCTGCCCTGGGAGTCGGCGATGGCCTGGAGGGTGGAGACCGAGCCGTAGGAGACGATCAGTACGGCGATCACGGCGGCGATGCCGAAGCCGCGGCGCGGGGTGATCGACGCGATGACCAGGCCGATACCGGCGAAGAGGAGGGACAGCAGGGCCACCGAGAGCAGTCCCTGGCCGAACCCCTTGGTCTGGTGGGCGAAGTCCATCTTGGAGAGCAGGGCGCCGATGTACAGCACGACCAGCGGGGCGCCGGTGAGGACGAACATCGCGGAGGCCAGGGCCGCGAACTTGGCCTGGACGTAGTCGGCGGTCTCGATGGGCCGCGAGAAGTACAGCGGGATGGTCTTGAAGCGCAGGTCGCGGGAGACGGCCTGGGGTGCCTGTGAGGCGACGTACAGGCTGATGACGGCCTGCATGATGATCGCGTACCGGGTGTAGGGCACCGGTAGGTCGTGTGCCTTGGTGGCGACGGCGACGGCGACCATGATGGCCGCCGGCACGCACATCACCGCGAACAGCAGCATCGGCAGCACCTTGGACTTCACCGAGCGGCCGAGGCCGTAGGAGCCGCGCAGGGTCTGCGAGTAGAGGGACAGGCGGGCGTACGCGCGGCCGAGGCGGGGGCCGTCGTAGCCGCGGTAGCCGATGTCGTGGATTCGGGACTGGTCACCCGCGGGGGTGGCCAGGGGCTGCTCAACCGCCATGGACGGTCGCCTCCTTCCGCTGCTCGTCGTCGCTGGTGAACACCTCGGAGATGTGGTGCCGGCGCTGCTCCATGCGCACCAGGCCGAGGCCGAGGTCGGCGACGACGTCGCGGACGAGGTCGTACGTCTCCTCGCCCTGGGCGGTGAGCAGCAGGATGTGGCCGGCTCCGGGCAGGCCGCCGCCCTCGTTGTCCGTCTCCACCCCGCGCGCGTGGAGCGCGTCGCGCACCGCGCGGGTGCCGTCCGGGTGCTCGTCGCTGTCGGTGACCTCGATGGCGAGGGTGGTCGTGGACTGCGTGAAGTCGGTGGTGGAGCTGGAGCGCAGCAGCTTGCCGCCGTCGACGACGACCACGTGGTCGCAGGTGCGTTCCAGTTCGCCGAGCAGGTGCGAGGTGACCAGGACCGAGATGCCGAAGTCGGTGTGGATGCGGCGGATCAGGCCGAGCATGTCGTCGCGGCCGACCGGGTCGAGGCCGTTGGTCGGCTCGTCGAGGAAGACCAGCTGCGGGTCGTGCACCAGGGCCTGGGCGAGCTTGACGCGCTGCTTCATGCCGGTCGAGTATCCGCCGATGGGCCGGTACCGCTCCTCGTAGAGCCCGACGTGGCGCAGGGTGTCGGCGGTGCGCTCGCGGGCGGCGGCGGGCGGCAGGCCGGACATGCGGGCCATGTGCACGACGAACTCGGTGGCCGAGACGTCGGGCGGCAGGCAGTCGTGCTCCGGCATGTAGCCCACGCGCTCGCGGATGGCGGCGCCCTTGGTCGCGACGTCGAGGCCGAGCACTTCGGCGCGGCCCTCGGTCGCGGGGGACAGACCCAGCAGGATCTTGATCAGGGTGGACTTGCCGGCGCCGTTGGCCCCGACGAGCCCGGTCACACCGGGTCCGATGTCCACGGACAGCCGGTCGAGCGCGGTCACCCGGGGGAACCGCTTGCTCAGGCTTTCGGTCGCGATCACAGTCACGTCATAGAAGGTAGTGACCCGGGCCACTGCGGTCGTCAGACCTTGGAGCCGTCTTCGCGTCAGCCTCGAGTATTACGGGGCCCTAGGGGAACCCCTGCTTGAGAGCTACGCAGAGTTATCCACAGGCCTCATCTCTCCTATTGACGTTCCCTCTAACAACTGTCACATTCACCAGTGTCAAGTTACGGGCACGTACCGCAGTCGACGGAGACGGGGCGGATCGGGTGACGACGGCAGTGCAGGAAGAACGTTCGGCGGAACTCCAGGGTTTCCGCCGGGTGCAGCGGCTCGCCTACGAGTGCGCGGAGGCGGTCGCGGCCCGGCTGGAGCCGGGGATCACCGAGCGCGAGGCGGCCCGGATGCAGCGCGAGTGGCTGCGCGCGCGGGGCGTGCGGGACTGGTTCCACCTCCCCTTCGCCTGGTTCGGCGACCGCACGGCGTTCACGGACTTCCGCATACCGCTGCAGTTCTTCCCGACCGACCGCCGGCTCGCGCCCGGGATGCCCTTCATCCTGGACCTGGCCCCGGTGTACGAGGGCTGCACGGCCGACATCGGCTACTCCGGCTCCCTCGGGCCCAACCCCGTGCAGGACCGGCTGATGGCCGACCTGGAGGCGCACCGGGAGCTGATCCTGCGCGAGGTGCGCGAGCGGCGCCCGCTGCGCGAGATCTACGAGGACGTGGACCGCCTCATGGTCCGCCAGGGCTACGCCAACCGGCACCGCGCGTACCCCTTCGGCGTGATCGCCCACAAGGTGGACCGGGTGCGGCAGCGCCGCTGGTCACCGCACCTCTTCGGGTTCGGCACCCAGTCCCTGAAGGGCCTCGCGGCCGACGCGCTGCACGGCCACCGGGAGGGCTGGTCGCCCCTGTGGTCGCCGTACCGCTTCTCCGACCACCCGCCCCGGCCGGGCCTGTGGGCGGTCGAACCGCACCTCGGTTTCCGGGGCACGGGCGCCAAGTTCGAGGAGATCCTCGTGGTCACCGACTCCCGGGACCCCGAGCAGAGCGCCTTCTGGCTGGACGACGATCTGCCGCACGTGCGGCGCTGGGCGGAGGACAAGTGACCGGCATCGAAGGCGCGCGCGAGCGGCGGGTGCGGACGGGCGGCGTCGACCTGTGCGTGGCGGAGCTGGGCGACCCGGCGGCCCCGACGGTCGTCCTCGTCCACGGCTACCCGGACAGCAAGGAGGTCTGGACCGAGGTCGCGACCCGCCTCGCCGACCGCTTCCACGTCGTCCTCTACGACGTCCGCGGCCACGGCCGCTCCACCGCCCCCCAGCCCCTGCGCGGCGGCTTCACCCTCGCCAAACTCACGGACGACTTCCTGGCGGTGATCGACGAGGTCAGCCCGGACCGCCCGGTGCACCTGGTCGGCCACGACTGGGGATCGGTGCAGTCCTGGGAGTTCGTCACGGTGGGGCGCACCGAGGGCCGGATCGCCTCCTTCACCTCGATGTCCGGGCCGTCCCTGGACCACTTCGGGCACTGGATCAACGCACGCGTGCAGCGCCCGACACCCCGTCGGGTGGGCCAGCTCCTCGGGCAGGGCGCCAAGTCCTGGTACGTGTACCTGCTGCACACCCCGGCCCTGCCCGAACTGGCCTGGCGCGGCCCCCTGGGCAAGGCCTGGCCGAGGATCCTCCAGCGGGCCGAGAGGCTCCCCGCGGGGGACTACCCGACCTCCTCCCTGCCCTCCGACGCGGCACACGGCGCCTGGCTGTACCGCGACAACGTACGGGCCCGGCTGCGCCGCCCGCGCGAGGACGCGTACGCGCACGCGCCCGTGCAACTCATCACGCCCCTCGGCGACGCGTTCCTCTCCGAGCGGCTGTACGACGACCTGGAGCGCTGGGTGCCCCGGCTCACCCGCCGCACTCTGCCCGACAAGCACTGGATCCCGCGCACGCGCCCGGACCAGGTGGCGTCCTGGATCGAGGAGTTCGTGATGTCCGTCGAGGACGGCCGAGGTGCGGAGCCGAAGCGTGCGGACCGCCACGCCCAGCGGTTCGGGGGCCAGTTGGTCCTGGTCACCGGTGCGGGCAGCGGCATCGGGCGGGCGACGGCGTTCGCGTTCGCGGAGGCGGGCGCGCGGGTGGTGGCGGTGGACCGGGACGCGGAGGCCGCCGCACGCACCGCCGAGCTGTCCCGGCTGATCGGAGCGGCCGACGCCTGGCCCGAAACGGCGGACGTCTCCGACGAGCAGGCCATGGAGAAGCTCGCGGAGAAGGTCCACCGCGAGTACGGGGTAGTGGACGTACTGGTCAACAACGCGGGCATCGGTCTGTCGGGTTCCTTCTTCACGACGACGACCGAGGACTGGCGGCGGGTCCTGGACGTCAACCTCTGGGGTGTGATCCACGGTTGCCGCCTGTTCGGCGCCCGGATGGCGGAACGCGCCCAGGGCGGCCACATCGTGAACGTGGCATCGGCCGCGGCGTACCAGCCCTCCCGCGCCCTGCCGGCCTACAGCACCTCCAAGGCGGCGGTCCTGATGCTGTCCGAGTGCCTGCGCGCCGAACTCGCCTCCCAGCGGATCGGGGTGACGGCGATCTGCCCCGGCCTCATCAACACCAACATCACCTCCACGGCCCGCTTCACGGGGGTCGACGAGGCGGAGGAACGACGTCGGCAGCAGCGCTCGGCGCGGCTGTACGGGATGCGCAACTACCCGCCGGAGAAGGTGGCTTCGGCGATCCTGGAGGCGGTGGAACACAACCGCGCGGTGGTTCCGGTGACGCCGGAGGCGAGGGGCGCGCGGTGGCTTTCGCGGGTGGCGCCGGGGGTTCTGCGGCGGATCGCGCGGGTGGAGCCGAAGTTGTAGGGGGCAGTGGTCCAACTGCGGGTGCGTGGGGGCTGGTCGCGCCCACGCGGCGGTAGCCGCAAATCAGATACAGCCCCGCGCCCCTGAAGGGGCGCTGTAGTCGCGTCAGCTTCATAGCTGCGGGCAGTCGTGCCGCTGGGGCGGCACGGGTGGGCGCAGCGGCACCCGGCCAGCGCCGGTAAGCGAAACCCCCCGCCTCCAACCCCGGTCACCAGCCAAGGAACCCCACATGACCGACCCCCCGGCCACCCCCACTTTCCGCATAGAGGATCTGGCCCACCACTCCCGCACCACCGTCCGAACCATCCGCGCCTACCAGGACAAAGGTCTCCTCCCCCGCCCCGAACGCCAGGGCCGCGCCAATCTCTACTCCGACGCCCACCTCACCCGCCTCCGCCAGATCGCCGACCTCCTCGCCCGCGGCTACACCCTCGCCTCCATCAGGGAGTTGCTCGACGCGTGGGACACCGGCCGCGGCCTGGCCGGCGTCCTGGGACTGGTCACCGAGGCCGAGGGTCCGTGGACCGACGAGGAACCGGTGCGCCTGTCCCGCGCCGATCTCGACGCCCGCTTCGGCGGCACCCCCGACGACACGGCCGTGGCCGAGGCCGTGGCACTCGGCGTACTGGAACCGGTGGACGGCGACCCCGCCTCCTTCCTCGTTCCGAGCCCCCAAGAACTCGCCGTGGCAGCCGAGTTGTACGCAGCGGGCGTCCCCCTCTCCGCGATCTCCGGGCACCTGCGGGAGTTGAGGGTCCAGGTCGAGCACATCGCCGCCCGTTTCCTGGAGTTCACCACCGAGCACGTCTTCGCCCGCTACCTCGACGACCCGGACCACCGAACCGACGCCGGCGCGGCCGAGGCGGCCTCGCTCGTTCGCCGGCTGCGTCCCCTGGCCCAGCAGACGGTGGACGCCGAACTGGCCCGTGCCATGCGCCTGTTCGCGACCCGTGAGGTGCGTCGGCGACTCGGTGCGGGGGAGCAGCCGAAGACCCCGGACGAGACACGTTCCGTGTCCCTCCCCGCCGACACGATTCAGGCCGTACGACGGCTCGTTGGTCCGGACCGCATCGCCGAGTTCATCGCGATCGCCGCCGAACGCGAGGTCCGGGCCCGGCGTTTGGACGTGCTCGCCGCACATCACAACCCTGTTAACGATCTTGACGAAACACCGTGAAATGCCCAGCACTTGTCCACAACTCGGCCAATTTCCTTGTGGATAACCGCACTTGGTTGTGGATCAAACCTGCGGCGGAAAATATCTGCGTGATCCGCGTCTCGCCCGGCACTCTGATGGCATGAACACAAGACACAACGAAGGAGCACAGGACGAGCGGCGCACCGTGAAGGTGTCGAAGTACCTCTCGAAACACCTGCGCCACCAGCCCGAACGCATCGGGCTCAGCCTGGACGACGCGGGCTGGGTGGAGATCGACACGCTGCTCGCGGCGGCAGCGGCGCACGGTTTCCCGGTCACCCGCGAGGAACTGGACCACGTCGTCGCCGCCAACGACAAGCAGCGGTTCGCGATCGACGGCACCCGGATCCGCGCCAGCCAGGGCCACAGCATCGACGTCGACCTCGGACTGCCTCCGGCGACCCCGCCGCCGTATCTCTACCACGGCACCGTCGCAAGGAATCTGGACGCGATCCGGAGCGAGGGCCTCAGGCCGATGAACAGGCACGACGTGCATCTGTCGGCGGACCGGGAGACCGCGACGCGGGTCGGTGCCCGGCGCGGGCGCCCCGTGGTGCTGTCGGTCGACGCGGGCGCGATACACCGGGACGGGCACGTCTTCCACATCAGCGCGAACGGGGTGTGGCTGACCCAGGCCGTGCCGCCGCGCTACCTGCTCTTCCCCGAGCCGCACTGACCCCGGCATCATGAGTGGTATGGACCATTCGGAGTACCCGTTGCACGGGGAACACCTTCCGACCACGGAGGCGGCCGTCGGCGCGCTCCGCGCGATCGCCGCCGAGCACGGACGCGAGATCGAGGTCACGCACGACATCGGCGCCGACCAGACCTCGCGGCGCAGCGCCGCGGGCTTCGGTGTCACCACGGACCCCGACGGTTCGCTGCCGCACGAGGCGTACGCCGATTTCGGCGGCCTGCCCCGGGTGAGCGTGCGGCTCTTCCCGGAAGACGACGCGCTGATCACCGTCGAGGGCGTGCAGTTCCACGACGTCCCGCGCGACGACGTGCCCGCCTTCCTGCACTCCGTCTTCGGCGGCCTGGCCCATGTCCGGGCCCGCCGCTTCCCGCCCGCGGCCACCCTGGTCGTGCCGCTGGCCGGGGACCGCACGTACAAGGAGCACCTCGCCGCGCACCTGCTCACCCCGTGGCTGAGCAGCCGCATACGGTGACCGTTTCGTCCGCTGTCGGCGGGTCCCCTTAGTCTCGGACCCATGAGTCTGCGTCTGAGCACCGTGATCCTCCCCTACCGCCGCTGGAGCGAGGGCGGCCGTTCCGCCTGGACCCGCGCGGAGGAGCTGGGCTTCCACACCGCGTACACGTACGACCACCTGTCCTGGCGCAGCTTCCGGGACGGCCCGTGGTTCGGTGCGATACCGACGCTGACCGCCGCCGCCTCCGTCACCGACCGGATGCGGCTGGGCACGCTGGTCACCTCACCGAACTTCCGGCATCCGGTGACGCTCGCCAAGGAGCTGATCTCCCTGGACGACGTCTCCGACGGCCGGGTGACGCTCGGCATCGGCGCCGGCGGAACCGGCTTCGACGCCACCGCGCTGGGCCAGGAGCCGTGGACCCCGCGCGAGCGGGCCGACCGGTTCGCGGAGTTCGTGGCGCTGCTCGACCGGCTGCTCACCGAGGACGCCGTGACGTACGAGGGCGAGTTCTACTCGGCCGACGAGGCGCGCAACATTCCGGGCTGTGTGCAGCGGCCGAGACTGCCCTTCGCGGTGGCCGCCACCGGCCCGCGCGGGCTGAAGCTGGCCGCGCGGCACGGCCAGGCGTGGGTGACCACCGGCGACCCGAAGCTCTACGAGACGGGTACGCCCGAGCAGTCGTTCGAGGCGCTGCGCGGACAGCTGGGCAAGCTCGCCGAGACCTGCGCGGCGACCGGCCGGGACGTGTCGGAGCTGGACAAGGTCCTGCTCACCGGATTCACCCCGGACCGCGGCCGGCCGCTGGAGTCCCTGGACGCCTTCGTCGACTTCGCCGGCCGCCACCAGGAGCTGGGCTTCACCGAGCTGGTGATCCATTGGCCCATCCCCGACTCGCAGTTCGCGGCCGAGGAGAAGGTCTTCGAACTGATCGCCATGGAGACCCTGACCCAGCTGAGCTGAGCAGGAAGTCGTCTGTATCTCATCTGTGCGCCCGCCCGCACGGCCGTGCGGGCATATGCGCGAGAATGGGCCGGTGACCTCAGCGACCCGACAGCCCGAGACCCCTGACTTCGCGACCCCGCCCCGGCTGATCGCCACCGATCTCGACGGCACTCTGCTGCGCGACGACAAGTCGGTCTCCCCGAGGACCGTCGCCGCGCTGGCCGCCGCCGAGGAGGCGGGGATCGAGGTCTTCTTCGTCACCGGCCGCCCGGCCCGCTGGATGGATGTCGTCAGCGACCACGTCCACGGCCACGGCCTGGCGATCTGCGGCAACGGCGCGGCCGTGGTCGACCTGCACGGCGGCCCCGGCGCCCACCGCTTCGTGAAGGTGCGCGACCTGGCCCGGGAGAACGCGCTGGACGCCGTGGGCCTGCTGCGCGAGGCCGCGCCCGGCACGGTGTACGCGATCGAGCAGACGTACGGCTTCCACCAGGAGCCGGCCTATCCCAAGCTGCACATGGAGATACCGGACCACCTGCTGTCCGCCGAGGAGATCCTCGCGGTCGACGGTCCGAGTGCCGGCGAGCCCGTGCTCAAGATCCTCGCCTACCACCCCGACCTCGACCCGGACGCCTTCCTCACCCTTGCCCGCCTCGCCATCGGCGAGCGCGCCACCGTCACCCGGTCCAGCCCCAGCGCCCTGCTGGAGATCAGCGGCCCCGGCGTCTCCAAGGCCAGCACGCTCGCCCTGGAGTGCGCCGAGCGCGGCATCTCGCACGCGGAGGTCGTGGCCTTCGGTGACATGCCCAACGACGTCGAGATGCTGACCTGGGCCGGCCAGTCGTACGCCATGGGCAACGCCCACCCCGCCGCCGTCGCCGCCGCCTCCGGCCGCACGGTCGCCAACAACGAGGACGGGGTGGCCGTCGTGATCGAGAAGCTGCTGGCCGCACGCGCCTGAGACCGCCCGCCGCGCCGGACTACCGCACTCCCACCAGCGACTCCGCCGCCGCCTCCCGCTCCGCCATCCCGCGCAGCGGTCCGGCCACGGCGGCAAGTTCCGCGTAGGTCCCGCGCTGCGCCACCCGGCCCTCGTCGAGGACGATCACCTCGTCCACGGCGTCCAGGCCCGCCAGCCGGTGCGTGATGAGCAGCGTCGTACGGCCCTCGGTGGCGGTCAGCAGGTCCGCGGTGAGCGCGTCGGCCGTGGGCAGGTCGAGATGCTCCGCGGGCTCGTCCAGCACGAGCACCGGGAAGTCGGCGAGCAGTGCCCGGGCGAGCGCCAGCCGCTGCCGCTGCCCGCCGGACAGCCGCGCCCCGTGCTCGCCGACCAGGGTGTCGAGCCCGTCGGGCAGCCCGTCCACCCAGTCGAGCAGCCGGGCCCGGCCCAGCGCGTCCCGCAGGTCCTCCTCGGTGGCGTCCTTCCGGGCGAGCAGCAGGTTCTCGCGCACGGAACTGTCGAAGAGATGCGCGTCCTGGGCGCACAGCCCGACCAGCCGCCGTACGTCGTCGCTGTCCATGCCGTACGCGTCCACGCCGGCGAGCGTGTAGGAGCCCGCGTCCGGGTCGAGGAACCGCAGCAGGACCTGGGCGAGGGTCGACTTGCCGGCGCCGGAGGCACCGACCACGGCGACCCTGCGCCCCTCGTGCAAGGCGAGGTCGAGCCCGGTGAGCGCGTCCCGCGCCTGCCCCGGGTACCGAGCCGTCAGGCCCTTCAGCACGACGGGGAAGGGCGCGGCGGGCGCCTGGCGCGGCCGCTCCGGCTCACGCACGGGCTCGGGCGCGTCCAGCACCTCGTAGATGCGCTCGGCACTCCTGCGCACCCGCTGCCGGTGCCGCACGGCCAGCGGCAGCCCCAGTACGCCCTCGAAGGCGGCCAGTGGAGTGAGTACGACGACCGCCATCGCCACGCCGCTCAGCCGGCCGTCGGCGACCCCCTGGGCGCCCAGCAGCGCGGTGGCCGCGACGGTCAGGCCGGTCAGCAGTGCGGTCAGCCCGTCGCCGAGTGCGGTGGCCGTGGCTCCCCGCGAGGCGATCCGGGTGAGCGTGCCGTCGGCCCGCCGGGCCGCGTCGGTACGGGCGGGCAGCGCACCGGCGACGGTCAGTTCGGCGGTGCCGGTGAGCAGGTCGGTGACCCGCGTCGCCAGCAACCCGCGGGCGGGCGCCAGCCGGTGCTCGGCACGCCGGGCCACGGCCGAGGTCACCAGCGGGACACCGACCCCGGCGGCCAGCAGCCCCACCGCCAGCGCGGCCCCGGCCTCGGGCAGGAGCCAGGCCATGAACCCCACGGCCCCGGCGGACACGGCCACCGCGACCCCGGCGGGCAGCAGCCACCGCAGCCAGTAGTCCTGCAAAGTGTCCACATCGGCGACCAGCCGGCTGAGCAGATCACCCCGCCTGGTCGTCCGCAGCCCGGCAGGCGCGAGCCGCTCCAGCCGCCGGTACACGGCGACCCTCGTATCGGCCAGCATCCGCAGCACCGCGTCGTGCGACACCAGCCGCTCGCCGTACCGGAACACGGCCCGCCCGATCCCGAAGGCCCGCGTGGCCGTCACGGCGACCATCAGATACAGCACCGGCGGCTGTTCCGAGGCCCGCGAGATCAACCACCCGGAGGTCGCCATCAGCCCGACAGCACTACCCAGCGCGAGAGCCCCAAGCAGCAGCGCGAACACCAGCCGCCCCCGCCAACGCCCAGAAGCAGCACGGACCCGCCCCAGAACACCCTGCCGACGCCCACCCCCCGCCTCCACACCCGCACTTCCCATCCCACCGACCCGGTCCGCGACCTCGCTTCCCAATCGACCGAGCCGCTCCGCGTCGTCGCCTTCCCATTGACCGACCCGGCCGTCGACCTCGCTTCCCAGCCCACCGAGCCCCTCCGCGACCGCGCCTTCCGATTGCCCGCCCCGCCCCACGGCCTCACTTCCCAGCCCACCGAGCCGCTCCGCGACCGCGCCTTCCGATTGCCCGTCCCGCCCCACACCCTCGCTTCCCGGTCGGCCGCTCCGCTCCGCGGCCTCGCCTTCCAATTGACCGAGTCGGGTGGTGGGTGGGCGAAGGTTCTGGGGGTCCAGGGGGCGGAGCCCCCTGGGGACCTCGCCGCCGGAGAGCCGCACCACCCGGTCCGCCGCCGAGAGCAACGCCGGCCGATGCACCACCAGCAACACGGTCCGCCCCTCGGAGAGCCTCCGTACCGCCGCCACGACCTCCCCCTCGGTCACCCCGTCCAGCGCAGCCGTCGGCTCATCCAGCAACAGCACAGGCCGGTCGGCCAGAAACGCCCGCGCCAACGCCAGCCGCTGCCGCTGCCCGGCAGAAAGACCGGCCCCGTCCTCGCCGAGAAGCGTCTCCACCCCCTCCGGCAGCGCATCCACGAACTCCAGCGCCCCGGCGTCCCGCAACGCCCTCCGTACGGCGTCGTCGTCCGCGTCGGGACGCGCGAGCCGTACGTTCTCGGCGATCGTCCCGGCGTACAGATGCGGCCGCTGCGGCACCCATGCGATCCGCGACCGCCACTCCTCCAGGTCGAGTTCGGCGAGGTCGGCTCCCCCGATCCGCACCCGCCCCGCCACCGGCCGTACGAACCCCAGCAGCACGTTCAGCAGCGTCGACTTCCCCACCCCGCTGGGGCCGACCAGGGCGACGGTCTCCCCGGGTTCGACGGTGAACGACACATCGGTCACCGCGTCCGCCGACCGGCCCGGATAACGAACCGTCACCCCCTCGAAGGCCAGGCCGGCCCCCACCGGGACCTCACCCGCCCCGGACGCCGGCATCGGCGTCTCCAGCACCTCGAAGATCTCCTCCGCCGCCGCCAGCCCCTCCGCCGCCGCGTGGAACTGGGCGCCCACCTGCCGCAACGGCAGATACGCCTCGGGCGCCAGCACCAGGATGACCAGCCCGATGTACAGGTCCATGTCGCCGTGCACGAGCCGCATGCCGATGGTCACGGCGACCAGCGCCACCGACAGCGTGGCCAGCAGCTCCAGCGCGAAGGACGAGAGGAAGGCGATCCGCAGCGTCCGCATGGTCGCCTGCCGGTACTCGCCGGTGATCCGGCGAATGGACTCGGCCTGTGCCTTGGCCCGCCCGAACACCTTCAGTGTGGGCAGCCCGGCGACCACGTCCAGGAAGTGGCCGGACAGCCGGGACAGCAGCCGCCACTGACGGTCCGTCCGGGACTGGGTGGCCCAGCCGATCAGAACCATGAAGAGCGGGATCAGCGGCAGCGTCCCGACGATGATCGCCGCTGACACCCAGTCCTCGGTGACGATCCGCGCCAGCACCGCGACCGGCACGACCACCGCCAGCCCCAACTGCGGCAGATAGCGCGAGAAGTAGTCGTCGAGGGCGTCGACCCCGCGCGTGGCGAGGGTGACCAGCGACCCGGTCCGCTGGCCGCTCAGCCAGCCGGGACCGAGCGCCACCGCTCGGTCGAGAAGCCGGCCTCGAAGCTCGGACTTGACCGCCGCGCTCGCCCGGTGCGCGGCCAGCTCGGTGAGCCAGGAGACCAGCGCCCGGCCGACCGCCACGGCCGCCAACAGCAGAAGCGGGGTGCGGAGTTCGGAGACCGAGTGCCCATGCTGGAAGGCGCCGACCACCACCTCGGCAAGGAGCATGGCCTGGGCGATGACCAGCCCGGCACCGACGGCACCGAGGCCGACGACGGCCACCAGGAAGAGGCGGGTGGCACGGGCGTAACGCAGCAGACGCGGATCGATTGGTTTCACGTGAAACATGCCCTTCGGCCCGGAGAGGGTGTTTCACGTGAAACGTCACAGACCGCCGCGACCATCACCATGAGACACCCTCCCCTCGGACTCAGTGCGCGGCTTCGGTCGCTATGTGCTGCGTACCGATCCGCTTGCGGAACACCCAGTAGGTCCACCCCTGGTAGAGCAGGACGAGTGGCGTGGCGATCGCCGCCAGCCACGTCATGATCTTCAGGGTGTACGGACTCGACGAGGCGTTGGTGACCGTGAGGCTCCAGTCCCCGTTGAGCGACGACGGCATGACATTCGGGAAGAGCGACAGGAAGAGCACCGCCACGGCGGCCACGATGGTCACGCCGGACAGGGCGAACGCCCATCCCTCGCGGCCCCGCAGATTGGCCCCGAGGGCGGCGACCAGCGCGACGACAGCCACGATCACGGCCACCAGGCTCTTGCCGTCCCCGCTGTCGACCTGGGTCCACAGCAGGAAGACCAGCGCCAGTACGGCGGTGAGGACACCGACCTTGGTCGCCAGCTTCCGCGCCCGCACCCGGATGTCACCGACAGTCTTGAGCGCGGTGAACACCGTGCCGTGGAAGGTGAAAAGGGTCAGCGTCACCAGTCCGCCGAGCAGGGCGTACGGGTTGAACAGGTCCCAGAGGGTGCCGACGTACTCGAAGTTCCGGTCGATCTTCACGCCGTGCACGATGTTCCCGAAGGCCACGCCCCACAGGAATGCCGGGATCAGCGAGGTCCAGAAGATCGCGGTCTCCCAGTTGCGCTGCCAGTTCTCCTCGGGCCGCTTCGCCCGGTACTCGAAGGCGACGCCCCGGACGATCAGGCAGACCAGGATCACCAGCAGCGGAAGGTAGAAGCCGGAGAAGAGCGTGGCGTACCACTCGGGGAAGGCTGCGAAGGTCGCGCCGCCCGCGGTGAGCAGCCATACCTCGTTGCCGTCCCAGACCGGGCCGATCGTGTTGATCAGCACCCGCTTCTCCAGGCGGTCCCGGGCGAGCAGCTTGGTGAGGATGCCGACCCCGAAGTCGAACCCCTCCAGGAAGAAGTAGCCGGTCCACAGGACGGCGATCAGGACGAACCAGACGTCGTGAAGTTCCATGACTGCGTCTCCCTCGGCCTAGTACGAGAAGGCCATCGGCTTGTCGGCGTCACGGTGCTCGCCGCCGATCTTCGTGGGCGGGTTGAGGTCGTCCTCGGTGAGCTCGGGCGGGCCCGCCTTCACGTACTTCACGAGCAGCTTGACCTCGACGACGGCGAGGACGGCGTAGAGCGCGGTGAAGGTGATCATCGAGATGAGGATCTCGGTCTGGGAGACACCGGGGGAGACCGCGTCACGGGTCTGCAGGACGCCGTAGACGACCCAGGGCTGACGGCCCATCTCGGTGAATATCCAGCCCCAGGAGTTGGCGATCAGCGGGAAGCCGAGCGTCCAGATCGCCACCAGCCAGTACAGCCGGCCGAGCTTGGGGCTGAGCGCCTTGTTCTTGAACAGGACCAGATGCGGCACCTCGTCCTCACCGACCCTCAGGTGCTGCGGCAGCATGAACTTCTTGCGGGTCAGCCAGAGCCCGGCCAGGCCGATGGCGAAGGACGCCATGCCGAAGCCGATCATCCAGCGGAACGCCCAGAAGGTGACCGGGATGATGGGCCGGTAGTCGCCGGCGCCGTACTTCTGCTGCTCGGCCTTGTTGGTGTCGTTGATGCCGGGGACGTACGAGTTGAAGTCGTCGTCGGCCAGGAACGACAGCAGACCGGGGACGGACAGCTCGACGGTGTTGTGGCCCTTGCTGACGTCGCCGTAGGCGAAGATCGAGAAGGGCGCCGGCTTCTGGCCGTCCCACAGGGCCTCGGCGGCGGCCATCTTCATCGGCTGCTGCTTGAACATGACCTTGCCGAGGGTGTCACCACTGATCGCGGTGAGCATGCCGGCGATGACGACGGTGACGAGACCGAGCCGCAGCGAGGTCTTCATCACGGAGATGTGCTTCTTGCGGAACAGGTGGAAGGCGGCGATGCCGACCATGAACGCGCCGCCGGTCAGGAAGGACGCGGACAGCGTGTGGAAGGCCTGGGCCAGCGCGGTGTTCTGGGTCAGGACCGCCCAGAAATCGGTGAGCTCGGCCCGCCCCTTCGCCTTGTCGATCTTGTATCCGACGGGGTGCTGCATCCACGAGTTGGCCGCGAGGATGAAGTACGCGGACAGGATCGTGCCGATGGAGACCATCCAGATGCAGGCCAGGTGGATCCGCTTGGGCAGCTTGTCCCAGCCGAAGATCCACAGCCCGATGAAGGTGGACTCGAAGAAGAACGCGATCAGTGCCTCGAAGGCGAGCGGGGCACCGAAGATGTCGCCGACGAACCGCGAGTAGTCGGACCAGTTCATACCGAACTGGAACTCCTGCACGATGCCGGTGACCACGCCCATCGCGATGTTGATCAGGAAGAGCTTGCCCCAGAACTTGGTCGCCCTGAGGTACCTCTCCTTCTCCGTGCGCACCCAGGCGGTCTGCAGGCCGGCCGTGAGAGCGGCCAGCGAGATCGTCAGCGGGACGAACAGGAAGTGGTAGACGGTGGTGATGCCGAACTGCCAGCGCGCCAGTGTCTCCGGCGCCAGAGCCAGGTACACGTCGTCAGTCTCCTTACGTCGCCGTGGTACAGCGGCACATGACCCCTTTGTGACGTGCATAACGGAGCAAAAGGGTCGAGCTTGTGAATGCATTCACATTCACAAGCCATTATGACGCACTGATGGTCGACCATCGAAGGGGGGTCGCGCTTGAGCCGTTCGGCACCCTCCGGGAGATGCGTACGGGGCCGTCCGGCCCTCATGTCGGCCCTACGACCCCGCACCTGCGGCACCCACCGTGGCCCGCGGAGAGTCCCCCGCAGGCCCCGCGGGCTCTACAGCTCCTTGCTGAACGCCTCCGCCACCTTCAGGAAGATGTCGTTCGCCTCGGTCTCGCCGATCGTCACCCGGACCCCCTCGCCCGGGAACGGCCGGACGACCACGCCGTGCTCCTCGCAGAGCTGCGCGAAGGCGGTCGTACGCTCCCCCAGCCGCAGCCACACGAAGTTGGCCTGGGTCTCAGGCACCGTCCAGCCCTGGCCGCGCAGTCCTTCGACCACGCGCTGCCGCTCGCACACCAGCGAGCCGACCCGGCCGAGCAGCTCGTCCTCGGCCCGCAACGAGGCGATCGCCGCCTCCTGGGCGAGCTGGCTCACGCCGAAGGGGACGGCCGTCTTGCGCAGCGCCGCCGCCACCGGCTCATGAGCGATCGCGAATCCGACGCGCAGCCCGGCGAGGCCGTACGCCTTGGAGAAGGTCCGCAGCACGCAGACGTTCGGCCGCTCACGATAGATCTCGACGCCGTCGGGCACCTCGGGATCGCGGATGAACTCCCGGTAGGCCTCGTCGAGGACCACCAGCACGTCACTCGGCACCCGGTCCAGGAACCGCTCCAGCTCGGCCCGCTTCACGACCGTGCCGGTCGGGTTGTTGGGGTTGCAGACGAAGATCAGGCGGGTGCGGTCGGTGACGGCGTCCGCCATCGCGTCCAGGTCGTGCACATCACCGGGCGTGAGCGGCACCTGGACCGACCGGGCGCCGCTGATCTGCGTGATGATCGGGTACGCCTCGAAGGACCGCCACGCGTAGATCACCTCGTCGCCGGGGCCGCTGGTGGCCTGGATCAGCTGCTGGGCGACACCGACCGACCCGGTGCCGGTGGCCAGGTGGCCGAGCGGGACGCCGAAGCGGTCCGACAGCTCGTTCATCAGCCCCGTGCACGCCATGTCCGGGTAGCGGTTGAAGGAGGAGGCGGCCGCGGTGACGGACTCCATCACACCGGGCAGCGGGGGATACGGGTTCTCGTTGGAGGAGAGCTTGTACGCGACCGGGCCTTCGGCCGCCGCCGGCTTGCCCGGCTTGTAGGTGGGGATACCCTCCAGCTCGGCGCGCAGCTTGGGGCTCGTCTCGCTCACCGCAGTCCTCCTCGCGACCACCGGCGGACCGTCCGCGCCGCCGGCATCCAATACTCCTCACCTTATGAGGATTCGGCGCCGCCGCGTACAGCGAAGAAGCGCGCAGAGCCGGAGCAACGCAACAGCCAAGTGGGAGATCAACCGGAGCGGCGAACCTCATCCGCCCCACTGGCATCACGGGCATCACCGCACGAAGGCGCATTTTTCGGGGGCGCGCCCTACATATATCTACGCGCCGGTGGCTCGCGCCGTGGCGCGCATCACCCGTGCAGGTGAGTTGAGACCTCTTCGAAACATCGGGCACTTGGCAGGCCCATCCGTGCCGACAAGTCACGTCTCACTATTGGATCGTTCAACTGACTTTCTTTCTAAGGTAGTTGACCCATATTGACCTTGCAGAAACGTGCCTGTCAACGCGTGCATATGCGTCCGCACTACCCCACCGCATGAGCCCTACTATCGGCTCGCCATGACAGCAGCAGGGAAGCACCAGGTGAGCCGCGCGGAAACCTCTCGGCGAGGCAGCCGGCCGGGCCGGGCGGGCATCAGAGACGTGGCCGCCGCCGCCGGAGTCTCCATCACGACCGTCTCCGACGCCCTGAACGGCAAGGGGCGGCTCCCGGATGCCACCCGCCGCCATGTCAGAGAAGTGGCCGACCGGCTGGGGTACCGTCCGTCGGCCGCCGCCCGCACCCTCCGTACCGGCAAGTCGGGACTCATCGGCCTGACCGTGACGACGTACGGGGATGAACCTTTCACCTTCACCGAGTTCGCGTACTTCGCCGAGATGGCGCGGGCCGCCACCTCGGCCGCACTCGCCCGCGGCTACGCCCTGGTGATCCTGCCCGCGACCTCACGCCACGACGTGTGGTCGAACGTCGCCCTGGACGGCACGGTCGTCATCGACCCCTCCGACCAGGACCCGGTGGTCAGCGAACTGGTCCGGCAGGGCCTGCCGGTGGTCTCCGACGGCCGCCCGGCCGGCTCGCTCCCGGTCACCGCCTGGGTGGACAACGACCACGAGGCTGCCGTCCTCGGCATCCTCGACCACCTCGCCGACGCGGGCGCCCGCCGGATCGGCCTGCTCACGGGCACCACGACGGACACGTACACGCACCTGTCGACCACCGCCTACCTGCGCTGGTGCGAACGCGTCGGCCAGGACCCGGTCTACGAGGCCTACCCGGCGCACGACCCGTGCGCGGGCGCCGTCGCCGCCGACCGGCTGCTCGCCCGCCCGGACCGCCCCGACGCCGTCTACGGCCTGTTCGACCCCAACGGCACCGACCTGCTCGCCGCCGCCCGCCGCTACGGGCTGCGCGTCCCCGACGACCTGCTCCTGGTGTGCTGCAGCGAGTCGACCGTGTACGCCAACACCGAGCCGCCCATCACCACGCTCTCCCTGAAGCCGCGGCGCATCGGCACGGCGGTGGTGCAGCTGCTCATCGACGCGATCGAGGGGGTCGAGTCGGACCAGCCGGTCGAGCAGGTGATACCGACCGAACTGATCGTGCGTACCTCCTCCCAGCGACGCACGCAGCGCACCACGGTCAGCCCGCCGCGGGCACCGGAGGAGGAGTAGCACGAACGCGTGGAGAGCGGGGCGGCGCGGCTGCCGGGCGTCTTCGGACGACGGCCGGCAGCTGAACGGCTGGGTGTCGAACCCCTGCCCAACCGGGGCGAAAGCCACGCTGAACCGGACTCCTGCCCGGATTCACCACCCCTGGGTCATCACACGGCGCGACGGGCATTCCTATGATGGGCCCACGACACCGCGGGCCGCTGCGACCAGGCAGTCCGAAGCGGTGCAGATGCGGCGCGATGGTGGAGGGGTCTGATGACTCAGGGGGCCGGTCAGGGACCCGAGGCGGAGCGGATGGCGACGTTGCGCGACTTCCGGGTGCCCGGGTACGTCAACGAGACCGGTCCGTACGCCCCCAGCACCCACCCCGGCGACGTCGTACCGCCGCTCGACGACATGTACCCCGAGGGGTATCCGGACGGGTACACGCCCACCCAGCGCGACCTGCCGGTCATCAACCGCGGCGACACGCTCCAGACGCCCGTCGAACCGGCCGCCGGCCCTGCCGCGCAGCCCGCGAACGGCCCCGGCCCGCTGTACGTCGTCGGTGACGTGCACGGCTACTTCGACGAGCTGTTCGCCGCGCTGCGGGAGCAGGGCCTGATCGACGCCGACGGGCACTGGTGCGCGGGCACCGCCCGGCTGTGGTTCCTCGGCGACTTCACCGACCGGGGTCCGGACGGTATCGGCGTCATCGACCTGGTGATGCGGCTGTCCGCCGAGGCGGCCGCGGCCGGCGGCTACTGCAAGGCCCTCATGGGCAACCACGAACTGCTGCTGCTCGGCGCCAAGCGGTTCGGCGACACGCCCGTCAACTCCGGCGCGGGCACGGCCACCTTCCAGGCGGCCTGGCTGCTCAACGGCGGCCAGAAGACCGACATGGACCGGCTCCAGGACCACCACCTCCAGTGGATGGCCCGCCTGGACGCCGTCGAGGAGGTCGACGGCTATCTGCTGGTCCACTCCGACACCACCGCCTACCTCGACTACGGCGACTCGATCGAGGCGGTCAACGACACCGTCCGCGAGACCATCACGCGTAACGACGCGGACGAGGTGTGGGATCTGTTCCGCAAGTTCACCAAGCGCTTCTCCTTCCGCGACGAGGGGGGTGCAGACGCCGTCCGTTCCCTTCTCGATACGTACGGCGGCACCCGTATCGTTCACGGACACAGCCCGATTCCCTATCTACTGGGGGAAGTCGGCTCCGAGGAGGGCGAAGAGGGCAGCGGCCCCGTTGTGGAGGGACCGCACGTTTACGCCGACGGGCTCGCCATCGCCATGGACGGCGGCGTGACCATGGCCGGAAAGCTGCTGGTGAGGCAACTTCCGCTGGCCAACTGAGCGTTCGCCGGGCTGTTTCATCCCCCCGACGTCACACGCGGGCCACACCCAATTTCCGGCAACCCCCTGTCACCGCGTGCCGTAACGGCTCTACCATCGGTTTATCCGTAGCAGGCTCCCCTCCGTTTCTGCCCGACGGCTCGCCGGCGTGCGAGCCACAAGCCCTACGGAGCATCGGGGGATGCACATGAACAGCGTTCCGCAGCACCTGCACAGCGAGGACCGCCAGGAATACGAGCGGATCCTCGATGAGGCGCTGCGCTCCGCCCAGTACCGTCCTGAACTGGCCGGTATAGGCCAGCGTTTGAACACCGAACAGCTGCGCACCATGGCGCTCAACGCCACCGCACTGATCACGGCGGCCGCGGCGACCGAGTACCAGCACTATGTGAAGGTCCGCGAGGAACTGCGCAATCCGGCGCGGTCCACCCCGGCCGCCGTCCAGGAGTCCGGTTCCGCGGAGCCGGGCACGGGCGGCGCGATGGGGCTCGCCACCACCCTCGGCGAGGCCGCCGAGACCACCGGCGCCGGAGGCTTCGCCCTCGCCCTGGTCCTGGCGCCGGTGCTCGCCGGCACCGCCGCCGCGATCTTCCTGCTCGTCGGCTACGTCCTGAAGATGCTGGACCCGGCCCCGGCGTTCGCCCAGACCATGCTCACCGCGGGCTGGGTGTTCGGCGTCGTGACCGCGGCCGCCATCGTCATGGCCGGCGCGGGACTGCTGCTCACCGCACTGCGCAACAGCCCCTCGCTGGAAGCGGGAGCCTACGGCGAACCCGGCGGGGAGGTGGCCAAGGCCCGGGAGGCCTGGCGGGACGCCCTGCTGGAGCGCGGCATCCTGCCCTTCCTGCGGGAAGCGCTGGCCACCGACACCGGCACGGCCGGGCTGCGCCATACCGCCCCGTCGAGCCCGGCGGGCCGGATGCCGCGTCTCGGTTACGGCCGTCCCGGCTTCAGCACCGACGACGGCGCCGCCCCCGCCCCCCGACCGAGCTTCACCAGCCCGGACTACACCAGCCCGGACTTCGGAGGCCCGGAACACCAGCCGGAATAACCCGGCTTGCGCCCCCGGCCAGGGGGCGCAGGCCGGACACCCGGTCTATGAGGCCGCGTCGGGGAGCTGGCGGGCGGCGCGCCCGTCGTACTCCTCCCGCGCCGCCTGCATGGCGGCGACGTTCGCCTGCGACCAGTCGGTGATGCGCTGCACGAGCCCGCCCGCCTCCTGGCCCAGCCGGGTCAGCCGGTACTCCACCCGCGGCGGCACCGTCGGATACACCGTGCGGGTCAGCAGTCCCTCCCGCTCCAGCGCGCGCAGGGTCTGCGTCAGCACCTTCGGTGTCACGCCGTCCAGCCGTCTGCGCAGCTCCGCGAACCGCATGGGCCGGCCGTCCGCAAGGGCCACCAGCACCAGCATGGTCCACTTGCCGGCGATCACGTCCAGCACGGCACGGGTGGGGCAGTCGCGCAGGAAGACGTCCACGCCGCCGTGTTCTCTCAGGTCGAAGCCGGTATCCATGAGGAACCTCGATATCAGAGAAGTGCCTTCTTCCACAGGGCCGTTGCCGGGACCGAGCATGGGACGCGCCGCGACCCGCCGCGACCCGCGACCCGATCCCCGCCGACGAGGAGTCCTGATGTCCGCCCGTATGCATGCCGTCGTCCAGTCCGTGTTCGGTGGTCCCGAGACGCTGGAGTACGCCGAGACCGGCATACCGGAGCCGGGCCCCGGCGAGGTGCTGCTGCGGGTCGCCGGTGCCGGGGTCAATCCCGGCGATGCGGTGCTCCGCTCCGGCCGGGTGCCGGAGCTGGTCGAGCTGCCGTGGACGCCGGGCAACGATGTCGCCGGTGTCGTCGAGCGGGTCGGCGAGGGCGTGGCACGGTTCGCCCCGGGCGACGGGGTGTACGGCATGCTGCCGGTCTCCCGGCGTGGTGCGTACGCCGAGTTCACCGCCGTACCGGCCGGGGCACTGGCCCCCGCTCCCGGGAACCTGGAGCTCGTGGCCGCGGGTGCCGTTCCCCTGGCCGCGGTGACCGCCTGGCAGGCGCTGGCCGTGCTGGCGCGGGTCCGGCCCGGTGACCGGGTGCTGATCCATGCGGCGGCCGGTGGCGTCGGCCATGTCGCGGTGCAGCTGGCCAAGGAGCTGGGGGCGTACGTCATCGGCACGGCCCGGGCCGGCCGGCACGACCTGCTGCGCGGGCTGGGCGCCGACGAACTGATCGACTACACGACCACCGGCTTCGAGTCCGCCGTGGCTCCGGTGGACACGGTCCTGGACCTGGTCGGCGGCTCCTACGGACCACGCTCCCTCGATGTGCTGCGCCCCGGCGGCCTGCTCGTCGGCGCGTCGATCGACCCGGGAACGGACGAACTCCAGGCGGCCGAGCGCGGGGTGCGCTATGTGTGGGTCACTGCTGCTCCCTCCGGTGAGCTGCTGGAACGGATCACGGAACGGATCGAGTCGGGCCGGCTGCGGGTACTCGTCCAGGACACCTACCCGCTGTCCGAGGCCGCCGGGGCCCACCGCGCGATCGAGTCCGGCCGCACCACCGGAAAGCTCGTCCTGGTCCCGTGAGAGGCACTACCGTCCCCCTATGAAGGTCCGTCCATAAAGGTCCGTCACAAGGTGCGCGTGGTCCTGCTCGACGGTGACCACCTGGTTCTCCTGCGCCGGGGATGGCCGGGTGGCTCCCCGTACTGGACGACCGTGGGCGGCAGCGTCGAACCCGACGACGCCGGTCTGGACGCGGCACCGCGCCGCGAGGTCATGGAGGAGATCGGCGCCACGATCGGCCCCGCCACCCCCCTCCTGACCGTGACCGAACCGGGCGAGACACTCACCGTCACACAGCACTTCTTCCTCGCCGACCTGCTGGACATGCACCTGGACCGCCGCGACGGCCGCGAAGTGGACGCCCCCGACACCGGCGACTTCGAGCCGGTCCGGATCCCGCTGGATCCCACCGCCGTGGCCGCACTCGACCTGCATCCACCCGAACTCGCCGCGTACGTGCTGGCCCACGTCGAGGCATGGCGAGCCCGATAGCCGGGGCAGTGCGCCGGAGCCCGCTTCCCGAGCCTCCGGCACACTCCCGGGCCCGCCGTCAGTCCGCGATCGGCAGATACACCCGGTTGCCCGCGGCCGCGAACTCCTTCGACTTCTGAGCCATCCCAGCCTCGACCTCGGCCCGACTCCCGCCGTGCTCGCGGCGGATGTCCTGCGAGATTTTCATCGAGCAGAACTTCGGCCCGCACATCGAGCAGAAGTGGGCCGTCTTCGCCGGCTCCGCCGGGAGCGTCTCGTCGTGGAACTCGCGAGCCGTGTCCGGGTCCAGGGCGAGGTTGAACTGGTCCTCCCACCGGAACTCGAAGCGGGCGTCGGACAGCGCGTCGTCCCACTCCTGCGCACCCTGGTGGCCCTTGGCGAGGTCGGCCGCATGGGCGGCGATCTTGTAGGTGATGACGCCGGTCTTGACGTCGTCCCGGTTGGGCAGGCCCAGGTGCTCCTTGGGCGTGACGTAGCAGAGCATCGCCGTGCCCCACCAGGCGATCATCGCGGCACCGATGCCGGAGGTGATGTGGTCGTACGCCGGTGCGACGTCCGTGGTCAGCGGGCCGAGCGTATAGAACGGAGCTTCATCGCAGATCTCCTGCTGAAGGTCGATGTTCTCCTTGATCTTGTGCATCGGGACATGGCCCGGGCCCTCGATCATCGTCTGTACATTGAAACGCTTCGCGATCCGGTTGAGTTCCCCGAGCGTGCGCAGTTCCGCGAACTGGGCCTCGTCGTTGGCGTCCGCGATGGAGCCGGGGCGCAGACCGTCGCCCAGGGAGTACGTGACGTCGTAGGCGGCGAGGATCTCGCAGAGTTCCTCGAAGTTCTCGTACAGGAACGACTCCTTGTGGTGCGCGAGGCACCAGGCCGCCATGATGGAGCCGCCGCGCGAGACGATGCCGGTCTTGCGGTTGGCGGTGAGCGGCACATACGGGAGGCGCACGCCCGCGTGGACGGTCATGTAGTCCACGCCCTGCTCGGCCTGTTCGACGACCGTGTCCTTGTAGATCTCCCAGGTCAGTTCCTCGGCCCTGCCGTCGACCTTCTCCAGGGCCTGGTAGAGCGGCACCGTGCCGATGGGGACGGGGGAGTTGCGCAGCACCCACTCGCGGGTGGTGTGGATGTTGCGGCCGGTGGAGAGGTCCATGACCGTGTCGGCGCCCCAGCGGGTCGCCCAGGTCATCTTCTCGACCTCCTCCTCGATGGAGGAGGTGACCGCGGAGTTGCCGATGTTGGCGTTGACCTTCACCAGGAACCGCTTGCCGATGATCATCGGCTCGATCTCCGGGTGGTTGACGTTGGCGGGCAGTACGGCCCTGCCCGCCGCGATCTCCTCGCGGACCACCTCGGGAGAAACGTTCTCGCGGATGGCCACGTACTCCATCTCCGGGGTGATCTCGCCCCGGCGGGCGTACGCGAGCTGCGTCACCGCCTCGCCGTCCCGGCTGCGGCGCGGCTGGCGCGGGCGGCCCGGGAAGACCGCGTCCAGGTTGCGCAGGCCACCACGCGGCGAGGTGTGCTTGATCCCGTCGTCCTCGGGGCGGACGGGCCGGCCCGCGTACTCGGCGGTGTCGCCTCGGGCGATGATCCAGTTCTCTCGCAGCGGCGGCAGACCCCTGCGGACGTCGGTCTCGACGAGCGGATCGGTGTACGGGCCTGAGGTGTCGTAGAGCGTGACCGACTGCCCGTTGGTGAGATGCACCTGACGGACCGGCACCCGCAGATCGGGGCGGGAACCCTCGACATACCCCTTGTGCCAGCCGATGGACTTCCCGACCTCCGGGGACGTTTCACCCGCAATGGGCTGTTCGTCCTGGCTGAAGGCAGGCGTGCGTGCGTCCTTGTTGGTCATGAGACCTACTCCCTACGCCGGCATTACCCGGTAACAGGTTCGGCGGTCGACGCAGCGGCTTCCGTCGGGCGGCGTTTCATGTGAAACATCACTCGTTCCACGTGAAACATCGCGAATACGGAGGTCAGCGCCCTCTCAGCCCGGTGCTCCGAGCTCCCGCGTGTGCAAAGGTGCCTCCACGCTAGCGTCAATTCGGGCGCGGTGAACAGAGGGCCCCTACCGTTCTTGCGATGATCGGGCGGTGACCTCGACACAGCAGCACCCCTACCCGCCCCCCGACCCGCGGCGCGGCAACGGCGCCTCGCAGGGTGGCGGACCCGGCCACGGGGGCCATGGTGCCGGTGACGGACACATCCACGGTCAGGGCGAGTACTACGACCAGGGGCACGCCCTCAGCCACGCCTACCCTCACGACAACGGCCAAGCCCACGACAACGGCCAAGCCCAGGGCCACGGCCACGGCCACGGAGAGGCCCATGGCCATTCGCCCGGTCCGAGCACCGGCCAGAGCGGCTCCGGGCCCGGCGGCGGTCACGGCCATTCGCACGGACACAGCCACAGCCATGGCCCCGCCGCGCCCGTCTCCAAGCATCTGCGCAAGGTCATCGCGGCGATCCTGATCCCCTTCACCGCCGCGGTCGTGGTCGGCCTGGTGGTGCTCTGGCCCGGCGGTGCCCCGCCGCACGAGCGCACCGGCGTCGGCTTCGACCGCCAGACGCAGGCGGCGACGGTCACCAAGGTCGTCTCGGTCAGCTGCAAGTCGGTCAACGCCTCCGGAGGCGGCTCGACCGGCGACACCTCCACCGCCGACGGCACTTCCTCGAAGGAGGAGGAGGGCGGCACCTGCAAGAAGGCCACAGTCCGGGTCGACGCCGGCAAGGACAAGGGCCGTACCTTCACCGAGATCGTGCAGCCCGACCAGCCGCGGCAGTTGCACGAGGGCGAGAAGGTCGTGGCCGCGTACGAGCCCTCCGCACCCAAGGACCTGCAGTACTCGGTCACCGACGTGAACCGGAAGTTCCCGATGGCGCTGCTGGCCGGGATCTTCGCGCTCGCCGTCGTGGTGGTGGGCCGGCTGCGCGGCGTGATGGCGCTGGTCGCGCTGGCCGTCAGCTTCCTGGTGCTGACCATGTTCATCCTGCCGGGGATCCTGCAGGGCTCGAATCCGCTGCTGATGGCGGTGGTCGGGTCGAGCGCCATCATGCTGATCGCCCTGTACATCTGCCACGGGCTGTCGGCCCGGACCTCGGTGGCTGTGCTCGGCACGCTGGTCTCGCTCTGCCTGATCGGCCTGCTCGGCTCGGAGTTCATCGACTGGGCCGCGCTCACCGGCAACACCGACGACAACACCGGCCTGATCCACGGCCTGTATCCGTCGATCGACATGAGCGGTCTGCTGCTGGCCGGTGTCATCATCGGCTCGCTCGGTGTCCTGGACGACGTGACGGTGACCCAGACCTCGGCCGTCTGGGAACTGCACGAGGCCAACCCGACGATGGGCTGGCGCGGGCTGTACCGGGCGGGCATCCGCATCGGCCGAGACCACATCGCGTCCGTCGTCAACACCCTCGTGCTGGCTTATGCGGGCGCCGCGCTGCCGCTGCTGCTGCTCTTCTCGATCGCGCAGAGCAGTGTGGCCACGGTCGCCAACAGCGAGCTGGTCGCCGAGGAGATCGTGCGTACCCTGGTCGGCTCGATCGGCCTGGTCGCCTCCGTGCCGGTCACCACACTGCTCGCGGCCCTGGTGGTGTCGGCCGACCGGCCGGGCACGGAGACAGCCGTGTCAGTGGAGGCCGCGCCGGCCGCGGCCCGCGGCGGACATGGACGGCGCCGAAAGCGGTGAGGCGCGGTGGACGGCCCGGGAGGAGGCCGTCCACGAAGTGAGGCATGGACGACGGTCCGCATGAGAAGAAGCGTTCCGGCAGGGGCCCGGCGCCGAACGCGCTGAAGCGTTCCTGCGCGTCCTCACGCGGCTCGGCGGAGCGGCGTGCGCCCCGTGCCGCAACGCTTCAGCCTGCGCTCTGTTCCTCGGCCAGGATGCGGTCCAGGGCCTCGTCGAGGTGGGCGTCGAAGTCGGCGAGCGAGCCCTCCTGGCCGAGCGGCACCAGCTTGTCCGTACGGTCGAGGAAAGCCACCAACGGGGGTGCGGAGGACCGGAACACCGCTTGGTCGCCGCCGACCTGAAGCCGGATCAGCACCTCGCCCAGCACCTCGGAATCGGCGGGCGCGATGTGCACATCACCCTCGCCGCACGGCCGCCCCACCCCGTCGATCAGCAGCTCCCGGCCGAAGGCCCAGGTCACCGGCGCGTCTCCGGGCAGGTGGAAGGTGAGCCGTACGGCATAGGGATCACAGGTCTCGTAGCGCAACTCCACGGGGATGCGGAAGGAGAGCTCCTCCGAGACGAGAAAGCTCATCATGACTTCTGCTTGTACGGACTCGCGCATTGCCTACCCCGTCATATGACACCGACTGGCCGGGTTCTATCCCTTTGATGGTGGTCAAATCTTGCTGAACGTACACGAGAGATCACAAGGA
Source organism: Streptomyces sp. GbtcB6 (assembly GCF_019091475.1). Classification (NCBI taxonomy): domain Bacteria; kingdom Bacillati; phylum Actinomycetota; class Actinomycetes; order Kitasatosporales; family Streptomycetaceae; genus Streptomyces; species Streptomyces sp. GbtcB6. Next base: position 253,724 of record NZ_JAGXJL010000004.1, on the reverse strand, counting down.
GTGAGTTTTCAGATACTGATAGCGATCGCCAGGGACCCCAGATGGCGACCCACTTCGGCCTGCAGCTGGTGCACGGCTGGCAGCAGCCGGTCGGCCTGGTGGAGGGGGAGGGAGACGGCGATCGTGGCGGCCGTGGTGCCGACGGTGAGAGGAATCGCCGCGCACACCGTCCCCAGTGCGTACTCCTGGCGCTCCACCACCGGTTCCATCCGCCGCGTCCGTTCCAGCCGTCGCAGCAGTGCCTGGTCGTCACGGACCGTGTACGGGGTGAGGGGGCGCACGGGATAGCGGCCCAGATGGTCGCGGCGGACGTCCTCGTCCAGCTGGGAGAGGAGGCACTGGCCGATGGCGTGCGCGTGTCCGGTCTCGCGGAACCCGGCCCACTCCTCGACCGCCGGGGTACCCGGGGAGTCGGAGACGCACATGACCTCGATCTCGCCGTCCCGGTACATGGCGTAGTACACCGGGACACCGATCGAATCGCGCCAGTGGGCGAGGGTGTCGACGACCGCGCTGCGACGTTTCTGCTGCGCCCCGCTGCTGCTCAGCCGCTCCGCCGCCTCACCGAGGAAGAACAGCCCCTTGTCGCGGCGCAGATAGCCCTCGTGGACCAGGGTGCGCAGCAGGTGGTAGGCGGTGGGCAGCGCGAGGCCGGTCTCGCGGGCCAGTTGTTTGGCGGGTGCGCCGTGTGTGTGTCCGGCGACGCACTCCAGCAGGCGCATCGCGCGCTGTACGGAGCCGATGAGCGTGGCCGAGTGCGGCTGTGCGGGGTCGACCGGGGCGGCCGGCCGCTGCACGGGGGGTGTGCTGGAACGTCGTTGGGCGGGGGGTGCTGGATGTTCCGTGGGTGCGGGGGCGGCGTCAAGCGTGGCCAAGGGTCACTCCCGGAGCGCGAGGGGGTCAGCGACTCTAACCGTCCGCCACCGCTCCCGGTCCGCCTGTGCGGGAAACTTCCCTCCCCCGAGGGAACCGGTGATTCCTGTTACCGGCCACCGATTCCCACGGTCCTCACCAGTCGCTCTTCGATGAGGAGTTCGACATGAACTTCCGCACGATGTAGATCAGTCCGCCGACCAGCGCCACGAAGATCAGCAGCTTGAAGAGCAGGAAGACCACCCAGCTGATCACGGCCGTGATCAGGCCGCCGAACACCACCAGCGCGATGACCGGCACCGCGATCCACTTCACCCACCACGGCAGACCCGTGAAGATCTCTCGCATTGCCCTGTCCTCCGCCTTCTCGTGCGCTCCGGCACGTACGGTCTCGTGCGTCCCGCACGATGCGATGTCCTGCACTCGATGCTAGAGCCGCGAGGGGGCCGTTCGGAGAGCTCCGATCCCTTGTCCTCCCCTGACCCTTCCCCTAGGGAACCCCGAGAGCCGAGGTCAGGCCTCGGGGGGAGAGAAGACGACCAGAACCCTCAGATCCTCACTGATGTGATGGAACTTGTGGGCCACCCCGGCCGGAACGTACACCACGCTGCCGCGCGCCACCTGCGTGGTCTCCATGCCGACGGTGATCGCGGCGCGGCCGCTGACGACGAAGTAGACCTCGTCCTGGTTGTGCGGCTGCTGCGGGTCGTGCGAGCCCGCGTCGAGGGCGTAGAGACCGACCGACATGTTCCGCTCCCGCAGGAACTGCAGGTAAGCCCCGTCGTTGGCGGCGCGTTCCGCCTCCAGTTCGTCCAGCCGGAATGCCTTCATCGCGGTTGTCGCCCTCGCCTCACTATTTGCATCCGATCTCTTCTGTCACGATCAGACACATGAAGAATTTCGTAGTCAAGACGATCGCCAACGCGGGCGCTCTGGCGGTCGCCGTGTGGCTGCTCGACAAGATCACCCTGACCGGGGACAGCACCACCAAGAAGGTCTGGACACTGATCCTGGTGGCCCTGGTCTTCGGCCTGGTGAACTTCCTGGTCAAGCCGATCGTGAAGGTCCTGACCTTCCCGCTGTTCATCCTCACCCTCGGCCTGATCACCCTGGTGGTCAACGCGCTGATGCTGCTGCTGACGTCGTGGGTGTGCGACAAGCTCGACCTGAGCTTCCACGTGGAGGGCTTCTGGACGGCCGTCCTGGGCGGTCTGATCATCTCGATCGTGTCCTGGGCGCTCAACATGGTCCTTCCCGACACGGACTGAGCACCCGATGACCTACCGCGTCTGCTTCGTCTGCACCGGCAACATCTGCCGTTCCCCGATGGCCGAATCCGTCTTCCGTGCCCGCGTGACCGAGGCCGGGCTCGACGACCGTGTCGAGGCCGGCAGCGCCGGCACCGGCGGCTGGCACGAGGGCGACGGCGCCGACCCGCGCACCGTCCGCGTCCTCGCGGAGCACGGCTACGACAGCGACCACACCGCCCGCCGGTTCCAGGCGTCCTGGTTCGCCCGGCTCGACCTCGTGATCGCCCTGGACTCCGGCCACCTCAAGGCCCTGCGGCGCCTGGCCCCCACCGCGGAGGACGCGCGCAAGGTGCGCCTGCTGCGCGCGTACGACCCGGCGGCAGGCGACGACCTCGACGTACCGGATCCGTACTACGGCGGTCTGGACGGCTTCGAGGAGTGCCTTGAGATGGTGGAGGCGGCGAGCGAGGGGCTGCTCGCCGCGGTACGGGACGAAGTGGAGGGAACAGCGGCATGACCGAGGCGGCCATGGGCGAGGGCACACGCGCGGTGCGCGCGGGGCTGCCCGAGCCGGTCAAGAACGAGCCGACCCTGCCCGGGCCGGTCTTCGCCGCGCACTTCCATCTGCCGGGCGAGGTGAGCGGACCATACGCCTACGGGCGCGACGAGAACCCGACCTGGACCCATCTGGAGCGGGCCATCGGCGAGTTGGAGGCACCCGGTGATGCGGACGTCGAGACGCTGGTGTTCGCCTCCGGGGTGGCCGCCATCGCGGCGGTGCTCTTCTCCCAGCTGAGCGCCGGGGACGCGGTCGTCCTGCCTTCCGACGGCTACCAGGTGCTGCCCCTGGTCCGCGCCCAGCTGGAGGCGTACGGCATCGAGGTGCGCACCGCACCGACAGCCGGCGACGCCCAGCTCGACGCCCTGGACGGGGCGAAGCTGCTGCTGATCGAGACGCCCTGCAATCCCGGGCTCGACGTCTGCGACATCCGGCGCCTCGCCGAGGCGGCACACGCACGTGGCGCCCTCGTCGCCGTCGACAACACCCTCGCCACCCCGCTCGGCCAGCGGCCGCTGGCGCTGGGCGCCGACTTCTCCATGGCCAGCGGCACCAAACAGCTCACCGGCCACGGGGACGTGCTCCTGGGGTACGTCGCCGGGCGCGACGCGGAGACCATGGCCGCCGTACGCCGCTGGCGCAAGATCATCGGGGCGATCTCCGGTCCCATGGAGGCCTGGCTGGCCCATCGCTCCCTCGCCACCCTCCAGTTGCGGGTGGACCGGCAGAACGCGACCGCCCTGCTGCTCGCCGAGGCACTGCGCGAGCGGCCCGAGGTGACCGCCCTGCGCTATCCCGGGCTGTCCGGCGACCCCGCACACAAGATCGCCTCGCAGCAGATGCGCCGCTACGGCTCGGTGATCTCCTTCACGCTGCCCACGCGCGCGCGTGCCGAGCGTTTTCTCCAGGCCCTGCGGCTGGTCGACGATGCCACGAGCTTCGGCGGGGTGCGTTCCACGGCCGAACGGCGGCGGCGCTGGGGCGGGGACGACGTACCGGAGGGCTTCATCCGGCTGTCGGTCGGGGCGGAGGATCCCGAAGATCTCGTGGCCGATGTGCTGCGCGCGCTCGACGAGTCGGACCGGTGACCGGATTACGGACGCCTCCACGGGTCCGGCTACGCATAACGGACGGTCCGAGCCTCCCCCCTCGTGGCTCGGACCGTCCCGGTTCTCGCGCGCCAAGAACCGCGCGACCAAGGCTAGTTGACTCTGCGTCAGTGTCCAATCACTGTAGCGACAGAGACCTATCGACTTATTTATAGTTGGGGACCTGCCCGAGGGCCGGAAAAGGGCAGGGCGAACGGGAGGGCGTGCGATGGATCTGGCCTTGCTGCGCACCTTCGTCACCGTGCACCGGGCCGGCTCCTTCACCCGCGCCGCCGCCCTCCTCGGTCTCTCGCAGCCGGCCGTGACCTCCCAGATCCGGACCCTGGAACGACAGCTGGGCCGCCCGCTCTTCCTGCGCCAGGCCCGCGGAGTGACCCCCACGACCATCGGCGACGAACTCGCCCACAAGGCCGCCCCGCATCTCGACGCCCTCGTGGAGATAGCGGAACGCGGCCTCGACGACGACTCCTCGGTGCGCACTCTGCACCTCGCAGGCCCGCCCGAGTTCACCGCCGAACGCGCCCTTCCCGCTCTCACGGAGCTCGCCGGCGACGACGGCCTGGGCTTCGCGCTGCGCGCTTCGTTCGGGAATGCCGAAGAGACCCTGGAGGGGCTGTCCGCCGGTCACCATGACCTGGCCATCAGCACGGTCCGGCCGCGCGGCGCTCTGCTCACCGCCACCGCACTCTGCGACGAGGAGCATGTACTGATCGCCGCTCCACGCTGGTCCGAGGAGATCGGCACCGGCGCGGTACACGGCAAGGGCTCGGCCGCCCTGGAGAACCTGCCGGTCGTCGAGGTCCATGAGTCGCTGCCGTTCGTCTCGCGTTACTGGGGTTCCGTCTTCGACAGCCGTCCAGCCGCCTCGGGCACGGTCGTTGTGCCCGATCTGCGCGCGGTCCTCGCCTGTGCGGTCGCGGGCGCCGGCCTCGCCGTGCTGCCCCGGTATCTGTGCACGGCCGCTCTGGAGCGCGGTGAGGTCGTGGCACTGCACGATCCCGCGGTGCCGCCGTTGCGGACGTACTTCCTCGTGGTGCGCACCGGCACACTCGCCATGCCCCATGTGGCAAGGGCGCACGAGTGGCTCCAGCACGCGGCCTCGGACTGGGGCTGACCGCGTTCTGCGAAGTTAACGCCATGCGTCCGTACGGTGGCGCTTCGCGATGTTTCACGTGGAACCAGCTGGGCCACATTTCTCCCATGACCGTCCGACCCGTGGTCAAGCGCACCGCCCGTGCCGTCCTGCTGGACGGCGACGACCTGATCCTGATCAAGCGCACCAAGCCTGGTGTCGATCCCTACTGGGTCACCCCCGGTGGCGGGGTCGAGCCGGAGGACACCACCGTCGTCGACGCCCTGCACCGCGAGGTGGACGAGGAGCTCGGCGCCAAGATCACCGACGTGGTGCCCTGCTTCGTGGACACCGTGGAGCACATCGGCGACAACGGCAGCGCGACCGGCGTGAAAGTGCAGCACTTCTTCGTCTGTCGGCTGGAGTCGATGGACCCGGCCCTGCGGCACGGCCCCGAAGTCGACGAGCCCGCCGGCGAGTACGAGATCGTGCGCGTCCCCTTCACCCGGGTGGGGATCGCCTCCGTGCACCTCGTACCGCTGTCGCTGCGGCACTACCTGGACGGCAACATCGAAGGCGTGCGGGCCATGCACGCCCCGGATCTCGGATGACGGCTCAGTCGCCGACGACGACCAGTTCCTCCACCGAGTCGTGCCGGATGCGGTGGGCGGGGAAGCCGACGTCCCGCAGCGCGGTGATCCCGTTGCGGATCATTCCGGGCGGTCCGGAGAGATAGGCGTCGTACTCGATCCACGGTCCGTACCCGCGGATGGCGTCGGGGAGCTGGAGGTGCGCCTGCTGGTCGACCACCACACGGACCGCGAGCCAGGGATGGATCTGCTGGAGCCGGAGCAGGTGGTCGATGTCGTACAGATCGTGGTCGGTGCGGGCGCCGTAGAACACCTCGACCGGGCGGCGCGTGCCGCGTTCGGCGATGTCCTCGACCATCGCCTTGATGGGTGCGATGCCGGTGCCGCCGCCCAGGCAGAGCAGTCCGTTGTCCCTCGTGTGGTCGACGGTCATCGAACCGCCGGGCGGGCCGAGGCGGACGACGTCACCAGGGCGGGCGCGGTGCACCAGCGAGTTGGAGACCCAGCCTGCCGGGACGGCCTTCACATGGAACGTGAGCAGGCCGTCCGAGCGGGGCGCGGAGGCGAAGGAGTAATGCCGCCACACCCGCGGCCACCAGGCTGTCTCCAGGCTCGTGTACTGCCCGGCGAGGAAGGGGTACGGCTGGTCCGGACGGAGCGTGAGCACCGCGACGTCCGCGGTCCTGAGCTCGTGGGCGACGATCTCCGCGTGCCACCACGCCGGTGCGCGCAACTCGGCCGTGGCAGCCGCGTCGATCATCACCTGGGACATCGTCGTGTACGCCCGTACCCAGGCCGCCTCCGTCTCGGGGTCCCAGATGCCCGAGGCGTACCTGCTCAGCGCGCCGATGAGGCACTCGCCGACGGCCGGGTAGTGCTCGGCCCGGGTGCCGTACTTGCGGTGGCCGCGGCCCAGGTTCTGGAGGTACTCCACCAGGACGGGTGTGTTGTCGATGTGCTCGGCCGCGGTGAGCAGCGCCTTCAGCAGCCGGTCCCGCTGGGTGTCCATGGCGGCCGGGAACAGCGAACGCAGTTCGGGATGGCGGACGAAGAGCAGTGCGTAGAAGTACGAGGTGACCTTGTCGGCGATCGGACCGACCTCGGCCATGGTGCCGCGGATTCGGATCGCGTCCGGGGAGGCGCCCTGCGTCTGCTGTGCACCGCGCTGTGGCGGGACGCGCTGTTCGAAGGTGCCGGGTGCGGGGTGCCCGGTCGGGGGCACGAAGGGGCCGGGCACCGCGTGCTGCCCGCCGAACGGGGCCTGAGCGGCCCCCTGAAGGCGTGGCGGCTCCACCGTCGGCCGTATTCGTTCCCGAGGCTCTGCGGACGCAGGAGGGCGGCCCTGAGGCGATTCCTGCCCGCTACCGGGCGCCACGACCGGCGGCCCGGCAGAGGGGTCGAACGCGGGCCTGTCGTGGGGCGCGAACCAGTGGCCTCCGCCGGCCCCGTCGTTGCCCGCCGACGTGGTGATCGGAGCGTCCATGGTGTGCCCTCGCCTCGAACATCTTGCGGTCGGTCTGCGCACTTCACTCGGAAGGTGCTTGCTTTCCCCCGTTTACGGCTAGCTCTCCCCGGTCGGGCCCCGTGGCCGACACGACCATATTCAACCCGCGATTCCCCGTGTACGGACAAGTAAGGCGAGAGTGTGACATGGGCCGCAATCACTCCCGCGGGAGCGCCCCGCCCCGGACGTTAACCGGAGTCGACCCTACCGGCCGTCGCCGCGCGCACAAGTCCCCCCTGCCTCCCCCGTGAATCTGGCAACGGGCGAACCGTCGGTTCTCTCAATTACCGGGCGCCGCACGCCAATTCATAGGCATCCCACAGATCCCTGCCCGTGTAGGAGTACGTCGCCAGGCCGGCGAGATGTCCGTCCGCATTGACCGCCACGGACACCGGAACCGCGGCGAACAAGTCCCTGTCCGACATCGAGTCGCCGTAGGCGACGCAGTCCGCCCGACCGACCCCGAACTGCTCGCACAGGCGGTCCGCGATGGTCACCTTGGCGGCGGCAGTGAGCACTCCCGCGGGATCCACCGGTTCGACGAACGGCAGCGCCGGGAAGCGCGATCCGAACGCTGCATGGGCGCCCCAGTCCAGCAGACGCTCTACGAAGAACGAGGGCGACAGCGAGACCACCGCACAGTACTCCCCCGATCCCCTGATCTCGGCCCAGACGTCCCGGATACGGGCGAGCCAGGGCGCGCCGTCGAATGCCGCCTTCACATGTGCGTCGGTCAGCTCGGCCCAAAGCGTGTACACCCGCGTCGCATACTCCGGCGGATCTATCCGTCCCACCGAAATCGCCCGGTCGAGCTCCATGGTCTCTGCTTCCAGACCGAGTTGACGGGATATCTCGACGGGCGCGGAGGTGCCGTGCAGCAATGTGCCGTCGAGATCGAAGAGATGAAGTCGCGCCATGGTCCCGAGGCTAACGGGAAGCAGTCGCAGCCCCTCGGCGCGGCCACCGACGACTGCCATACGGCGATGTTTCACGTGAAACGTCGTGGGTCTGTCCAGGGGCTGAGCCGGGGGCTACGACATGGCCAAAAGCGCGTGCGTGTGCCCTGAAACGGGTGGACGCCGGGGGTCTCGGTCGGCAAGCCTGACCTGCGTGTCAACTCCTTCCGACGCCGCTCTGCCCATTCGCCGACTGACGCCACGCGATCTCAGCGTCTGCGCCGACCTGTCCGAGGATCGGGGGTGGCCCCGTGAGGAACACAAGTGGCGCTTGCTCCTCACGGCCGGGAAGGGATACGGCATCGACGACCCCGGCGGAGGCCTGGTGGCCGCCTGCGTCATCACGGAGTACGGCCCGAGGGAACGCCCGCATCTCGGCGCGGTCGGCATGGTCCTGGTCGCCGAACGGCACGCCCGCCAGGGCATCGGACGCCGGCTGATGCGGCACATCGTCTCGGCGATGGGGACGACTCCCCTGACCCTGTACGCGACGCCTTACGGCCGTCCGCTCTACGAGGAGCTGGGGTTCAAGGTCACGGGACGTTCGGAGATGCTGTCCGGGCCCTTCACGCCGGGCGGAGCCGAGCCTCTGGTGGCGACCCGGCCGGCCACCGCCGAGGACCTCGGCTCCATCCTCCGGCTGGACGAGGAGGTGTTCGGCGCCGACCGCACCCTTCTGATCACTCGGCTGCCCGCGTTCTCGGACCTGCTGCGTGTCGCCGTGGACGACGGGCGGATCGTCGGATACGCGGCCGCCTGGCCCAACATGGACACGCATGTCGTCGGGCCACTGATCGCCCGTGACACCGAGACGGCGAAGTCCCTGATCGCCTCGCTCGCCGCCCACACCGATCGTCCGCTCCGTACCGACATCGACGTCCGGCACGAGGAACTGCTGGCCTGGGCGAAGGCGCGTGGGCTGGCCTCCGTCGCCATGAACTCCGTCATGGCCTACGGCATCACGGAGTCACCGGGGGACTGGACACGGCGGTTCGCACCGCTGACGGTCGCGGCAGGGTGAGAGTCCTTCGGCACGTGGAACGCCGGCTCCCTGGGGGAGCCGGCGTTCCACGTCAAGCGGCGCTGCTGTCAGGCGAGTGCCTGTACCGCTGCGGAGGCGAACCCGTGGTCCTGGTCGGGCGCACCGCCGCCGACACCGATCGCCCCGATGAGCCGGCCGTCCCGCTGGACGGGGACACCGCCCGCGATGAACAGCAGCGGCCGGTCGAGCGCCGTGGGCAGGGTGTGGAAGAGGCCGCCGGGCTGGACGGCGTCGACGAGGTCGGCGGTAGGCGTGTTCAGCTGGAGCGCCGTGTAGGCCTTGCGAGTGCTGGTCTCGCCGGAGATCAGCACGGCGCGGTCATCCCGACGGAAGGCCAGCAGATGGCCTCCGGCGTCCAGGACGGTGACGCTGACGGTGACCCCGGCGGCCTCGGCGGCACGGCTGGCCTCGGTGATCAGGAGCTCGGCGTCCTGGATGGTGAGCGGGGTGACGGTGGTGCTCATGGTTCTCCTTGGATGATGCTGACGTGCGGTGAGAAGTGCTGGCGGTCAGTGGTGGACCGACGCCCGCTGTCCGGTGGGCGTCCCGCCGGCGACCACCGTGCTCGGGGCGCTGTCGCGGCGCTCCAGCGCGGCCGACAGGAAGGCGAGGACGAGGGCGGCCGCGGCGAGGGCGGCGCCGACCCAGTTGGGGGAGGTGTAGCCGAAGCCGGCGGCGATCACGATGCCGCCGAGCCAGGCGGACAGGGCGTTGCCGAGGTTGAAGGCGCCGATGTTCACGGCCGAGGCCAGGGTGGGGGCGCCGTGCGCCTGGTCGAGGACGCGCTTCTGGAGCGGTGGGACGGTGGCGAAGCCCAGGGCGCCGATCAGGGCGACGGTCACGGCGGCCGCGACCTTGCTGTGCGCGGTGAGCGGGAAGAGGGCGAGGACGACGGCCAGGGCGCCCAGGGACACGTACAGCATGGGCATCAGGGCGCGGTCGGCGAACCTGCCGCCGACGAGGTTGCCGCCGACCATGCCGAGACCGAAGAGGACCAGCAGCCAGGTGACTGAGCCGTCGGCGAAGCCGGTGACATGGGTCATCATCGGCGCGATGTAGGTGATGGCCGCGAAGACCCCGCCGAAGCCCAGGACGGTCATCGCCATGGCGAGCAGGACCTGGGTGTTCTTGAACGCGGCCAGCTCGTGCCGCAGGTGCACGCCCTCCGGGCTGGGCAGTTCGGGGACCAGCTTGGCGATACCCGCCAGGCCGACGACGCCGAGGGCGGCGACGATGCCGAAGGTGACGCGCCAGCCGGCGTGCTGCCCCACGAGGGTGCCGAGCGGGACGCCGATGACGTTGGCGACGGTGAGGCCGGTGAACATCATCGCGATGGCTCCCGCCTTCTTGCTCGGTGCGACCAGCTCGGCCGCCACGACCGAGCCGATGCCGAAGAAGGCCCCGTGGGCGAGGGAGGCGACCACGCGGCCGATCAGCGTGACGGCGAAGACGGGGGCCACGGCGGTCAGCAGGTTGCCCGCGATGAAGAAGCCCATCAGCAGCATCAGCATCCGCTTGCGGGGAACCTTCGTGCCCAGCACGGTCATCAGCGGGGCGCCGATCACCACGCCGAGCGCGTAGCCGGTGACGAGCAGGCCGGCGGTCGGGATGGAGACCCCGAAGTCACCCGCGACCTCGGGCAGCAAGCCCATGATCCCGAATTCGGTCGTTCCGATTCCGAAGGCCCCGATCGCGAGGGCCAGAAGCGCGAGAGGCATGGAGGTACGACCTTCCCAGACGATTGCAGGTGCGCTTTGCGTGCGTCCACAATAGTTGCAGACGCGGGCTATGTGCAAGCGAGGGATATTGCACACCTGCTCTATCCTGGGTTCAGCCGCTCCGGGACGGAGGAAAAACGCCAATGACAGCGACGGACCCAGCACTCACCGCCCTCGCCCAGGGCTGGTGCGCCCTCTCCCTGCTGCACGGGAGGATCGAGGCACATATCGAGCGCGCCCTTCAGGCCAAGCACGACCTGAGCGTGCGCGAGTACTCCCTGCTCGATGTCCTCAGCCGACAGCACGACGGCGAAGGAGGCCATCTGCAGATGAAGCAGGTCGCCGACGCGGTCGTCCTCAGCCAGAGCGCCACCACCCGGCTGGTCACGCGCCTGGAGGACCGCGGTCTCCTGGAGCGCTATCTCTGCCCGACCGACCGCCGCGGCATCTACACGAACGTCACCGAGGCCGGCCTGCTACTGCTGGAGGAGGCTCGCCCCACCAACGACACGGCACTGCGCGAAGCCCTCGACGAAGCGGCCAGGAACCCGGAACTGGCTCCCCTGGTCCGGGCCGTGGAGTCACTGCACGTGCCCGCATAGGCTGCGGGCATGGGAGACCTTGACATACGCACCGCGGTCGCCGACGACATCCCGGCCATCGTCGGCATGCTCGCCGCCGACCCGCTGGGCGCCCAGCGGGAATCACCGGACGACCTGGCGCCCTATCTGAGCGCCCTGGAACGACTCAGTGCCGACCCCAACCAGCAGCTGGTCGTGGCCGTCCGCGAAGGCCGCATCGTCGGCACACTCCAGCTCACGGTCATCCCTGGACTGTCGAGGCGCGGCGCCACCCGGTCGATCATCGAAGGCGTGCGCATCCACGCCGACGAGCGCGGCGGCGGCCTGGGCACCCGGTTCATCGAGTGGGCGATCGACGAATCCCGCCGCCAGGGCTGCCAGTTGGTCCAGCTGACCTCGGACGCGTCACGGATCGACGCCCATCGCTTCTACGAACGGCTCGGCTTCACCGCCTCGCACGTGGGCTTCAAGCTCGAAATCTGAATCTCAGAGGCTCGTGGCCGAGCGGAGCGATCGCACGGGGGCGGTGTTTCACGTGAAACACCGCCCCCGACTTCTCGTCCGCTAGCCGATCCCCCGCCATCCCTCGGGGTCCACCCCACCGGGTACGGGAGCCGTCTCGTCGTACGGCTGACGTGTGAACACGAACGATCCGAGGTCCAGGTGGCTCACGGTGCCGTCCGGGCGCCGTACGGGCCTCAGCAGCTCTCCGGCGTAGTAGCCCTCCAGGCCGGTCCAGGTGCCGTCGCCGTTGGATCGGAATCGGGCTCGGCGGCCGGCACCGGTCAGCGGTCCCAGCGAGACAAGCCCGTCGGCCGTCACCCGCAGTACAAAGGGATGTGTGCCCCAGTACCACTGGCCCGCCAACTCTAGGGCGGAAGGCTCGACTTGGGCCAGAGGACGCCATGGCTCGGGGATGCGCGGCTCGGCCTCCGCGACGATCCGGACGAGGTCGGCACCGGTGGCGGACAACAGCGGGCCGGAGGTGCAGTTCGCCAGCACCACGGCCGCCACGTCGTCGTCCACACTGATGGTGAGGTTGGCCAGGAAGCCGGGCAGCGAGCCGGAGTGCCCCACGAGCAGCCTGCCGTCACGGCGCTGGATCTGCAGGCCGAGGCCGTAGGTGGCGCCGTCCAGCACGTCGGCGGGCTCGGCGGGGGCTGCCGGGGTGCGCATCCCCCGCACCGACTCGGCACTCAGCACCCGGTCGTCCCCGGCCGCCAGGAACACGGCGAAACGGGCCAGGTCGCCGGTGGTCGACCAGAGCTGCCCGGCCGGTGCCATCCGGCCGAGGTCCTCCAACGGCTCCGGGAGCATGGCGTCGGCCCAGGGATGTACCGCCCAGCCACCGGCATGCGGCGCCTGCGGCTGGGCGCTCGTGCGGTCGAGGCCCAGAGGTTCGAGCACCTCCCGCCGCAGCACCTCCTCCCAGGGAGCACTGCGAAGTTCTTCGACCAGCGCACCCAGCAGGGTGTAACCGGGGTTGGAGTAGTGGTGGCGGCGGCCGACGGGATGCAGCAGGGGCTGCTCACCGAGGACATCGCTCAGCTCCGGCCGCAGTGAGCCCGGGGTGCGCTCCCACCAGGGAGCCGGCGACTCGGCCGCCAGGCCGCCGGTGTGCGCGAGGAGTTCGGCGATGGTCGCCTCCCCCGCGCCGGTGCCCGGCAGGTGTTTCTCCAGTGGGTCACCGAGATCGAGCAGCCCTTCGTCACGCAGCCTGAGCACCAGAACGGCCGTGAACGTCTTGGTGATCGAACCGATCCGGTACTGCACGTTCTCGTCCGGTCCATGCCCGTCCACCGAGGTCCGCGCACCATGCCAGACGGCACGCCCGCCTCGCACGACCGCCGCCACCAGTGACGGCGCCCGGCCTTCCGACTGGGCCACGGCGATCCGATGCAACAGCGCCCGCCGGGTGGCGGGGAGCAGCTCTTCCTGGAATGTCGTCATGCGCCCAGTCCACCTGGTGACCGGACCGGCGTCGAGTTCATTTCGGCGGCGCCGGCCAGGTCAGCGCCGCTCCCCGGCGCGGATCAGGTCTGTGCCATGTCCACGAAGCGCGAGTAGTGGCCCTGGAAGGCCACAGTGATCGTCGCCGTCGGGCCGTTTCGGTGCTTGCCGACGATGATGTCCGCCTCGCCCGCGCGTGGGGACTCCTTCTCGTAGGCGTCCTCGCGGTGGAGCAGGATGACCATGTCGGCGTCCTGCTCGATGGAGCCGGACTCACGCAGGTCGGACACCATCGGCTTCTTGTCGGTGCGCTGCTCGGGACCACGGTTGAGCTGCGAGAGCGCGATCACCGGGACCTCCAGCTCCTTCGCCAGCAGCTTGAGGTTTCGTGACATGTCCGACACCTCCTGCTGGCGGCTCTCGGAACGCTTGCCGCCGGACTGCATCAGCTGGAGATAGTCGATGATCACGAGCTTGATGTCGTTGCGCTGCTTGAGCCGGCGGCACTTGGCGCGGATCTCCATCATCGACAGGTTCGGGGAGTCGTCGATGTAGAGCGGCGCGGCCGAGACGTCCGGCATCCGGCGGGCCAGCCGCGTCCAGTCCTCGTCGGTCATCGTGCCGGACCGCATGTGGTGCAGCGCGACCCGGGCCTCGGCGGACAGCAGACGCATCGCGATCTCGTTGCGGCCCATTTCGAGGGAGAAGATGACGCTGGGCAGGTTGTTCTTGATGGACGCGGCACGGGCGAAGTCCAGGGCGAGGGTCGACTTGCCCATGGCGGGACGGGCGGCGATGACGATCATCTGCCCCGGGTGCAGGCCGTTGGTGAGCGAGTCCAGGTCGGTGAAGCCGGTGGGGACGCCGGTCATCTCACCGGTGCGGGATCCGATCGCCTCGATCTCGTCGAGGGCGCCCTCCATGATGTCGCCGAGCGGCAGGTAGTCCTCGCTGGTCCGCTGCTCGGTGACGGCGTAGATCTCGGCCTGGGCACTGTTGACGATCTCGTCGATGTCGCCGTCGGCCGCGTATCCCATCTGCGTGATCCGCGTGCCCGCCTCGACCAGCCGACGCAGCACCGCCCGCTCGTGGACGATCTCCGCGTAGTACTCGGCGTTCGCCGCCGTCGGCACCGTCTGGACGAGGGTGTGCAGATAGGAGGCGCCGCCGACCTTGTTGATCTCGCCGCGTTTGGTGAGCTCGGCGGCGATGGTGATGGGGTCGGCCGGCTCGCCCTTCGCATAGACGTCGAGGATCGCCTGGTAGATCGTCTCGTGTGCGGGCTTGTAGAAGTCGTGACCCTTGAGAATCTCGACGACGTCGGCGATGGCGTCCTTGGAGAGCAGCATGCCGCCGAGCACGGACTGCTCGGCGTCCAGGTCCTGCGGAGGAACCCGCTCGAAGGTGGCGCCCCCGCCGTCCCAGTCCCCGCTGTCCCGGCCCCGGTCGTGCCGGTCGTCCCGACCGCGGCCGCCCTCGTTCCGTCGGCGGGAGGCGGGCAGACGATCACCGGGACCGGCGTCGGCCCACGGATCGTCCAAGGGCTCGGAAATGCTCACCGAGCCACCTCCTCCCGTCCGCACCGCGGACCTCGCCATGCCCTCTTTTCTACGGCACGGCACTGACAACTAGGACGCCCCATTCCGGTTCTGGACGCGTCGGTTTTGTGAGGTTTCCGAGGCCGTGACAAGGAGCGGGTGCCGCACCACGGTAGGCCCGCGAGCACCGTCAGCCAATCTGGTTATCCACAGGCCATGTGGACGACCGCTCGTATGCTGTGGAGAACCCGCCAAAACCTGTGCACGACGCGGTGGACAGCCCTGTGAACAAGCCCTCGATCTCTATCCACAATAGGCCCTGACCTGCACTTTTCCGATCCACCGGCTGTGCAGAAGAAAAACTTTCCCAGTCGGACCAAGATCGCTTCGAACAGTGCGCGACAGCGCGGACCGCGCAACCTCAAGTAAGGGTCATTCTGCAATTGCATCTCTTACCTGTGGACGATTAGATTAGCGCCCATGTCACTGGCTCCCCCGATCCCCAAGGCCACCCGGCGGCGGCACGACCGAGAGATCGTCGCACTGGCCGTCCCGGCCTTCGGCGCACTCGTCGCCGAGCCGCTTTTCGTCATGGCCGACAGCGCGATCGTCGGCCATCTCGGCACCGCACAGCTGGCCGGTCTCGGGATCGCCTCGGCCCTCCTCACCACCGCCGTCAGCGTGTTCGTCTTCCTCGCCTACGCCACCACGGCCGCCGTCGCACGCCGGGTCGGCGCCGGCGATCTCCAGGCGGCCGTCCGTCAGGGCATGGACGGCATCTGGCTGGCGCTGCTGCTCGGCGCCGTCGTCATCGCCGTCGTCCTGCCCCTCGCCCCCGGCATCGTGGACGTCTTCGGCGCCTCGGCCACCGCGGCCCCCTACGCGACCGTCTACCTGAGGATCTCCTCCCTCGGCATCCCGGCCATGCTGGTCGTGCTCGCCGCCACCGGCGTCCTGCGTGGCCTCCAGGACACCCGGACACCGCTGTACGTCGCCGTAGCGGGGTTCATCGCCAACGCCGGGCTCAATGCGGCGCTTGTCTACGGCGCCGGGCTGGGCATCGCCGGCTCGGCCTGGGGCACGGTCATCGCCCAGTGCGGAATGGCAGCGGTCTATCTGACAGTCGTTGTGCGCGGCGCACGCAGGCATGGCGTTTCGCTGCGCCCCGAGGCCGCCGGGATACGGGCCTCGGCGCAGGCCGGCGTACCCCTGCTCGTCCGGACGCTCTCACTGCGTGCCATCCTCATGATCGCCACCGCTGTGGCAGCCCGGCTTGGTGATGCAGACGTCGCCGCCCATCAGATCGTGCTGTCCCTGTGGAGTCTGCTGGCCTTCGCCCTGGACGCGATCGCGATCGCCGGGCAGGCCGTCATCGGCCGCTATCTCGGGGCGGAAGACGCTGCCGGCGCCCGCGAGGCCTGCCGGCGGATGGTTCAGTGGGGCATCGCAACCGGAGTGGTCCTGGGCCTGCTGGTGATCGCCAGCCGACCGCTCTTCCTCCCCTTGTTCACCGGCGACCCCGCCGTGAAGAACACCGCGCTGCCCGCGCTGCTCATCGTGGCGCTCTCCCAGCCGATCTCCGGCGTGGTCTTCGTGCTCGACGGCGTGCTGATGGGCGCCGGAGACGGGCCGTATCTCGCCGGGGCCATGGTCCTGACTCTTTTGGTCTTCACGCCGGTGGCGCTGCTCGTCCCCACCTTCGGCGGCGGGCTCACGGCGCTCTGGGGAGCCATGACGCTGATGATGGCCGTACGGATGCTCACCCTCTGGCTGCGCGCCCGCTCCGGCCGGTGGATCGTGACCGGTGCAACGCGCTGACCAATGCGCCCTGCCGACGGTTTCACGTGAAACAGCGCGGGCTGTCACGTTTCACGTGAAACACCCACCGCTCCACATCATCGTCAGCCAAACCAAAGAGGCCGCACCCTTCACGGGTGCGGCCCCTTTCAGCTACTGCTCAAACCGAGCGCAGCGTCAGGCCGCGACGACCTCGATGTTGACCTTGGCGGCAACCTCGGGGTGCAGACGCACGGACGTCTCGTGGGCGCCCAGGGTCTTGATCGCCGAAGCGACCTCGATGCGACGCTTGTCGACGTCGGGGCCACCGGCAGCCTTGATCGCCGAAGCGATGTCGGCCTGGGTGACGGAACCGAAGAGGCGACCGGCGTCGCCGGCACGGACGGCCAGGCGGACCTTGACGCCCTCAAGCTGGGCCTTCACCTGGTTGGCCTGCTCGATGGTCTGGATCTCGTGGATCTTGCGAGCACGACGGATCTGCTCGACGTCCTTCTCGCCACCCTTGGTCCAGCGGATCGCGAACTTCCGCGGGATCAGGTAGTTGCGTGCGTAGCCGTCCTTGACGTCGACGACGTCGCCGGCGGCGCCGAGGCCAGAAACCTCGTGGGTGAGGATGATCTTCATTAGTCGGTCACCCTTCCCTTAGCGCGCGGTGGAGGTGTAGGGCAGCAGCGCCATCTCACGGCTGTTCTTGACGGCCGTGGCGACGTCACGCTGGTGCTGCGTGCAGTTGCCGGTCACGCGGCGGGCACGGATCTTGCCGCGGTCGGAAATGAACTTCCGCAGCATGTTCGTGTCCTTGTAGTCCACGTACGTGACCTTGTCCTTGCAGAAAGCGCAGACCTTCTTCTTAGGCTTGCGCACAGGCGGCTTCGCCATGGTGTTTCTCCTGTGTGATCAAGAAGTGGGGATACGAGCCCTTGGCCCTTAGAAGGGGGGCTCGTCCGAGTAGCCGCCACCGCCGCCGGCGCCGGAGCCGCCGCCCCAGCCGCCACCGCCCTGGTTGCCGCCGCCGGCAGGAGTGCCGGAAGCCCAGGGGTCGTCGTTGGGAGCGCCGCCCTGGTTGCCGCCGCCGGAGCCACCGCCCCAGCTGCCGCCGCCCTGGCCGCCACCGCCGCCGTAACCACCCTGGCCACCCTGGCCACCGCGGCCGCCGCCACCGGCGGTCTTGGTGACCTTGGCCGTGGCGCTCCGCAGGCTGGCGCCGACTTCCTCGACGTCCAGCTCGTAGACCGTGCGCTTGACACCCTCACGGTCCTCGTAGGACCGCTGCTTCAGCCGGCCCTGCACGATGACGCGCATGCCTCGCTGGAGCGACTCCGCGACGTTCTCCGCCGCCTGACGCCAGACCGAGCAGGTCAGGAACAGGCTCTCGCCGTCCTTCCACTCGTTCGTCTGACGGTCGAAGGTGCGGGGGGTGGACGCGACACGGAACTTCGCGACCGCCGCACCGGAGGGGGTGAAGCGCAGCTCGGGGTCGTCGACAAGATTGCCGACGACCGTGATGACGGTCTCGCCTGCCATGGGGGAACCTCTCGGCGGGTTTGCTGCTGGCTGCTTGTGCTGCTACTCGAAATCCCGAGATCGGCTGAGCGGAGAGCTCAGTGGGTCTCGGGGCGGAGGACCTTGGTCCGGAGGACCGACTCGTTCAGGTTCATCTGGCGGTCGAGCTCCTTGACGACCGCAGGCTCGGCCTGCAGGTCGATGACCGAGTAGATGCCCTCGGGCTTCTTCTTGATCTCGTACGAGAGACGACGACGGCCCCAGGTGTCGACCTTCTCGACCTTTCCGTTGCCCTCACGGACGACGGAGAGGAAGTTCTCGATCAGGGGGGAGACAGCGCGCTCCTCCAGATCGGGGTCGAGGATGACCATCACCTCGTAGTGACGCATGTGGAACCCACCTCCTTTGGACTCAGCGGCCACGGTCGTTCCGTGGCAGGAGGGTTGTGATGCGTACGCAACGGTATCGGCCGCCACTGACATTCGGGGGTTCCCGCTGGGATCCCGGCCAGGGTCTGGGCAGACACCGGTGCAGACGGTACAGAGTACCCGCACACCCGCTTCCGGTTGAAATCCGGCCGCCGGGACCCTCAATCTGTACACATCGGGTGTGTACGGCGCTACGATGCGCCGCCTTCCGCAGGAGGTGCCCTATGGCACAGGCATTGCGACCCAACACCGCCGGCTCCCTGTTCGCCACCGACGGCAAGACCCATCCGCTCCAGGACTCACTGATGGCAGTGACGCTGGCGCTCGGGCTGATCGCCTTCATCACGTCGTTCTTCCACAGCCTGCACCTGCTCAGCTCCTGGACCGGTCTGATCGGCCTCCTCATCGGTCTCTACGGGCAGTGGATCTCGATCACCACGCGTGAGCGCTTCGGTCTGATCCTGGGTCTCGGTGCCTCGGGCATCGGCTTCTTCATCGGCATGGCAAACGGCGGCCTGTTCGGCTGAGTCCGGCACCTCCACACCGCTGTGGAACGCCCCGGCCGGACAGGAGCCGGGGCGTAGGTGCCGTACGCCCAGTCAGGCCGTGGGCAAGGCGCAGTAGGCTTCGGCGCGAGAGCCGGAGCCCCTGTACCCATGGGGACACACCAGCCCGAGGAGCGCCCCGACATGAGCCTGACCCTGCGGACCATCAGCCGCGAACAGCATCTGGCGTACATCCAGAGCCTGCCGGCTGCTAGCCACATGCAGGTCCCGGCCTGGGCCGATGTCAAGGCGGAGTGGCGTTCGGAGAACCTCGGCTGGTTCGACGACCGCACCGGCGAGATGGTCGGCGCGGGCCTGGTGCTGTACCGCCAGCTGCCCAAGATCAAGCGCTACCTGGCCTACCTGCCCGAGGGCCCGGTCATCAACTGGTTCGCGCCGAATCTCGACGAGTGGATCCAGCCGATGCTGGCGCACCTCAAGCAGCAGGGCGCGTTCTCGGTGAAGATGGGCCCGCCGGTGATCATCCGGCGCTGGGAGGCCAACTCCATCAAGCAGGGCATCCAGAACCCGGACGTGAAGCGGCTGCGCGACATCGAGCCCGACTTCATCGAGCCGCGTGCCTTCGAGGTGGCCGACAAGCTGCGCCGGATGGGCTGGCAGCAGGGCGAGGACGGCGGCGCCGGCTTCGGCGACGTGCAGCCCCGCTACGTCTTCCAGGTGCCACTGGCCAACCGTTCCCTGGAAGAGGTCCACAAGAACTTCAACCAGCTGTGGCGGCGCAACATCAAGAAGGCCGAGAAGGCCGGCGTCGAGGTCGTCCAGGGCGGCTACCAGGACCTGGCGGAGTGGCAGCGGCTGTACGAGATCACGGCCGTGCGCGACCACTTCCGGCCGCGCCCGCTGTCGTACTTCCAGCGCATGTGGACGGCCCTCAACACCGAGGACCCCAACCGGATGCGGCTGTACTTCGCCCGCCACAACGGGGTCAACCTCTCCGCGGCGACCATGCTGATCGTCGGCGGGCATGTCTGGTACTCGTACGGCGCCTCCGACAACATCGGCCGTGAGGTGCGGCCCTCGAACGCCATGCAGTGGCGGATGCTGCGCGACGCCTACGCGCTCGGTGCCACCGCCTACGACCTGCGCGGCATCTCCGACTCGCTGGACGAGACGGATCACCTCTTCGGCCTGATCCAGTTCAAGGTGGGCACCGGCGGTGAGGCCGCCGAGTACCTCGGCGAGTGGGACTTCCCGCTGAACAAGCTGCTCCACAAGGCGCTCGACATCTACATGTCGCGCCGCTGACGTCACGCTCCGTGCTTCTATAGCCCTGACACACCGCACTCCTCTGGCACACCCCAGCCATCCAGAAAGGTCCCAGGTCCGGCCATGGCGCTCACGCTCTACGTCGACACCGCGCGCTGGCGTGCGCACCACAAGCGCGTGCAGGAGCAGTTCCCGGGCCTGGTCCCGGTCTGCAAGGGCAACGGCTACGGCTTCGGGCACGAGCGGCTGGCGGAGGAGGCCACGCGACTCGGCTCGGACATACTGGCCGTCGGCACGACGTACGAGGCCGCGCGCATCAAGGACTGGTTCGGCGGCGACCTGCTGGTGCTGACGCCGTACCGGCGAGGCGAGGAACCGGTTCCGCTGCCCGACCGGGTCATCCGCTCGGTGTCGTCCATCGACGGTGTGTACGGCCTGGTGGGTGCCCGTGTGGTCATCGAGGTGATGTCCACGATGAAGCGGCACGGCATCAGCGAGCAGGACCTGCCGCAGCTGCACTCCGCCATAGAGAACGTCCGCCTGGAGGGCTTCGCCATCCATCTGCCGCTGGACCGCACCGACGGCTCGGACGCCGTCGAGGAGGTCATCGGCTGGATGGACCGGCTGCGCGCGGCGCGGCTGCCGCTGCACACGATGTTCGTCAGCCACCTCAAGGCCGACGAACTCGCCCGGTTGCAGCAGCAGTTCCCGCAGACCCGGTTCCGGGCCAGGATCGGCACCCGGCTGTGGCTGGGGGACCATGACGCGACCGAGTACCGCGGGGCGGTCCTGGACGTCACCCGCGTCGCCAAGGGCGACCGGTTCGGCTACCGGCAGCAGAAGGCGGCCTCGGACGGCTTCCTGGTGGTCGTGGCGGGCGGTACGTCGCACGGGGTGGGCCTGGAGGCCCCGAAGGCCCTGCACGGCGTCATGCCGCGCGCCAAGGGCGTCGCACGGGCCGGCCTGGCCACGGTGAACCGGAACCTTGCTCCGTTCGTCTGGGGCGGCAAGCAGCGCTGGTTCGCGGAGCCGCCGCACATGCAGGTGTCGATCCTCTTCGTGCCCTCGGACGCCCCGGAGCCGAAGGTCGGTGAGGAACTGGTGGCCCATCTGCGGCACACCACCACGCAGTTCGACCGTCTCGTGGACCGCTGACCGGCCGCAGGACAGAGAAAGGGCCGCACACGGAGTCCGTGTGCGGCCCTTTTTCCGTCGAGGACCTGGGCTGTTCGCTCAGAGCGAACCGTCCTCGGAGGATCGGCTTCCCCATTCCACCTGCGGTCCCTCGAAGTGGACGGCGTGGCGTGGGGGATGGGCTGCCGCGCCAAGTGCGAAGACGTCCTCCGCACCGTCCAGCACCCCGCCCGAGGGATCGTCCTCCCCGGTGCGGCGCACTACGTCCCGCTCCGGCATGAGGATGTCGCGCACGACCATGCCGCACAGGTAGAGCGTGCCCAGCAGGTGCACGGCGATGGCCCAGTGGTAGCCGTCGGTCGGCAGGCCCTTGTGGGCGTCTCCGCTGGTCGTGTACGCGAGGTACATCCAGATCCCCAGGAAGTACGCCACCTCGCACGCCTGCCAGATCAGGAAGTCCCGCCACTTGGGGCGGGCGAGGACGGCCAGCGGCACCAGCCACAGCACGTACTGCGGGGAGTAGACCTTGTTGGTGAGGATGAAGGCCGCCACCACCAGGAAGGCCAGCTGGGCGAAGCGTGGCCGGCGTGGGGCAGTGAGGGTCAGGGCGGCGATGCCCAGGAAGCAGAGCAGCACCAGGACCGTGGCCGCGGTGTTCACGAAGTCGGTGCTGGGCGGGGTGGTCGTGTTCTGCGCCCAGATCAGCCAGAAGGAGCCGAAGTCGACACCCCGCTCCTGGCTGAACGTGTAGAACTTCGACCAGCCGTCGAAGGCGAAGATCATCACCGGCAGGTTCACGACTAGCCAGGCGGCCACTGCACCGCCCGTGGCGATGAAGAACTCCCGCCACTTCCCCGCGCGCCAGCACAGCAGGAACAGCGGCCCCAGCAGGAACACGGGGTACAGCTTGGCGGCCGTGGCAAGCCCCAGGAGGACGCCGAACGCGAGGGGACGGCTCCGGGACCACATCAGCATCGCTGCGGCCGTCAGGGCGACCGCCAGGAGGTCCCAGTTGATGGTGGCGGTCAGCGCGAAGGCGGGTGCCAGGGCTACCAGCAGGCCGTCCCAGGGGCGCCGGCGGTGCGTACGGACCACACACACCGCGATGACGGCGGCGCACAACATCAGCATTCCGGCGTTGACGAACCAGTACACCTGCTCCTGGAGCATGATGCTGCCGCTGCCCGGCGTGAGCCATGCGGCCACCTCCATGAACACACCGGTCAGCACCGGGTATTCGAGGTAGTCCATGTCGCCCGGAAGCTTGTCGAAGTACGGCACCAGACCGTCGGCGAAACCGCGCCCCTGGTAGAGGTGCGGAATGTCCGAGTAGCAGGCGTGGGTGTACTGGGAGCTCGCGCCGAAGAACCAGCCGCTGTCGTAGCAGGGCACCTTCTGGACCATGCCAAGGGCGAACATCCCGACCGCCACGATGACGACCACCCGTAGCGGCGTCCACCAGGACGTCCCGAGCAGGGCACGCCGCCCGATGGGGCCACCGATCAGCTCACTCCCGGCGGCGGCGACCTCGTCTTCCCTGGTCGGCCGTACCGGCTCCGGCTCGCGCACGCCCGCGGGCGTCGTCTCTGCACTGGGCATGGGGCACATCCTGCCGTACCTCTCTAGGAATACGCCGAGGGCCGCCGCACCTCGTCCGGTGCGACGGCCCATGTTTCACGTGAAACAGACTTCGGCGGGTGAAATAGTCACCAACCGGTCGGACCGCGGCTAGCCGGTCGACCCGCCGAAGAGGTTCCCTCCACCGTTGGCATTGCCTCTGGTGCTCCCTTCGCCAGTTGTCTCCGTGGCCGTCGGCGAGGACGTCGTACCGGACGTGCTGCCGGTGTCACCGCCGTCGGTGGAGCAGTTGAAGGCGAACTGGCAGGTTTCCGTCACCGTGGGCGACGGGGAGGTGGCCGTCTCGCTGGGCGTGGCGCTCGGCGTCTCGGTGGGCGTCTCGCTCGGCGTGATGCTGACGGTCGGCGTCGGGGAGGGAGCCCCCGCCTCGTCGGCGATCTCACCGACCTTGGTGGCGTCCGGGAAACCGGGGTCGTTCTTGCCCTTCAGCGCGGACTCCATGTACTCGGTCCACACCGAGGTCGGGATGTCACCACCATGGATGGACGCCACGCCGGCGGTGCCGTTCATGGAGAGCAGCTCGGCGTCCTTCGGGTTCTCACGGAACATCGCCACCGACGTGGCCAGCTGCTGGGTGTAGCCGACGAACCAGGCAGACTTGTTGCTGTCGGTGGTACCGGTCTTGCCCGCCGCCGTACGGCCCAGAGCCTTGGCGTTGGTACCCGTACCGTTCTGGATGACGTTCTCCAGGGTGTCGGTGACGTTGTTCGCGATGTTCTCGGGCATCGCGCTGGTCACCTTCGGCTTGCTGAAGCCCTGCAGGTCGGTTCCGTCCTGCTTGACCTCGGTCACCGAATACGGGTCCGCGTGCTTGCCGGAGGCGGCGAAGGTCGCGTAGGCGTCGGCCATGCGGATCGCGCTCGGAGTCGACGTACCGAGGGCGAAGGACGGGTTGAGGGTCGCGAAACTGCTGTCCAGGATGCCGGACCGGCTGGCCACGTCCCTCACGTGCGACATACCGACGTCCCAGCCGAGCTGCACGAACGGCGTGTTGATCGACTGCTCCATCGCCTTGCGCAGGGTGATGTATCCCCAGCGATAGTTGCTCTCGTTGTTCTGGAAGAACGTCGAGCCGTCCTTGTTCAGGACAGCGGTGCCGTCCTCGTTCATGACCTTGAGATGGTCGTTGCCGTTGTACTTGCTCAGCGGCGAGACCCCGTCGGGAGAGGTCTTGTACGTCCCGTACTGCATGGCGGCGGCCAGGACGAAGGGCTTCCACGTCGAACCGACGGGGACACCGGAGGTGTCGGCGTTGTTGGTGAAGTGGTTGTTCTCGTAGCCGGCACCGCCGTACAGGGCGACGATCGCGCCGTCGTTGGGCACCACCGACGCGGCACCGAACTGGACGTACTTGTCCTTGTCCCGGTTCTTCGGGTCCAGACGCGCCTTCTGGACCTTCTCCACGGCCGCGCTCAGCGCGTTGACCTTGTCCTTCTGGAAGGTCGTGTAGATCTGGAAGCCGCCCTGGTCGAACCGCGTCTCCGTGATGTTGGAGTGCGAGAGGACGTACTTCTTGGCCGTGTCGGCGAGATAGCTGATCTGGCCGGTCATGCCCTTGACCGCCTTGCGGCCCTGGGGCATCGGGTACTTCTTGACGGCCGTCTGGTACTCGGCGTCGGTGAGGTGCTGGTCCTTGTGCATCTCCTCGAGGATCCAGGCCCAACGGTCGTGCGAGCGCTGGTAATTGGCCGTCGGGGAGGCCGCGGTGTCGATGTCCGGGTTGCCCGCGGGGTCGTAGTAGGTCGCCCCCTTGAGAAGGGCCGCCAGGACAGCGCACTGGCTCGGTTTGAGGTCCTTCGCGTCCACGCCGTAGTAGGTCTGGGCGGCGGCCTGGATGCCGTAGGCGCCACGACCGAAGTACGAGGTGTTCAGGTAGCCCTGGAGGATCTGCGGCTTGCTGAACTTGGTGCCCACCTTGATGGAGATGAACATCTCCTTGAACTTGCGGGTGAGCGTCTGGTCCTGGCTGAGGTAGGTGTTCTTGACGAACTGCTGGGTGATCGTCGAACCACCCTGCGTCTGACCGCCCTGGGCCATGTTGACGAGCGCGCGGGCGATGCCCTTGAAGTCGACGCCCGGGTCCGTGTAGAAGCTCTTGTTCTCCGCCGAGATCACGGCGTTCTGCATGGCTTCGGGGATCTGGGCGATGTTGACGTTCTGCCGGTTGACGCCGGTGCCCGTCGCGACCATCTGCTTGCCGTCGGCCCAGTAGTAGACGTTGTTCTGGGACTGCGCCGCCGTGTTCTCGTTCGGGACGCCCACCATGGCATAGCTGACGCCGACCAGCGCCACCAGGCTGCCGAAGAAGGTGATGCACAGCCCCGAGACGAGCCTCCAGGAAGGCACCCAGCGGCGCCAGCCGAATCTGTTCGCCCTGGGGTAGTCGATGAGGCGCTTCTTGCCGGGCGCCGTCGACGCCCTGCCTCTGCCACGCCCGGGCCCGGCAGGACCACCCGGACCGCGACTCCCGTTGTCGGCCGCTCTGCGGCGGCTGCTACCCGTGCTTCTCTGCGTCGCCCGGCGTGCCTCGGCACGGCTGCCGTACGGACGCTCCTCGCCTCCCGAGTCCGAGTCCGACCCATAGGAACTGGACCCATAGGAGTCGGAAAGAGACCCGGTGGCGCCTCGCGGTGCCGCACGGCGGCCGGAGGACGGTCCGGACTGGCCGCGTCGGGCCGCGGCACGTCCGCCTCCCTGCGGCGGCGGCGGTTTGCGACGGTGCTCGCTCATCGAACGATTACTCCTCGGGCAGGCGCACCCTTGCGCGCCTGGAACGGCGGCTGGTTTCCGGTCCCCCCAAAGTACGGATGTGGTCGGTCCTGCATTCACCCGTACTGCACCGGGGACGTGGACGCCCCCCAGGCGTCACTTGGTTCCCGGTGGTGTGCATGCCGCACAGACTACGCACCACCAAAACCCGCCGAGCCCCGAAGTTCACCCCAAATCAGGCAACTTGCCTCCAACGAATCGGTGATGTGATCCCGTTCACCGTCGCTCCTCTTGTCGCACGGGGAATGCCGATCTATCGTCGGGATGTATCGAGCCGATACATCAGAACGAGATAAGCGAACCGCGGACGAGAGGAGGCGACCATGAGCCGGCGCTCCGGCATCCTTGAGTTCGCCATCCTCGGCCTGCTCCGCGAGTCCCCGATGCACGGCTATGAGCTGCGGAAACGGCTCAACACATCTCTGGGCGTCTTCCGTGCCTTCAGCTACGGGACGCTCTACCCCTGCCTCAAGACGCTGGTCGCCACCGGCTGGTTGATCGAGGAGCCGGGCAACACCGCCGAGGACGCCCTCGCCGCACCGCTCGCCGGCCGCCGTGCCAAGATCGTCTACCGGTTGACTGCCGAAGGTAAGGAGCACTTCGAGGAGCTCCTGTCCCAGACCGGTCCCGACGCGTACGAGGACGAGCACTTCGCGGCGCGGTTCGCCTTCTTCGGGCAGACCTCGCGCGATGTGCGGATGCGCGTGCTGGAGGGCCGCCGCAGCCGGCTGGAGGAGCGCCTGGAGAAGATGCGCGCCTCGCTGGCGCGCACCCGGGAGCGCCTCGACGACTACACGCTTGAGCTCCAGCGCCACGGGATGGAGTCCGTGGAGCGCGAAGTGCGCTGGCTGAACGAGCTCATCGAGAGCGAGCGGGCCGGGCGGGACCTGAAGGGTTCCGCTTCCGGGGGGTCCGCTCAGCAGAACACCACCAATGGAGCGCCGGGCGTCCTGCCCCGGTCCGGGGAACCTCTCCGACCGGATACGCCCGACGACACCGCCACGTGAGACCCGTTCAGGGCCTCACTCGTACACACAGGGAGCAACCGGAATGGGTTCGGTTCGCGTAGCCATCGTAGGCGTGGGCAACTGCGCCGCGTCGCTGGTGCAGGGAGTCGAGTACTACAAGGACGCCGACCCGGCGTCCAAGGTCCCCGGCCTGATGCACGTCCAGTTCGGCGACTACCACGTCAAGGACGTCGAGTTCGTCGCTGCGTTCGACGTGGACGCCAAGAAGGTCGGCCTCGACCTGGCGGACGCCATCGGCGCCTCCGAGAACAACACCATCAAGATCTGCGACGTGCCCAACAGTGGTGTCACCGTCCAGCGCGGCCACACCCTCGACGGTCTCGGTAAGTACTACCGCCTGACCATCGAGGAGTCCGAGGCCGAGCCGGTCGACGTCGTCCAGATCCTCAAGGACAAGCAGGTCGACGTCCTCGTCTGCTACCTGCCCGTCGGTTCCGAGGACGCGGCGAAGTTCTACGCCCAGTGCGCCATCGACGCCAAGGTCGCCTTCGTCAACGCCCTCCCGGTCTTCATCGCCGGCACCAAGGAGTGGGCGGACAAGTTCACCGAGGCCGGTGTCCCGATCGTCGGTGACGACATCAAGTCGCAGGTCGGCGCCACCATCACGCACCGCGTCATGGCGAAGCTGTTCGAGGACCGGGGCGTCGTCCTGGACCGCACGATGCAGCTGAACGTCGGCGGCAACATGGACTTCAAGAACATGCTCGAGCGTGACCGCCTTGAGTCCAAGAAGATCTCCAAGACGCAGGCCGTCACCTCCCAGATCCCCGACCGGGACCTCGGCGAGAAGAACGTCCACATCGGCCCGTCCGACTACGTGGCCTGGCTGGACGACCGCAAGTGGGCCTACGTCCGCCTCGAGGGCCGTGCCTTCGGTGACGTCCCGCTGAACCTGGAGTACAAGCTCGAGGTCTGGGACTCCCCGAACTCCGCGGGTGTCATCATCGACGCCCTGCGCGCCGCGAAGATCGCCAAGGACCGCGGCATCGGCGGCCCGATCCTCTCCGCGTCCAGCTACTTCATGAAGTCCCCGCCGGTCCAGTACTTCGACGACGAGGCCCGCGAGAACGTGGAGAAGTTCATCCGCGGCGACGTCGAGCGCTGACCCGGCACACCGCCGGGCGCTGAAGCTCCAAAGATCAGGTTCGCCAAAAAAATCGCTCCTGCCAGGGCTCAGAGGGTCTCCGGTTCATCCGATCCGGGGACCCTTCTCCTGTGCGCGGCCCCATATGTGAGGCTGTGCCCCATGCCCGTCGTCCGCGACCTGCGTGTCCTGCTGCGCCTGCGGAACTTCCGCCGTCTACTCGTCATACGCCTGCTCTCCCAGGGGGCCGACGGCGTCTACCAGGTCGCCCTCGCCGCCTACGTCGTCTTCTCCCCGGAGAAGCAGACCTCGCCGGCCGCGATCGCCTCGGCCATGGCCGTCCTGCTCCTCCCGTACTCCCTCGTGGGCCCCTTCGCCGGCGTCCTGCTGGACCGCTGGCGCCGACGCCAGATCTTCCTCTACGGCAATCTGCTGCGTGCGCTGCTGGCTGCGGCCACCGCGGTCCTCATGGTCAGCCACGTTCCCGACTGGCTCTTCTACGTCTCCGCCCTGTGCGTCACGGCCGTCAACCGCTTCGTCCTTTCGGGTCTGTCCGCCGCGTTGCCACGAGTGGTCGACACCGATCGGCTGGTGCTCGCCAACTCTCTGTCCCCGACCGCGGGCACTCTTGCCGCGACCGCCGGCGGCGGCCTCGCCTTTGCTGTACGGCTGGTGGCCTCGGATTCCGATGCCGCGGTGGTGCTGCTGGGCGCCGCCCTGTACCTGTGCTCGGCCCTTGCCTCCCTCACCATGGCCCCCGACCTTCTCGGCCCGGACCGGCACCCAACACAGCCGAGCCTGGGAATGGCCGTGATCACCACCGCACGCGACCTTCTGGAAGCGATACGGCATCTCGCCGCGCCGCGACGCCGTGAGGCGGTGTGGGCGCTGGTCAGCATGACGGCGATGCGCTTCTGCTACGGCGCGCTGCTCGTCCTGGTGCTGATGCTGTGCCGGTACGCCCTCTCGTCGGACCCGGACAACGGACTCGGGCTACTGGGGCTGGCTCTGGGGATCTCCGGCGCGGGCTTCTTCGCCGCCGCCATGGTGACGCCGTGGACCGCGGGGCGACTCGGCCCCGGCCGCTGGATCGTCGTGTGCGCCGCGTCCGCCGCCGTACTGGAGCCCGCCCTGGGCCTCCCGTTCACGACCGTCCCCATGCTCGTCGCCGCCTTCGTCCTGGGGCTGATCACCCAGGGCGCGAAGATCGCCACGGACACCATCGTGCAGTCGTCCGTCGACGACGGTTTCCGCGGCCGGATCTTCTCCGTGTACGACGTGCTCTTCAACGTCGCCTTCGTCGGGGCCGCGGCGGTAGCCGCGCTGATGCTCCCGCCGGACGGCCGCTCAGCGACCCTCGTCATCACGGTCGCCTTCGTCTACGCAGCGGTTGCCGTGGCCATGGACCGCTTCCAGCGCAACCGGCGGCCACAGCAGAATCACGCAAGACCGTAGTGAGGTCATGGCGAGGGGCGATGTTTCACGTGAAACATCGCCCCTCGCTGTGTTCCGGCCGGGTCATGTTTCACGTGAAACATGACCCCGCTGCACATTCTCAGCCCTGCTCGGCCCACCACTCCTTGAGAGCGGCCAGCGCTGCGTCGTGCTCCATCGGCCCGTTCTCCAGCCGCAGCTCCAGCATGTGCTTGTAGGCCTTGCCGACCTCCGGGCCGGGGCGGATACCCAGAATCTCCATGATCTGGTTGCCGTCGAGGTCCGGGCGGATCGCGTCGAGCTCCTCCTTCCCCTGGAGCTCGGCGATGCGCTGCTCCAGGCCGTCGTAGGCACGGGAGAGCGCGGCGGCCTTTCGCTTGTTGCGGGTGGTGCAGTCGGACCGGGTGAGCTTGTGCAGTCGGTCCAGCAGCGGGCCCGCGTCGCGGACGTAGCGGCGGACCGCAGAGTCCGTCCACTCCCCGGTGCCGTAGCCGTGGAAGCGCAGGTGGAGTTCGACCAGCTGCGAGACGTCCTTCACCAGTTCGTTGGAGTACTTCAACGCCGTCATGCGCTTCTTGGTCATCTTCGCTCCGACCACCTCGTGGTGGTGGAACGAGACCCGGCCGTCCTTCTCGAAGCGGCGGGTGCGCGGCTTGCCGATGTCATGCAGCAGCGCGGCAAGACGGAGGGTGAGGTCGGGACCCGTCTCCTCCAGCGCCATGGCCTGTTCCAGGACGATCAGTGTGTGGTCGTAGACGTCCTTGTGCCGGTGGTGCTCGTCGCTCTCCAGCCGAAGGGCGGGCAGTTCGGGCAGGACATGGTCGGCGAGGCCCGTGTCGACGAGCAGGGTCAGCCCCTTGCGCGGGTGCGCGGAGAGGATCAGCTTGTTCAGCTCGTCCCGGACCCGCTCGGCCGAGACGATCTCCAGACGGCCGGCCATGTCCTTCATCGCCGCGACGACCTCGGGTGCCACCTCGAAGTCGAGCTGTGCGGCGAAGCGGGCGGCGCGCATCATCCGCAGCGGGTCGTCCGAGAAGGATTCCTCGGGCGTCCCCGGGGTGCGCAGCACGCGCTTTGCCAGGTCTTCTCGACCGCCGTACGGGTCGATGAACTCCTTCTCCGGCAGTGCCACCGCCATCGCGTTGACCGTGAAGTCACGGCGGACGAGGTCCTCCTCGATGGAGTCGCCGTACGACACCTCGGGCTTGCGCGAGGTGCGGTCGTAGGCCTCGGACCGGTAGGTGGTCACCTCGATCTGAAAGGGCCTGACAGCGTCTCCGACGCGTGCATCCTTCTGCGCGCCGACGGTACCGAAGGCGATCCCGACCTCCCAGACGGCGTCCGCCCAGGGCCGGACGATCTTCAGTACGTCCTCGGGGCGTGCGTCGGTCGTGAAGTCCAGGTCGTTGCCGAGCCGGCCCAGCAGCGCGTCCCGGACCGAGCCGCCGACCAGGGCAAGCGAGAACCCGGCCTCCTGGAATCGGCGGGCGAGGTCGTCGGCGACGGGCGCCACCCGCAGCAGTTCGCTCACCGCGCGCTGCTGCGCCTGGCTCAGGGCAGAGGGATTGTCTTCATTGGCGTTCGGCACAACAGAACAGACTACGTGTCCCAGACGGTCCGAAGCGCCTCCATATTCCGGCAGCGCCCCATGTAATACCTCCCTGCGGAGAGGGTGGGACATCTCACTCCATACCCCAATAAGCACAGCGCTCGTCGCTTAACAGAGTATCCCGACGATACTGGATATAGGGGACGGTCCGATCGCATCTCCCGATCTTGTGAAGCACACCGCGGCACTTCCGTTCAGCGCACCTCGTTACCATGCGTGGACGCACATTCCGACGACCACTGACGATGACGAGGGACGGACGAGCGCGTGGCCGAGGCGGCAGACTTCCAGGGGACGCCCTCACCTGCCCGCCGCTGGCTGCGGCGCACCGGGGCACTGCTCGCGGGTGCGCCCCTGCTGGCCGGACTGATGCAGCTGCCCGCAGCAGCGCCGGCGCAGGCGGCCGGCTCGGACACCGTGTCCGTCGCCCTGGACTCGCTGAGCCCCAGCGCCCCCAGCGACGGGGACACGCTCACGGTCTCGGGCACGGTGACCAACAACGGCAAGCAGGCCGTCACAGACGCGCACGTGGACCTGCGGGTGGGCTCCCTGCTCGGCACGCGCTCCGAAATCGACACGGCCGCCCGGCACTCCGACGATCTCCAGTCGAGCCTCGGCACCGAGGTCGGCGGCAAGTACACCGAGGACTTCGACTCGCTCGGCCCGGGGGTCGCCGAGCAGTTCAGCATCTCCGTGCCGGTCGACAAGCTCGACCTCGGCCAGGACGGCGTGTACCAGTTCGGCGTCTCGCTGTCCGGCAAGACGGCCGCGCAGCAGTGGGACCAGGTCCTCGGTATCCAGCGCACGTTCCTGCCGTGGCAGTCCTCCGAGGCCGACACGAAGACGAAGACGACGTATCTGTGGCCGCTGATCTCCACCGTCCATGTGACGGCGAAGACGGGTGCGGGCGAGCTCCAGACGCCCGTCTTCCAGAACGACGACCTCGCCAAGGAGATCTCGCCGGGCGGCCGGCTGGCCCAGATGCTGGCGCTCGGCAAGGATCTTGACGTCACCTGGGTGATCGACCCGGATCTGCTGGCCTCCGTCGACGCCATGACCCGCAGCTACCGGATCCAGGGTGCCGACGGCACCACCACGGCCGGCACCCATCAGGCGGTGGCCAAGCAGTTCCTGGCCGACCTGCAGGACGCGGTGACGGACAGGGAAGTGGTGGCCCTCCCCTTCGCCGACCCGGACCTGGCCTCCCTCGCCCACAACGGCACCAGCGTGACCGGCTCGCTGAGCCATCTCAAGGACGCCACCGACGTCGCCACCACCACCGTGAAGACCGTGCTCCATGTCACGCCGAACACCGACTTCGCGTGGCCCGTGGACGGCGCCGTCGACCCCTCGATCATCAAGGTCGCCACCTCGGCGGGTGCCGACAAGGTGATCGCCCGCAGCGACAGCCTCCAGGAGACCGGCGGGCTGCCCTACACGCCCTCGGCAGCGCGTCCGATCGGCGGCGGCACGACGGCGGTGGTCGCCGACGCACGGCTGTCCACGGCTTTCGAGGGCGATCTGACGCAGGCCGACTCGTCCACTCTCGCCGTGCAGCAGTTCCTCGCCCAGAGCCTGGCGCTGAACACCCAGACCGACAAGCAGCGCAGTATCGTCGTCGCCCCGCAGCGGATGCCGTCGGCGAGCCAGGCGCAGGCGATGGCGGCGGCGATCACCGCGCTGCAGGACAGCAACTGGTCGCAGGTCCAGGATCTCGCGGCGGCCGCCAAGGCCAAGCCCGACCCCGGCGCGACCACGAAGATCCCTTCGTCGTCCGCGTACCCGTCCTCGCTGCGCAAGCAGGAGCTGCCCCGGACGGCCTTCGAGCAGATCGCCCGCACCCAGGACAAGCTCGACAACTTCCAGGTGATCCTCACCGACGAGTCCCGGGTGGTGACCCCCTTCGGGCGGGCCATAAACCGCGAGATGTCCACGTCGTGGCGGGGCAGCGGCAGTGAGGCGGACAGCTTCCGCACGAGCGTGGAGTCCTGGCTCGACGACCTCATCAGCCAGGTCAAGCTGATCGACAAGTCCGAGACCAAGCTCTCCGGCCGCAGCGCCACCATCCCGGTCACCGTCCAGAACAATCTGGTCCAGGGCGTCAACCACCTCGTCCTGCGGCTCACCTCGACCATGCCGACCCGACTGGAGATCGGCGGCAATCCCTACTACGAGCAGCCTGTCGAGGTGTCCGGCGGCCACAGCCAGTCAGTGAAGTTCTCCACCTCGGCCAACGCCAACGGCCGGGTGGAGGTCACCGCCCAGCTCTACACCGAGGACGGCCAGAAGTACGGCACACCCGTCAAGTTCGACGTGAAGGTCACCGAGGTCACGCCGACGGTGATGCTGGTCATCGGCGGCGGTGTGCTGCTGCTGGTCCTCGCCGGCTTCCGGATGTACACCCAGCGCAAGCGGGCGGCCGCCCGGCGGGCCGAGGAGGACGACGGCCCCGACGAGGCGGGCGAGGACACCCCGGACGCTCCCGGCAACCCGGAGGCTCCCGGTGCCTCGGAGGCCGAGAGCCCAGGGGACACCGAGGACACCGATGGGCCGGGGAACCCCGCTGCCCATGGGGATCGTCTCCAGGAGGAGTCCGTCGCGCAGTCCCGGGCAGACGACCCGGAGCAGCCGAGTGACCCGACGCCGGACACCGCACCGGAAAGCGCCGACCCGTCCGAGACGGGTGAGAGAGTGGACCGTTGAGCGATGTCGTGGCCGGTGGGCCCGGGACGATGAGGTGGGGTAACCATGAACGCGCCGTACGACGGTGAACGCGGCCAGGGCGCGGCCGGTTCGGGCTACCCCGAGCCGCCGCCGGAGCCCGGCCAGGTCCCGCCGCAGCACGCGGCTGACATGTACCTCCAGGACGCCTACGACCAGGACCCCTACCGGGCGCGTGATCTCTCCGCCCAGGACCCGGTCGCCGAGGCGCTCTACGACCGTGCCGCTCACCCCCCGCCGGCGCCGGGCACCTACCCGCAGCAGCCGCTGTACGGGCAGCCCGCCCAGTCGCCGTACGCCCCCGATCCGCATGTGTGGGCCCAGACCCCGGCGCCGGAGCCGGACGGCGCGAGCCAGTACCTGCCGTACGGCGACAACCCGCGCACGACCCAGTTCGTGGGCGTGGACGACCTGGTCTCGCACTCCGGTGAGGAGCGCCACGAGCCCGACGCCTTCGCACATCTCTTCCGCGATCAGCAGCAGAGCGGCTACCGGGATCCGCAGCAGGGCGGCGGTCAGCTGCCGTCGGAACCCCCGTCGGTACCCGGTCCGGCAGCCTCCCCGGGAGGCCCGCCGCAGATGCCGCAGTACCAGGCACCGGCTCCACCGATGGCTCCGACTCCTCCGGCTCCCTCGGCCGACCAGACACTCAACCTCAATGCCGTGCCCGCCGCGGCCGCGGCGCCCGCCCCCGCGAAGAAGGGCGGTAAGGCCGCCGGCCTGCTCAAGTCGAGCGCCGTGATGGCGGCGGGCACGATGGTCTCCCGCCTCACCGGCTTCGTCCGCTCCGCACTGATCGTCTCCGCGCTCGGCGTGGGCCTGCTCGGCGACACCTTCCAGGTCGCCTACCAGCTACCGACGATGATCTACATCCTGACCGTCGGCGGCGGCCTCAACTCGGTCTTCGTGCCGCAGCTGGTGCGCGCCATGAAGGAGGACGACGACGGCGGCGAGGCGTTCGCCAACCGCCTGCTGACCCTCGTCATGGTGGCACTGGGCCTCCTCACCGCTGCCACCGTCGCAGCCGCGCCCTTCCTCATCCGCCTGCTGTCCGACCCGGTCGCCAGTGACCCGGCGGCCAACCAGGTCGGCATCACCTTCGTCCGCTACTTCCTGCCCTCGATCTTCTTCATGGGCATCCACGTGGTGATGGGTCAGATCCTCAACGCACGGGGCAAGTTCGGCGCGATGATGTGGACCCCGGTCCTCAACAACATCGTCATCATCGTCACCCTCGGCCTGTTCATCTGGGTGTACGGCACCGCCGCGCACTCCGGCATGAAGGTCACCAACATCCCGCCGGAGGGCCAGCGGCTGCTCGGCCTCGGCGTGCTGCTCGGCCTCGTGGTCCAGTCCCTGGCGATGATCCCCTACCTGCGCGAGACCGGCTTCCGGCTGCGGCTGCGCTTCGACTGGAGGGGACACGGACTCGGCAAGGCGGCAACGCTCGCCAAATGGACCATCCTGTTCGTCCTCGCCAACCAGGCGGGCGCGATCGTCGTCTCCCAGCTGTCGACCTCGGCCGGCAAGCACTCCCCGGTCGACGGCACCGGTTTCGCCGCCTACGCCAACGCCCAGCTGATCTGGGGCCTGCCGCAGGCCATCATCACGGTCTCCCTGATGGCCGCGCTGCTGCCGCGGATCTCCCGCTCGGCCGCCGAGAACGACACGGGTGCCGTCCGCGACGACATCTCGCAGGGCCTCAGGACGACCGCCGTCGCGATCGTCCCCATCGCCTTCGGGTTCCTGGCCCTCGGCATCCCGATGTCCACCCTGATCTTCGGTTCCTCGGGCACCAGCGAGGCCACCAACATCGGGTACATGCTGATGGCCTTCGCCCTCGGCCTGATCCCCTACTCGGTGCAGTACGTCGTCCTGCGCGCGTTCTACGCCTACGAGGACACCCGCACCCCCTTCTACAACACGGTCATCGTCGCCGCAGTCAACGCGGGTGCCTCGGTCGCCTGTTACATGGTGCTCCCGGCCCGCTGGGCGGTGGCCGGCATGGCCGCCTCCTACGGCCTCGCCTACGCGATCGGCGTGGGTGTCGCCTGGCGGCGGCTGCGCAAGCGGCTCGGGGGCGACCTGGACGGCTCCCGGGTCACCCGTACCTATGCCAGGCTCTGCATCGCCTCCGTACCGGCGGCGCTGCTCAGTGGTGCGGCCTGCTACGGCATCGGCCACACTCTGGGGCAGGGTGTGATCGGTTCCTTCGCCGCGCTGCTGGCCGGCGGAGCGGTCCTGCTCGGCGTCTTCTACATCGCCGCGCGTCGCATGCGCATCGAGGAGCTCAACTCCCTCGTGGGTATGGTGCGCGGGCGCCTGGGTCGTTGAGGCAGGGGTAAGCGCACAACCATCGTTCGCCGCCGCGTGTCGTGCATAGCGGGGGACTGTGGGCACAATTGGTTTCGGCGTCGAACAGCGTGCAACGGATGGGGAGGCAGGGAACGACGGTGGCGGAACGGAGCACGGCTGCCGTCGACGTGGCAGACAACAGCGGTGACGAGCCGCTGACCGCCAAGGCGGAGCAGTCCACGGCCGACGGGGTGGCCCAGAACCCGGAGCGGGACACGGACAGCGACAAGGCACAGGGAAGCGGCACAGACGCGGGTGCTGAGAAGAAGACCGCACCCCCGGAACTGCACAGCGGACACAAACTGGCCAGACGCTACCGCCTTGAGGAGTGCGTCACCCGTCTGGACGGATTCAGCAGTTGGCGTGCGGTCGACGAGAAACTCCGGCGTGCTGTCGGCGTGCACACCCTGCCCGCCGACCATGCGCGCACCCGGGCGGTGCTGGCCGCAGCCCGCTCCGCCGCGCTGCTCGGCGACCCCCGGTTCGTACAGGTGCTGGACGCCGTCGAGGAGAACGACCTCGTCTACGTCGTACACGAGTGGCTCCCGGACGCCACCGAACTGACCGCGCTGCTCGCGGCCGGACCGCTGGAGCCGCACGACGCCTACCAGATGGTCAGTCAGATCGCCTCCGCCATGGCGGCAGCGCACCGCGAGGGGCTGGCCCATCTCCGCCTCAACCCGAACGCCGTGCTGCGCACCTCCACCGGCCAGTGGCGCATCCGCGGCCTCGCGGTGAACGCGGCGCTGCGCGGCATCAGTTCCGACACCCCGCAGCGCGCCGACACCGAGGCGATCGGCGCCCTGCTGTACGCGGCGCTGACCCAGCGCTGGCCGTACGAGAGCGACGCCTACGGTCTGGCCGGTCTGCCCAAGGACGTCGGCCTGATCGCCCCCGACCAGGTACGTGCCGGTGTCCACCGCGGCCTGTCCGAGCTCACCATGCGGGCTCTGGTCAACGACGGCGCGACCGCCTCCCGTCACGAGTCCGCGTGCACCACGCCGGAGGAGCTGGTGAAGGCGATCGGTGAGATGCCCCGCGTCCGTCCGCCGGAGCCGGCGTTCACGGCACCGCCCGAGTACCAGCGCACCACGTACCAGCAGGGCACCTACGGCCGTCCCACGCCGCCCGGCATGACACAGCCGCTCCAGGCTCCGCCGCCCCCGCTGCAGAGCCGCACGGGCAAAGCGCTGAAGTGGGCCGTCTCGGCCCTCCTCATCGCCGCCCTGGGCCTGGGCAGCTGGCAGCTCGCGGACGCCCTGATGAACCAGGGCGACAAGTCCGGCGACACCAACAACACCCAGCCGACGGACGACGGGGACAAGAAGGCACCGAAGGTGGTCAACCAACCGATCGCCATCAGCAGTGCCCGGGACTTCGACCCGTTCGGCGACGGGTCCGAGAAGCCGGCCGATATCGGCAAGGTCTACGACAAGAGCCTGTCGACCTACTGGCAGACCGACTTCTACAAGGGCGCCACCTTCGGAAACCTGAAGCCCGGCCTCGGCGTCATTCTCGATCTCGGCAAGGTCCAGCAGATCGGGAAGGTGACCGTTACCTTCGTGGGAGACACGTCCGTCGAGTTGCGCGCCGCATCCAACGCCGCCGGCTCCGAGCCGACGTCCTTCGACTCCTACACGAAGGTCGCCAGTGGTTCGGGTACCAGCGTCACCCTCAAGCCGGGCGAGTCCCTCAAGTCCCGCTACTTGCTCGTCTGGCTGACCAAGCTGCCGCTAACGGACGAAGGCACCTACCGCGGGCGGGTGGCAGACATCAAGGTGACCAGCTGAGCGAAAGGCCGAAGGCGGAGGGGCAGATGACGGAGGGCGCCGGATACGGCGGAGTGAGCGACCAGGATCTGCTCACCCGCCATGTGGAGGGCGACCCCGATGCCTTCGGTGAGATCGTGCGGCGGCACCGGGACCGGCTCTGGGCGGTCGCCCTGCGGACCCTGGGGGACCGCGAGGAAGCCGCTGACGCCGTCCAGGACGCCCTGGTCTCCGCCTACAGGGCCGCCCACACCTTCCGGGGCCAGTCGGCCGTCACAACGTGGCTGCACCGGATCACGGTGAACGCCTGCCTCGACCGTGCCCGTAAGGCGGCCTCCCGCAAGACCGCCCCCGTCGATGACACCGAGCGGCTGGAGCAACTGCTGGAGCCGCATGAATCGGCCTCCGCTCCGGCCGAGCGGAACGACCTGCACCGCCAGCTCCTGGAAGCCCTCGGCACCCTGCCCCACGACCAGCGGGCCGCCCTCGTCCTCGTGGACATGCAGGGCTACCCGGTCGCCGAGGCGGCCCGGATCCTCGATGTGCCCACAGGGACGGTGAAGAGCCGCTGCGCTCGCGGCAGAGCCAGACTCCTTCCGCTGCTCACCCATCTACGGCCGGAAAGCACCGGTGACGAGAATGACCCGGACCCGGCACGGAACCGGGCGGAGGGGACATCCGTCCCACCCGCAGCGGGGCCTCAGAAAAGGGGCCCGCAGGACACCGGGCCGAGTGATTCAGCCGCAGTGAAGGGCGGAGGTGGGCGAGCGTGACTTCGACGACAGACACGACCGGGCACCCGGACGTCGCGGAGATCTCCGACCTCACCGAGGGCCTGCTGCCCCCCACCCGGACCGCAGAAGTGCGACGGCATCTGGACGAGTGCGAGCTCTGTGCCGACGTCCACACCTCGCTGGAGGAGATCCGGGGTCTGCTGGGCGCTCTGCCGGGTCCGCCGCGTATGCCGGCCGATGTCGCCGGCCGGATCGACGCCGCACTCGCGGCCGAGGCTCTGCTGAACGCCACGGCATCTGAGGCACATGTTTCACGTGAAACATCGCCCCTCGAAATGTCGTCGCCGGGGGACCGCCCTGCCGGGCGGTCGAATGCCTCTGCCGGTCCCGGCCGCAAGGAGCGCGGACGTGGTCGCGGCCGACGCCACCGGACGGTCGTCCTCGGCGCTGTCTTCACCGCAGCCGTCCTGGGCGCCGGTTCCTTCCTCCTCCAGTCGCTCGGCGGCAATGGGCCGACGACAGCTCAGGGCAAGCCGACGAGCTCCGCGGTGACCTTTTCCCAGAGCACCCTCCAGGGCCAGGTGAAGGACCTCCTCGGTACGAAGACAGGCACACAGCGAGGCTCCCAGAAGCCCTTCAGTGTCGAGTCCCAGGCCACCGGCCAGCCGGACTCGACACAGAGCCCGAAAATCCTGCTCCAGCCCTCGACACGGGTACCCGACTGTGTCCGCCAGGGCATCACCCAGACCGGCGACGCCCTGGGTGCGAAGAAGGGGACGTACGAGGGGAAGGACGCCTACCTCGTCGTACTCCCCGACGCCTCCGATGCTTCCCGGGTGACGGCGTACATCGTCGACGCGTCCTGTGCCGGCAAGGCGCCCGCGTCCACCGGCAAGGTCCTCCTGACGGAGTCCCTGACCCATCCCTGAGTGTTCCCCCGGAACCGCTTCAGAGGGGGAACGCATCGTCTCGCCCCAGCGTGGAAATCCGTACGGTGTGGGATCCCCGTGTGCCCGGACACACCGGGAATGCGCGCCCCTTAGGATCCGTTGGGTGGTGTGAGAGCTTCTGAGAAGAACTCCCACCGGTCGAATGACGTAGACCAGAGACGAGGAATCAAGCCGTGAGCGACGTCCGTAACGTGATCATCATCGGCTCCGGGCCCGCCGGCTACACGGCGGCGCTCTACACCGCGCGCGCGTCGCTGAAGCCCCTGGTGTTCGAGGGGGCCGTCACAGCGGGCGGTGCCCTGATGAACACCACCGAGGTGGAGAACTTCCCGGGCTTCCGCGACGGCATCATGGGCCCCGACCTCATGGACAACATGCGCGCCCAGGCCGAGCGTTTCGGTGCCGAGCTGGTTCCGGACGACGTCGTCTCCGTCGACCTGACCGGTGAGATCAAGACCGTCACCGACACCGCCGGCACGGTCCACAAGGCGAAGGCCGTCATCGTCACCACCGGCTCGCAGCACCGCAAGCTCGGTCTTCCGAACGAGGACGCCCTCTCCGGACGTGGCGTCTCCTGGTGTGCCACCTGTGACGGGTTCTTCTTCAAGGACCAGGACATCGCCGTGATCGGCGGCGGCGACACCGCGATGGAGGAGGCGACCTTCCTCTCCCGGTTCGCCAAGTCCGTGACGATCGTCCACCGGCGGGACACCCTGCGTGCCTCCAAGGCGATGCAGGAGCGCGCGTTCGCCGACCCGAAGATCAAGTTCGCCTGGGACAGCGAGATCGCCGAGGTCCAGGGTGAGCAGAAGCTGGCCGGTCTGAAGCTGCGCAACGTCAAGACCGGCGAGCTCTCCGACCTGCCGGTGACCGGCCTGTTCATCGCGATCGGCCACGACCCGCGCACCGAGCTCTTCAAGGGCCAGCTGGACCTCGACGAGGAGGGCTACCTCAAGGTCGCGTCCCCCTCGACGCTCACCAACCTGACCGGTGTCTTCGCCGCCGGTGATGTGGTCGACCACACCTACCGCCAGGCAATCACCGCAGCCGGCACCGGCTGCTCCGCCGCTCTCGACGCCGAGCGTTTCCTCTCCGCCCTCGCGGACGAGGAGAAGGCCGAGCCCGAGACGACCTCCGTCTGACCTTCCCCCTTCCGCCCCACCGCACGATCAAATAAAGGAGCCCGCCGTGGCCGGCACTCTGAAGCATGTGACCGACGCCGACTTCGAAGAGGTCGTCCTCAAGAGCGACAAGCCCGTCCTGGTGGACTTCTGGGCCGAGTGGTGCGGCCCGTGCCGCCAGATCGCCCCGTCGCTTGAGGCGATCGCCGCCGAGCACGGCGAGAAGATCGAGATCGTCAAGCTGAACATCGACGAGAACCCGACCACGGCGGCCAAGTACGGCGTCATGTCGATCCCGACCCTGAACGTCTACCAGGGTGGCGAGGTCGCCAAGACCATCGTCGGCGCCAAGCCCAAGGCCGCGCTTGTCCGCGACCTCGAGGACTTCATCGCCGAGTGATGTTTCACGTGAAACACGAATGGGCCAACCCCTTGGGGTTGGCCCATTCGCTTTGAGGCACTCACAGCGGCCGAAGCGCTGGTTCCTTCTGTACGGCCCCCAGAAGCCGGTCGAGCGCCATCTCCACGTCTTCCTTCCAGGAGAGCGTCGTCCGTAGCTCCAGCCGCAGCCTGGGGTGCAAGGGGTGCTGCCGGACCGTCTTGAAGCCCACGGCCAACAGATGCTCGGCAGGCAGCAGACAGGCCGACTCCTTGTAGCGGGCGTCGCCGAACGCCTCGATGGCCTTGAAGCCCCGTCGCAGCAGATCTTTGGCGACCGTCTGCACCATCACGCGTCCGAGCCCCTGCCCCTGATAGCCGGGCATGATGAAGCCGGTCATGAGCTGCACGGCGTCCGATGAAACCGGGCTCGTGGGGAACGCCGTGGAGCGCGGGACGTAGGCGGGCGGAGCGTAGAGCACAAAGCCCACCGGCACGTCGTCGACATAGACCACACGGCCGCACGATCCCCAGTCGAGCAGGACGGCGGAGATCCAGGATTCCTTCTCCAGCGCGGATGTACCCGCTCTCACCGCTGCTTCGCCGCTGACGGGATCCAGTTCCCAGAAGACACACGAGCGACAGCGCTGGGGAAGGTCCTGAAGGTTGTCCAGCGTGAGCGGTACGAGCCGACGCCCCATGAAGGCTGTTCCTCGCTTCCTTCGCCCGCAGCATCGCGAGCGGCTGTCAGAGCGCTGCGTTCCCTGAGCAGACTGCCGAAGAATCCGACGGTCGCGCCCAGTCCCAGACCCGCGCTCACCAGTCCGGTGCGGCTCATCGATCGCATGGCCCCCGCCTCTCTCTCAGAGGTGCTGCCAGCTGTCAGGTGGATGCGCCATACCGTTCGCATCGTATCCACACAGCGATTCCATCGATACCGCCTGAAAGCAAAGAGCGGACCGCGTTCCGATACACACCGGACACAGTCCGCTCTCTGAGCGACAAGGCGCCGACCGGACGGGAAACGTCCGGTCGGCGGGATGGTCAGTCCTCGAACTCCTCGGATCCCTCAGAGGCCGAGGGGTCTCCGTCATGGAGGCCCTGGTGCAGGACCGGCCCCTCGCCCGGGGCGAGCGAGCCGAGGATCCGCTCAAGGTCTTCCATCGAGGCGAACTCGACGGTGATCTTGCCCTTCTTCTGCCCCAGGTCGACCTTCACCCGCGTCTCGAAGCGGTCCGAGAGCCGGGTCGCGAGGTCGCTCAGCGCCGGGGAGACGCGGGCGCCGGCCCGCGGTCCCTTGGCGCGCGTCGTCGTCTGGGGTCGCGAGCCCATGAGGGTCACGATCTCCTCGACGGCCCGCACCGACAGCCCCTCGGCGACGATCCGGTGGGCCAGCCGGTCCTGCTCCTCCGAGTCATCGACGGAGAGCAGCGCCCGGGCGTGCCCGGCCGACAGGACTCCGGCGGCCACCCGGCGTTGGACCGCCGGGGAGAGCTTCAGCAGTCGCAGGGTGTTGGAGACCTGCGGGCGGGAGCGCCCGATGCGGTCGGCCAGCTGGTCGTGCGTGCAGTTGAAGTCCTTCAGCAGCTGGTCGTAGGCGGCGGCCTCTTCCAGCGGGTTCAGCTGGGCGCGGTGCAGGTTCTCCAGCAACGCGTCCAGGAGGAGCTTCTCGTCGTCCGTCGCCCGGACGATCGCCGGGATCGCGTCCAGGCCGGCCTCACGGCAGGCCCGCCAGCGCCGCTCGCCCATGATGAGCTCGTAGCGGGAAGGGCCCAACTGCCGTACGACGACGGGCTGGAGGAGGCCGACCTCCTGGATGGAGGTGACCAGCTCCTGAAGAGCGTCCTCGTCGAAGACCTCACGCGGCTGACGCGGGTTCGGCGTGATGTCGTCGAGGGGGATCTCCGCGAAGTGAGCGCCCATCGGAGGTGCAGGCGTCTCCACGCCTCCAACTCCGAACACCGACGGTTCCTCGGTTTCATGTGAAACAGCCGGCAGCGTCGTCACCTTGGCCGCGGCGACCCCACGGTCGGTCGTCAGCACCGGAACCGCGGTGGGGGACGGCGCTACCGTTCCCCCCACGGCCGTCTGGGCCGGGTTCATCTCGGTCGGGGCAGCTGGGATCAGTGCACCGAGCCCACGACCCAGCCCCCTCCGTCGCTCGCTCACTGGATCCCCTCCACCATGTTCGGGTTGGTCTGAGCGCCGATATGGGCCTGCGTCGGGTCGTAACTGACCCCGATGCCCTTCAGCGCGATTTCTCGGGCCGCCTCAAGGTAGGAGAGGGCACCGCTAGATCCAGGATCGTAGGTCAGTACCGTCTGCCCGTAGCTCGGCGCCTCTGAGATGCGGACCGAGCGGGGAATGCTCGTCCGCAGCACCTCGTCGCCGAAGTGGCTGCGCACCTCGTCCGCGACCTGGGAGGCGAGACGCGTCCGGCCGTCGTACATGGTGAGCAGGATGGTCGACACGTGCAGGTCGGGGTTGAGGTGCCCCCGTACCAGGTCGACGTTGCGCAGCAGCTGGCCGAGGCCCTCCAGCGCGTAGTACTCGCACTGGATCGGGATGAGCACCTCAGCACCCGCGACGAGCGCGTTGACCGTCAGCAAGCCGAGCGAGGGCGGGCAGTCGATGAGGATGTAGTCCAGCGGCTGCTCATACGCCTGGATCGCCCTTTGCAGCCGACTCTCCCGTGCCACCAGGGACACCAGCTCGATCTCCGCACCGGCGAGATCAATCGTGGCGGGAGCACAGAAGAGACCCTCGACGTCCACCACCGGCTGGACGACCTCGGCCAGCGGCTTGCTCTCGACCAACACGTCGTAGATGGACGGAACTTCGGCGTGATGGTCGATACCCAGCGCAGTGGACGCATTGCCCTGTGGGTCGAGGTCGATCACCAGGACGCGGCTGCCATGCAGGGCCAGGGACGCGGCAAGGTTGACCGTTGTGGTCGTCTTGCCAACACCGCCCTTCTGGTTGGCGACCACCATGATTCTGGTCTGCTCCGGACGTGGCAGACCTTCGCCGGCACGGCCCAGAGCCTCCACAGCGAGTTGGGCAGCACGACCGATGGGAGTGTCGTCCATAGGAGGCGGTGTTTCACGTGAAACATCCGCCCCCATCGACTCGGTACGGGGACCGGGGACCGGATCGGTCATCGGTCCCGCGATGTTGGCGTCGGACCGCAAGGATTCACTCTCCTCGACTTCAGGCTCGCAATGAACAGAGCCTCCCATGCCTTCGGGGTCGTGAACCAGTGAGGCCTGGTGTTCTGTGGAGAAATCCACCTCTGTGGACAACTCCGTGCCCCGGGGGGAGGACGGAGTGTCACCAGAGACCCCCTCTCTGAGGGAACCAAGAGGCTTTCGGTCGCGCGGTTCGGCCGCGGCGCGGCCCCGGCCGATGATGCCGTGTAGCAGTGAGCGACGTTTCACGTGAAACACGATGCACAGCGAGCGGTACCGAAAAGCCGCGACACTCCGTCATGCGTAGGTTTGGCAGCTTGTGTGGAGTACGTCTGGTCGTCAGGACGGATCAGCGGCGCCTACGCGCCCTCCCCGTGCGGGCTGCCTTCGCGCGCTTGGCTGCGAAGCGCACACCGCCCGGGCTCTCCCCGACCTCCACACGGACGACGGTCGACAGCGGATCCACCACGCCCTCACCCACATGCAGGATGGATGTGGCCACCGCGCCGAGCTTCGTCAGCGCGGTAGACGCGGCTTTCAGCTCCTCCTCCGCCGTGTCCCCCTTGAGGGCGAGCATCTCGCCGTAGGGACGCAGCAGCGGGATGCCCCAGGCGGCCAGCCGGTCCAGCGGGGCCACGGCACGGGCCGTCACCACATGCACCGGAGGCAGCTTGCCCATGACCTCCTCGGCGCGGCCCCGCACCACGGTCACATGGTCCAGACCGAGCAGCTCGACGACCTCGGTCAGGAAGTTGGTGCGCCGCAGCAACGGCTCCAACAGGGTGATGTTGAGGTCCTCA
Organism: Streptomyces sp. GbtcB6; assembly: GCF_019091475.1. Classification (NCBI taxonomy): domain Bacteria; kingdom Bacillati; phylum Actinomycetota; class Actinomycetes; order Kitasatosporales; family Streptomycetaceae; genus Streptomyces; species Streptomyces sp. GbtcB6. The sequence continues at coordinate 208,770 of NZ_JAGXJL010000004.1, read as the reverse complement.
CGGACCAGCGCCAGCGGAATGCCCGGCAGCCCGGCCCCGGAACCCACGTCGCACACCGTCACCCCCTCGGGGACGGCCTCCGAGAGCACCGCGCAGTTCAGCAGGTGGCGCTCCCACAGACGGGGCACTTCCCGTGGGCCGATCAGACCACGCTGCACGCCTGCCTCGGCGAGCAGTTCCGCGTAGCGGACCGCATCGGCGAAGCGGTCACCGAACACTTCCCGCGCCTGCTCGGGCGCCGGGGGGAGCTCCGCAGCCTCCGTCACGGGGGGACCGTCCTTCCGTACAGCGCCGGCGCTCCACGCACCGGCCACCAGAACTACCAGGCTGACAAAGTTCGGCCCCGCCTGCTCAACAGACGGGGCCGGTACAACGGGGGGACCGCTCAGGCGGGCAGTACGACGACGAACCGCTGCGGCTCCTCGCCCTCCGACTCGCTGCGCAGACCGGCGGACTTGACCGCGTCGTGCACGACCTTGCGCTCGAACGGGGTCATCGGCTTGAGCTTCACGGGCTCGCCGGTGTTCTTCACTTCGGCGGCGGCCTTGGCGCCCAGCTCGGAGAGCTCGGCGCGCTTCTTGGCTCGGTAACCCGCGATGTCGAGCATCAGCCGACTACGGTCACCGGTCTCCCGGTGCACGGCCAGGCGGGTCAGCTCCTGAAGCGCCTCCAGCACCTCGCCGTCGCGGCCGACCAGCTTCTGCAGGTCGCGGCCGCCCGAGTCGCTGATGATCGACACCGAGGCGCGGTCGGCCTCGACATCCATGTCGATGTCGCCGTCGAGGTCGGCGATGTCCAGCAGGCCCTCAAGGTAGTCCGCCGCGATCTCGCCCTCCTGCTCCAGGCGGGTCAGGGTGTCTGCACCCTCGGCAGCGGCGGAGGTGGTGCCTTCCGTCACGGGATGGGCTCCTTCTTACTTCTTGGACGGGGACTTGGGGCGCTGCGGACCGCCCTTGCGCTGACCGGACTGGGCCCTGCTGCGGCCGTTCGAGCCGCCCTTCGGGGCCTGCTGGGCAGCCGGCTTGGCGTCCTGCGGCTCGTCGGCCTTCTCCAGCGAGGTCGTGGTGTCCGCCGAATCAGCCGAATCCGACGAGTCCGAAGAGTCCGACGTGGAGTCTCCGGGCGCCTTCGCTGCGCCGGACTGCCGCTGGGCCTTGCTCTGGCGCTTGGGCTGCTGCCGCTTGGCGGCACCGGTGGCCGTGACGCCGTCCTCGGTCTGCGCGACGGCCTGGGCCTCGCCCGTCACCACGGTGCCGTCGGCCTGGGCCGTGAGGCCGGCCTTGGTCAGCGCGTTGATGAACGTGCGCTCGAACTCGTTGCGGTCCCGGCCCTTGGCGACGATCGCCTTGACGATGGTCTTCTCGCTGCGCCGACGGGTCTTGCCGTGGTGCGTGACGTGCTTGGTGAGGCGCTCCAGGTAGGCGGCCTGGGCCTTGGAACCCGGGGTCGGGTTGTTGCGGATGACGTACATCTGCTGGCCCATGGTCCACACGTTGGTGGTCAGCCAGTAGACGAGGACACCGACCGGGAAGTTGATACCGAAGACGGCGAACATGACCGGGAAGACGTACATCAGCATCTTCTGCTGCTGCATGAACGGCGTCTTCACCGTGGTGTCGACGTTCTTCGTCATCAGCTGGCGCTGCGTGTAGAACTGCGACGCCGACATCAGGACGATCATGATCGCGGTGACGACCCGGACGTCCGTGAGGGAGGCGCCGAGCGCCTCCACCTTCGAGGAGCCGTCCGTGAACTTCGCGGCGAGCGGGGCCCCGAAGATGTGGGCCTTACGGGCACTGGCGAGCAGCGACTCGTTGATGACGCCGATCGTCGAGCCCGTCGCGATGCCGTTGAGCACGTGGTACAGGGCGAAGAAGAACGGGGACTGCGCCAGGATGGGAAGGCACGAGGAGAGCGGGTTGGTGCCCGACTCCTTGTACAGCTTCATCATCTCTTCGGACTGACGCTGCTTGTCGTTCTTGTAGCGCTCCTGGATCTTCTTCATCTCGGGCTGCAGCGTCTGCATGGCCCGGGTCGCCTTGATCTGCTTCACAAAGAGCGGGATCAGGCAGATGCGGATCAGGATCACCAGGGACACGATGGACAAGCCCCAGGCCCAGCCCGTGTCGGGACCGAAGATCTTCCCGTACACCGAGTGGAACTGGACGATGACCCATGAGACGGGTGTCGTGATGAAGCTGAACAGGCTGGCAATCGTGTCCACTAATCATGCTCCTTGGGCATGGGACGAAGTCTCTGCGGCCGGGCTCGAAGGAAGCTCGGAAGGAGGCTTCTCCTCGGTGGCCGGTTCGGCGGCGGAGGGCCCGCCCCTGCGTGCACGCCAGGCGTCACGCAGCATTTCGTGCCACCGCGGGCGCTTGCGCGGCGGGACATGGTCCACACCACCGAGCGACCACGGATTGCACCGCAGGATGCGCCAGGCCGTGAGTGCCGTGCCCTTGATCGCACCGTGCCGGTCGATGGCCGTGTAGCCGTAGTGGGAGCACGACGGGTAGTACTTGCACACCGGCCCCAGCAGCGGACTGATCGTCCACTGGTAGAGCTTGATCAGAGCCAGCAGCGGGTACTTCATCGCGCGCCCCCTCCCAGCAGCCGCTCGATGGCGGCATCCAGGTCTCGGGCCAGCTGTGCATGGTCGGCGTCGCCCGCTCCGGGCAGCGCTCGTACGACTACCAGGCTACCGGGGGGAAACAGGGCGACTCGCTCACGCATCAGATGACGCAGTCTGCGCTTCACTGTGTTGCGCACAACGGCACCACCCACGGCCTTGCTCACGACGAAACCCGCACGCGTCGGGGGAGCGCTCTCCCCAGGCGCGTGCGGGTCCGTGGCACCGCTACGAAGGTGGACGACGAGGGACGGGCGGCCTGCCCGGCGACCCCGTCGTACCGCGGTCGCGAAGTCCTCGCGCCGCCTCAGCCGATGCTCGGTAGGCAGCACGACGTCATGACCTGATCGGGATCAGGCGGACAGGCTGGCGCGACCCTTGGCACGACGGTTCGCGAGAATCGCGCGGCCGGCACGGGTGCGCATCCGCAGGCGGAAGCCGTGGGTCTTCGCGCGACGACGGTTGTTCGGCTGGAAGGTGCGCTTGCTCACTCGGGGGCTCCAGAAATCAAATCGGTGGTGGCGGGTGCCATCCTGGCTGTCACCGTGCGCCCACGAGTAGCTCGCATCACGCCCGAGTGCACCGCTTCCCGATCACCTTCAGCGATCTGTGCCCATCGGAGGCAGGCGGCAGCAGCCATCGACAACTCGACCTGGTTACGGTACGCGGGGCTACGCCATTCGGTCAAACCAGCAGTGACGGAGAGACACTATCCACAGGCTGGGGACAACAACTTGAACCGCACCCGCCACGCTGACTACCGTGGCTGAACTCCGATTCGTTCCTTTATCCCCGCCCGACCCGATATTCATCCCGACCCGTCCTCGAACCACACGTTCGTGGGACCTGTGAGAGAGCGTGCCCTGTGGCTGACGTACCTGCCGATCTTGCCGCAGTGTGGCCACGAGTACTGGAGCAGCTCCTCGGTGAGGGCCGCGGTCAGGGAGTGGAGACGAAGGACGAACACTGGATCCGGCGCTGCCAGCCGCTCGCGCTGGTCGCGGACACCGCCCTGCTCGCCGTACCGAACGAATTCGCGAAGAACGTACTGGAGGGCCGTCTCGCACCGATCGTCAGCGAGACCCTGAGCCGCGAGTGCGGGCGCCCGATCCGGATCGCGATCACCGTGGACGAGTCCGCCGGCGAGCCCCCGGCCCCGCCGGCGCCCCCCGTGAAGACACAGCGTTACGAGGAGTCCGAGCTCCCGTCGTCGCAGTACGACGGAGGGTACGGCCGTCACCGCGCCGACCAGCTGCCGGACCAGGGCGGCCGCGACCAGCTCCCCATCGCCCGCCCCGCCTACCCCTCCGAGTACCAGCGCCCCGAGCCCGGCGCCTGGCCGCGCCCCGGGCAGGACGAGTACGGCTGGCAGCAGCCGCGGCTCGGCTTCCCCGAGCGCGACCCCTATGCCTCGCCGTCCCAGGACGCGTACCGCTCGGACGGCTACGGCGGCCAGGACTCGTACGGCCAGGAGTACCGCCCGCAGCAGCAGCCGGCGCGGCCGCCGTACGAGCAGCAGCGCGCGGAGTACGAACCGCCGCGCCCCGACTACGAGCGACCCGACTACGACCGGTCCGACTACGACCGGGACTCCGGGCGCCGTGAGATGCCCGAGTCCTCGGGCGGGCCGGGCCAGGGACACCGGGGCGGTCCCGGACGGCCGGACCTGCCGGGCGCCGGCGGGCCCGGGACCCACGGCGGGAAGCCCGCACAGGCCGGCGGCCCCGGCGAGCCGACCGCCCGCCTGAACCCGAAGTACCTCTTCGACACGTTCGTCATCGGCGCGTCCAACCGCTTCGCACACGCGGCCGCGGTCGCCGTCGCCGAGGCGCCCGCCAAGGCGTACAACCCCCTCTTCATCTACGGGGAGTCGGGACTCGGCAAGACGCACCTGCTGCACGCGATCGGGCACTACGCGCGGAGCCTCTACCCGGGCACGCGGGTGCGGTACGTGAGTTCGGAGGAGTTCACCAACGAGTTCATCAACTCCATCCGCGACGGCAAGGGCGACAGCTTCCGCAAGCGCTACCGCGAGATGGACATCCTGCTCGTCGACGACATCCAGTTCCTCGCGGACAAGGAGTCGACGCAGGAGGAGTTCTTCCACACCTTCAACACGCTCCACAACGCGAACAAGCAGATCGTGCTCTCCAGCGACCGGCCGCCCAAGCAGCTGGTCACGCTGGAGGACCGGCTGCGGAACCGGTTCGAGTGGGGTCTGATCACCGACGTCCAGCCGCCGGAACTGGAGACGCGGATCGCGATCCTCCGCAAGAAGGCGGTGCAGGAGCAGCTGAACGCGCCGCCGGAGGTCCTGGAGTTCATCGCCTCCCGCATCTCGCGCAACATCCGTGAGCTGGAGGGCGCGCTGATCCGGGTGACGGCGTTCGCGTCGCTCAACCGCCAGCCGGTCGATCTCGGCCTCACCGAGATCGTGCTGAAGGACCTGATCCCCGGGGGGCAGGACTCCACGCCGGAGATCAGCGCCACGGCGATCATGGCGGCGACCGCGGACTACTTCGGGCTCACCGTCGAGGACCTGTGCGGCAGTTCGCGCGGCCGGCAGCTGGTCACGGCGCGGCAGATCGCGATGTACCTGTGCCGGGAGCTGACGGATCTGTCGCTGCCGAAGATCGGGGCGCAGTTCGGGAACCGGGACCATACGACCGTGATGCACGCCGACCGGAAGATCCGGGCGCTGATGGCTGAGCGGCGGTCGATCTACAACCAGGTGACGGAGCTGACGAACCGCATCAAGAACGGCTAGTTCTACGGCGTTCAGGGCGCCCTTGGGAGAGATCCCGGGGGCGCCTTTTGGCGTCCTGGGGTGGTTGCGGGAGTGAGCCACTGCGGGCCCGGTGGGGGCTGGTCGCGCAGTTCCCCGCGCCCCTGGCGGGGCGCGTGCCCTGAACGGGGTCGCAAGCAGACACCCCCCACTGTTCGATTACCGGCCTGGTTACGGGCGTCCTCCACAGATTTGCCGACTTTCTTGCGTCCACACCCTGGGGACTGTGAAGTTGTCCCGAGCGTCGTCCACAGGCTGGGGGTTGAAAGCGCATCTGGGCAGCTCAGGTGGCTGTGGAATCGTGGACAACGGATCTCCACAGACTGTGGACGACGAAAAGATCCACAGGCTGTGTATGAAGTTGTCCACCGGTAGCCCACAGGCTGAGGGGCGGTTGTCCCCAGCGATGCCCAGCTTCTCCACACCGCTGTCCACTGTTCGGCAACCCGACGCGCCTCCTCACCGAGTCGAGTGAAAGGCGTCACACGAAGCTGCCAGGTTGGGCTGTGGGAAAGGTGGGTAAAGCTGGGGACGGTGTTGGGGAGAACTCCCCTCGGGCTGTGCATGGCGTGTGCAGAACTTTCTGTTCTCCACAGCGACACCCAGTTGTCCACCGGTTCCACCCACAGGGGCAGTGGACAAAATCTCGGCCCTGAGCTGGGCAAACGAGGTTATCCACGGTATCCACAGGCCCTACTACTACTGACAACTAGAGAGAGCTCGGAATCCGTTTCGAAGAGGGCCCTGTGCACAACTCGCTCTCCGGCCTCTGACCGCGCCTCGTCACGACTTGACCCCGAGAGGCACCAGCTGTCAGTGCGGTGCGTCAGACTGGTCCCCGGTGTTCTTCCCCTCCCCGGGGCCGACGACACCGAGACAGACGACGAAGACGCAGCAGGGCGAGAAGCCCCGGCAACAGCAGGAGGCGGGCTTACGGTGAAGATCCGGGTGGAACGCGACGTACTCGCGGAGGCAGTGGCCTGGGCGGCACGCAGCCTCCCGGCCCGTCCGCCGGCGCCGGTCCTCGCCGGCCTGCTCCTGAAGGCCGAGGACGGCCAGCTGAGCCTGTCCAGCTTCGACTACGAGGTCTCCGCGCGGGTCAGCGTCGAGACCGAGGTCGATGAGGAGGGCACGGTCCTCGTCTCCGGCCGGCTGCTCGCCGACATCTGCCGTGCGCTCCCCAACCGGCCGGTGGAGATTTCCACAGACGGTGTACGGGCCACGGTGGTCTGTGGATCGTCCCGGTTCACGCTGCACACCCTGCCGGTGGAGGAGTACCCGTCCCTGCCGCAGATGCCGAACGCGACGGGCACGGTCCCGGGCGAGGTCTTCGCCTCCGCGGTCTCCCAGGTGGCCATCGCCGCCGGGCGTGACGACACGCTGCCGGTGCTGACCGGTGTGCGCATCGAGATCGAGGGCGACACGGTCACCCTGGCCTCGACCGACCGCTACCGTTTCGCGGTCCGCGAGTTCCTGTGGAAGCCGGAGAACCCGGAGGCCTCCGCGGTCGCCCTGGTGCCCGCCAAGACGCTCCTGGACACCGCCAAGGCCCTCACGAGCGGCGACAGCGTCATCCTGGCCCTCTCCGGCTCCGGCGCGGGCGAGGGCCTCATCGGCTTCGAGGGCGCGGGCCGGCGCACGACCACGCGGCTGCTCGAAGGCGACCTGCCGAAGTACCGCTCGCTGTTCCCGACCGAGTTCAACTCCGTCGCCGTGATCGAGACCGCCCCCTTCGTGGAGGCCGTCAAGCGCGTCGCCCTGGTGGCCGAGCGGAACACGCCGGTGCGGCTCAGCTTCGAGCAGGGTGTGCTGATCCTGGAGGCCGGCTCCAGCGACGACGCACAGGCTGTGGAAAGGGTCGACGCACAGCTGGAGGGCGACGACGTCTCGATCGCCTTCAACCCGACGTTCCTGCTGGACGGCCTGAGCGCGATCGACTCTCCGGTGGCGCAGCTGTCGTTCACGACGTCCACCAAGCCGGCGCTGCTGAGCGGGAAGCCGGCGGTGGATGCCGAGGCGGACGAGGCGTACAAGTACCTGATCATGCCGGTGCGGCTCAGCGGCTGAGTTGTCCACAGCTGTGCACGGTGCCGGGTCTCCCCTGTGGGTACCCGGCACCGAGGCCCGGTGGGTTTTCCCAGGTGAGCGGCTATGCCCACAACTGTGCGCAAAGGGTGGCGATTAGGCTCGGACGCGGGTACGAACGTGCCTCTCCTGCCACACCGCAACCTAAGGAACCAACTGATGGAGCTCGGTCTCGTCGGCCTCGGCAAGATGGGCGGCAACATGCGCGAGCGGATCCGCCGCGCGGGCCACACCGTCGTCGGATACGACCGCAACCCGGACCTCGCCGATGTCCACAGCCTGGAAGAGCTTGTGGGAAAGCTCAGCGGGCCGCGCGTGGTGTGGGTGATGGTCCCGGCCGGGGCGCCGACGCAGTCCACGATCGACGAGCTGGCCGAGCTCCTGGAGCCCGGTGACGTGGTCGTCGACGGCGGCAACTCCCGCTGGACGGACGACGAGAGGCACGCCGAGGAGCTGGCCGCCAAGGGCATCGGCTTCGTCGACTGCGGGGTCTCCGGCGGTGTCTGGGGCCTGGAGAACGGCTACGCGCTGATGTACGGCGGAGACGCCGAGCACGTCGAGAAGGTCCGGCCGGTCTTCGACGCGCTGAAGCCCGAGGGCGACTTCGGTTCGGTGCACGCCGGCAAGGTCGGCGCGGGCCACTTCGCGAAGATGGTCCACAACGGCATCGAGTACGCGATGATGCAGGCCTACGCTGAGGGCTGGGAGCTGCTCGAGAAGGTCGACTCCGTCACGGACGTGCGCGAGGTCTTCCGCTCCTGGCAGGAAGGGACGGTCATCCGTTCCTGGCTGCTCGACCTCGCGGTGAACGCCCTCGACGGGGACGAGCACCTGGACAAGCTGAAGGGTTATGCACAGGACTCCGGCGAGGGCCGGTGGACTGTGGAGGCCGCGATAGACAACGCGGTGCCGCTGCCCGCGATCACCGCCTCGCTGTTCGCGCGGTTCGCCTCCCGGCAGGAGGACTCGCCGCAGATGAAGATGATCGCCGCGCTGCGCAACCAGTTCGGCGGCCACGCCGTAGCGGCGAAGTAAGCCGTAGTAGAGACGAAGTAGCAGGTCACGGGGAGGTCGGCGAAACACCCATGCACGTCACGCATCTGTCGCTGGCCGACTTCCGTTCCTATGCCCGGGTCGAGGTCCCGCTCGACCCGGGCGTCACCGCCTTCGTCGGCCCCAACGGCCAGGGCAAGACCAACCTCGTCGAGGCCGTCGGCTATCTCGCCACCCTCGGCAGCCACCGGGTCGCGACCGACGCCCCCCTGGTCCGCATGGGCGCCGACCGGGCGGTCATCCGGGCGCAGGTCCGGCAGGGCGACCGGCAGCAGCTGGTCGAGCTGGAGCTCACCCCCGGCAAGGCCAACCGAGCCCGCATCAACAGGTCCTCGCAGGTCAGGCCGCGTGACGTCCTGGGGATCGTACGGACCGTGCTGTTCGCGCCCGAGGACCTCGCGCTGGTGAAGGGCGATCCCGGCGAGCGGCGTCGCTTCCTGGACGAGCTGATCACCGCGCGGTCGCCGCGGATGGCGGGCGTGCGGTCCGACTACGAGCGGGTGCTGAAGCAGCGGAACACCCTGCTGAAGAGCGCGGCCCTCGCCCGGCGGCACGGCGGTCGGTCCATGGACCTGTCCACGCTCGACGTGTGGGACCAGCACCTCGCGCGCGTGGGCGCCGAGCTGCTCGCCCAGCGGCTCGACCTGGTCGCCGCGATCCAGCCCCTCGCAGACAAGGCGTACGAGCAGCTGGCGCCGGGCGGCGGTCCCGTCGCGCTGGAGTACAAGCCGTCGGCGCCCGGCGACGCCCATACGCGCGAGGACCTGTACACCCAGCTGATGGCGGCCCTGGCGGACGCCCGGAAGCAGGAGATCGAGCGGGGCGTGACGCTGGTCGGTCCGCACCGCGACGACCTGGCGCTCAAGCTGGGGCAGCTGCCCGCCAAGGGGTACGCCTCGCACGGCGAGTCCTGGTCGTACGCGCTGGCGCTGCGCCTCGCGTCGTACGACCTGCTGCGTGCCGAGGGGAACGAGCCGGTGCTGGTGCTCGACGACGTGTTCGCCGAACTGGACGCCCGGCGCCGGGAGCGGCTGGCGGAGCTGGTCGCGCCCGGGGAGCAGGTGCTGGTCACCGCCGCTGTGGACGACGACGTACCGCACATCCTCACGGGTACGCGCTACGCGGTGGCCGACGGGACGGTGGAGCGGGCATGAGCGCCGACGAGCCCAAGAAGACGTCCCAGAAAACGTCCCAGAAGACGCCCGAGGCCTCCGGTGTCGATCTCGCGCGCGTGGCGTTGCGGGCGGCGAAGGAGGCGGCACGCGCGCGTGGGGACGCGGCGCAGCAGAAGAAGCAGGCGCGGCGCGGTGGCCTGCGCTCCGGGGCGCGTGCCGACGGCCGTGACCCGATGGCGCTGGGTTCCGCGATCAACCGGCTGATCACCGAGCGGGGCTGGGAGACGCCGGCCGCGGTGGGCGGGGTGATGGGCCGCTGGCCGGAGATCGTCGGTGATGATCTGGCCAACCACTGTGTGCCGCAGCGCTACGACGAGGACGAGCGCGTGCTGGTCGTGCAGTGCGACTCGACGGCCTGGGCGACCCAGCTGCGCCATCTGGCACCCGCGCTGGTCGCCCGCCTGAACGAGGACCTGGGGCACGGCACCGTACGCATGATCAAGGTGCTCAATCCGGGCGGTCCGGCCCGGCGCTACGGCCCGTTGCGCGCCCCCGGAAGCACCGGTCCCGGCGATACCTACGGGTGACTTGCGTCACGCCACGAGCCGGGTGCGGAGCCGTCGTACGGCTGCCCCGGCTGATCGTCGTACCACTGCACGCGGTTGCGAATCGCGACCTGACCCCGGAGTAGCCAAGGGTTGACAGCCGGAAGCGCTGAGTGCCTCCGTGAGCCTCTTGGAGCCCCCATCCACATATCGGGAGTCGGCGGAGGCGGGTTCAGGGCGGCACATGCGGACTCAGGTACCGGCAAACCCCCATCACTGTCGGCGCTACCGGTAGACTGGAAGACAATCCCGCCCCGAACGTGGGGACCGCCCGGGAAAAGCTGAGCAACGCTGATCAAGGCTTACCAACGCAACATGCCGCAGCCGCTCCGGCAACCCGCCGACGAGCCTGGCTCGTGCTGTGCCAGAAAGGGCGCTTCGTGGCCGATTCCGGCAACCCCAACGAGAACATCCCGTCCACCGACGCCGGCGCGAACGGTGAGGTCACCGCCTCTTACGACGCCAGCGCCATCACCGTCCTCGAAGGGCTGGACGCGGTCCGCAAGCGACCCGGTATGTACATCGGCTCCACCGGCGAGCGCGGTCTGCACCACCTTGTGTACGAGGTCGTGGACAACTCTGTCGACGAGGCTCTGGCGGGCCACGCGGACACGATCGACGTGACGATCCTGGCCGACGGCGGCGTGCGCGTCGTCGACAACGGCCGTGGCATCCCCGTCGGCATCGTGGCGTCCGAGGGCAAGCCGGCCGTCGAGGTCGTGCTGACCGTGCTGCACGCGGGCGGCAAGTTCGGCGGTGGCGGTTACGCGGTCTCCGGCGGTCTGCACGGTGTGGGTGTGTCCGTCGTGAACGCGCTGTCGTCCAGGGTGTCCGTCGAGATCAAGACCGACGGCCACCGCTGGACGCAGGACTACAAGCTCGGCGTCCCCACGGCTCCGCTGGTCAAGCACGAGGAGACCGGCGAGACCGGCACCTCGGTCACGTTCTGGGCGGACCCGGACATCTTCGAGACCACCGAGTACTCCTTCGAGACGCTGTCGCGGCGCTTCCAGGAGATGGCGTTCCTCAACAAGGGCCTGACGATCCGGCTCACCGACGAGCGCGAGTCGGCGAAGGCGGTGGCCGGGGCGGACGAGGCCGGCGCCGACGAGAAGGCCGAGGTCAAGACCGTCACGTACCACTACGACGGCGGCATCGTCGACTTCGTGAAGTACCTCAACTCCCGCAAGGGCGACGTGGTGCATCCGACGGTGATCGACCTGGAGGCCGAGGACAAGGACAAGAGCCTGTCCCTCGAGGTCGCCATGCAGTGGAACAGCGGCTACAGCGAGGGCGTGTACTCGTTCGCCAACATCATCCACACGCACGAGGGCGGCACCCACGAGGAGGGCTTCCGCGCGGCGCTCACCTCGCTGATCAACAAGTACGCGCGCGACAAGAAGCTGCTCCGCGAGAAGGACGACAACCTCACCGGTGACGACATCCGCGAGGGTCTGACCGCGATCATCTCGGTCAAGCTGAGCGAGCCGCAGTTCGAGGGCCAGACGAAGACCAAGCTGGGCAACACGGAGGCCAAGACCTTCGTGCAGAAGGCGGTCTACGAGCACCTGAACGACTGGCTGGACCGCAACCCGGTCGAGGCCGCGGACATCATCCGCAAGGGCATCCAGGCGGCCACCGCGCGCGTGGCGGCCCGCAAGGCCCGGGACCTCACCCGCCGCAAGGGTCTCCTGGAGTCCGCGTCCCTGCCGGGCAAGCTCTCCGACTGCCAGTCGAACGACCCCACCAAGTGCGAGATCTTCATCGTCGAGGGTGACTCCGCCGGCGGCTCGGCCAAGTCCGGCCGCAACCCGCAGTACCAGGCGATCCTCCCGATCCGCGGCAAGATCCTCAACGTCGAGAAGGCGCGGATCGACAAGATCCTGCAGAACCAGGAGATCCAGGCGCTGATCTCCGCCTTCGGCACCGGTGTGCACGAGGACTTCGACATCGAGAAGCTCCGCTATCACAAGATCATCCTGATGGCGGACGCCGACGTCGACGGCCAGCACATCTCCACCCTGCTGCTGACCTTCCTGTTCCGCTTCATGCGGCCGCTGGTCGAGGCCGGGCACGTGTACCTCTCCCGCCCGCCGCTCTACAAGATCAAGTGGGGCCGGGACGACACGGAGTACGCGTACTCGGACCGCGAGCGCGACGCGCTCCTCGAGATGGGGCGGCAGCGCGGCAAGCGCGTCCGCGAGGACTCGATCCAGCGCTTCAAGGGCCTCGGCGAGATGAACGCCGAGGAGCTGCGCATCACCACGATGGACCAGGAGCACCGGGTCCTCGGCCAGGTCACCCTGGACGACGCCGCCCAGGCCGACGACCTGTTCTCGGTCCTGATGGGCGAGGACGTCGAGGCCCGCCGCGCGTTCATCCAGCGCAACGCCAAGGACGTCCGCTTCCTCGACATCTGAGTCGGTCTCAGCTGACCGCACCAGGAAGGATCTTGACCAGCTATGACCGACGAGAACACTCCCGTCACCCCTGAAGAGGGCGGCGAGGTCGTGATGCGCGTCGAGCCCGTCGGGCTCGAGACGGAGATGCAGCGCTCGTACCTGGACTACGCGATGTCCGTCATCGTGTCCCGCGCGCTGCCCGACGTCCGCGACGGCCTCAAGCCCGTGCACCGCCGCGTCCTGTACGCGATGTACGACGGCGGCTACCGCCCCGAGCGCGGCTTCTACAAGTGCGCCCGTGTCGTCGGCGACGTCATGGGCAACTACCACCCGCACGGCGACTCCTCCATCTACGACGCCCTGGTGCGCCTCGCCCAGCCGTGGTCGATGCGGATGCCGCTGGTGGACTCCAACGGCAACTTCGGCTCCCCGGGCAACGACCCGGCGGCCGCCATGCGGTACACCGAGTGCAAGCTGGCGCCGCTGTCGATGGAGATGGTCCGCGACATCGACGAGGAGACCGTCGACTTCACGGACAACTACGACGGCCGCTCCCAGGAGCCGACCGTCCTGCCGGCCCGCTTCCCGAACCTGCTGATCAACGGCTCCGCCGGTATCGCGGTCGGTATGGCGACCAACATCCCGCCGCACAACCTGCGCGAGGTCGCGGCCGGTGCCCAGTGGTACCTGGAGAACCCGGAGGCCTCGCACGAGGAGCTCCTGGACGCGCTGATCGAGCGCATCAAGGGACCCGACTTCCCGACCGGCGCGCTGGTCGTCGGCCGCAAGGGCATCGAGGAGGCGTACCGCACGGGGCGCGGCTCCATCACCATGCGCGCGGTCGTCGAGGTCGAGGAGATCCAGAACCGCCAGTGCCTGGTGGTCACGGAACTGCCGTACCAGACCAACCCCGACAACCTCGCGCAGAAGATCGCCGACCTGGTGAAGGACGGCAAGGTCGGCGGTATCGCCGACGTCCGCGACGAGACCTCCTCGCGCACCGGCCAGCGGCTGGTCATCGTGCTGAAGCGGGACGCGGTCGCCAAGGTCGTCCTGAACAACCTGTACAAGCACACCGACCTCCAGTCCAACTTCGGCGCCAACATGCTGGCGCTGGTGGACGGCGTGCCGCGCACCCTCTCCCTGGACGCGTTCATCCGGCACTGGGTGACGCACCAGATCGAGGTCATCGTGCGCCGGACGCGCTTCCGGCTGCGCAAGGCCGAGGAGCGGGCGCACATCCTGCGCGGTCTGCTGAAGGCGCTGGACGCGATCGACGAGGTCATCGCGCTGATCCGGGCCAGTGACACCGTCGAGATCGCGCGTACGGGCCTGATGGACCTCCTGGAGATCGACGAGATCCAGGCCAACGCCATCCTGGAGATGCAGCTGCGGCGACTGGCCGCCCTGGAGCGCCAGAAGATCATCCAGGAGCACGACGAACTCCAGGCGAAGATCACCGAGTACAACGAGATCCTCGCCTCGCCGGTCCGGCAGCGCGGCATCGTCAGCGCCGAGCTCGCCGCGATCGTGGAGAAGTTCGGCGACGACCGCAAGACCATGCTGGTGCCCTACGACGGTGACATGTCCATCGAGGACCTGATCGCCGAGGAGGACATCGTCGTCACGGTCTCGCGCGGCGGCTACGTCAAGCGGACCAAGACCGTCGACTACCGGGCGCAGAAGCGCGGCGGCAAGGGCGTGCGCGGTACGAAGCTCAAGGAAGACGACATCGTCGACCACTTCTTCGTCTCGACCACGCACCACTGGCTGCTGTTCTTCACGAACAAGGGCCGGGTGTACCGGGCGAAGGCGTACGAGCTGCCGGACGCCGGCCGGGACGCGCGCGGTCAGCACGTGGCGAACCTGCTGGCCTTCCAGCCGGACGAGGCGATCGCCGAGATCCTCGCGATCCGGGACTACGACGCGGCGGACTACCTGGTGCTGGCCACCAAGGCCGGTCTGGTCAAGAAGACGCCTCTGAAGGATTACGATTCGCCCCGTTCCGGCGGTGTCATCGCGATCAACCTGCGGGAGCGCGAGGACGGTTCCGATGACGAACTGATCGGTGCCGAGCTGGTTTCGGCGGACGATGATCTGCTTCTGATCAGCAAGAAGGCACAGTCGATCAGGTTCACCGCCTCCGACGACACTCTGCGCCCCATGGGCCGGGCCACCTCCGGTGTCAAGGGCATGAGTTTCCGCGCGGACGATGAACTTCTGTCGATGAATGTTGTTCGACCCGGTACGTTCGTGTTCACTGCCACCGACGGGGGGTACGCGAAGCGGACCCGTGTCGACGAGTACCGCGTCCAGGGCCGCGGCGGCCTCGGCATCAAGGCCGCCAAGATCGTGGAGGACCGCGGTTCGCTGGTCGGCGCGCTGATCGTCGAGGAGAACGACGAGATCCTCGCCATCACCCTGTCCGGCGGTGTGATTCGTACGCGAGTCAGCGGGGTCAGGGAGACGGGCCGTGACACCATGGGCGTCCAACTGATCAACCTGGGCAAGCGCGATGCCGTCGTCGGCATCGCACGTAACGCCGAGGCCGGCAGCGAGGCGGAGGAAGTCGACGGCGAGGACGCCGTTGACGAGACCGCCGAGGGTGTCGAGACCAGCGGTACGGACGAGGGTGAGGCGCCCTCGGCCGAGTAGGCACGAGGAGAGAGTCATCGTGAGCGGAGCCACGGGCGCCGGATCGGCCGGTACCTCTACGGGTACGGAGGCGGACGGCGGCGGCCGTGGCTCCGCCGCGTCCGACGGGGGCGGTGCGCCGCAGCAGGCGGACACGCACACGACTCAGCTGAAGGCGATCAAGGCGCCCGTGAAGGCGCCTGCGCCGGACGCACAGGGATCGCAGGGGGGATCTGTGACCGACGCCCGAGGGCAGGCCGCGCCGGGCGACCTGCCGGCGGCCGCGCAGCCGCAGCAGCAGGGCACGTCCCCGCTGCCCGGGGAACGGCGTGCCGAGCAGCCCGCCGGGCCCTACCACCCGCCGCAGGCCTACCCGGCGGGGCAGCCCGCACAGGCGCCCTCGGGGGCCGTACGACGGCCGCGTACCGGCGCCGGTACGCGCACCGCCCCGCGCACCCGCAAGGCCCGGCTGCGGGTCGCCAAGGCCGACCCCTGGTCGGTGATGAAGGTCAGCTTCCTGCTCTCCATCGCGCTGGGCATCTGCTCGATCGTGGCGGCGGCGGTGCTGTGGATGGTCCTGGACGCGATGGGCGTGTTCTCGACGGTCGGCGGCACGATCTCGGAGGCGACCGGTTCGAACGAGTCGAACGGCTTCGACCTCCAGTCGTTCCTCTCCCTCCCGCACGTCCTGACGTTCACGGCGATCATCGCGGTCATCGACGTCGTCCTCGCGACGGCGCTGGCGACCCTCGGCGCGTTCATCTACAACCTCTCCGCGGGCTTCGTCGGCGGCATCGAGCTGACCTTGGCCGAGGACGAGTAACCGGAGTTCAAACCTCTCCTGACGCTCCCCCGACAACCGATTTTGGGACTGCCCCGGTCGTGCGCTAATCTTCAGGAGTCAGCGCGCGGGACACACACCGCAGAGCGCGGCGGGGCTATAGCTCAGTTGGTTAGAGCGCATCCCTGATAAGGATGAGGCCACAGGTTCAAATCCTGTTAGCCCCACCAGCACGAAAGACCCCCGGTCCGGACGGATCGGGGGTCTTCGGCGTTCATGGGGTGTGGTTCATGCGGCAGGGCATGAAAAGGCCCGATCGCTGGCGACGGGGGATGCACCAGCGACCGGGCTGCGGCCAGCCTAACAAGGTGGCCTGTGCGGTGGGAGTCAACTTCTCGGCCGTCATGAGCAGTTGTGATCGGGATCACTCAATGGCGGTCGGGGATGGGGGTGGATCAGGCGTCGCAGGGCGGGTCGTAGGTGAGGCGGGTGAGGTACTCGCGCCACTTGGCGGGCGTCAGGACGTCGCGGGTGACCGAGCAGATGCGGGTGACCGCCTGGTCGACGTCCAGGCTCCACAGGCGGACCGTGTCGGCGCCGCTGGAGACGCCCAGCATGTTGCTCCGCGGGCTGAAGGAGAGGAAGTTGCCCGTCTTGGCGTTGGGACTCATGGACTGGCCGATGGGGTGGGCCGAGGACGGGGACGACACGTTCCAGAGGCGGACCGTGTTGTCGTTGCCGCCACTGGCCAGGGTCCTGCCGTCGCGGCTGAAGGTCAGGGAGACGACCGCCTCGGTGTGGCCGGTGAGGACCACGCCCAGCCGGGTCGCGTGCGCGGGATCGGAGACGTTCCAGAGACGGACCGTGTCGTCGTCGCTGCCGCTGGCCAGGGTGCGCCCGTCGGGGCTGTAGGCGAGGGTGTTGATGGGGCCCAGGTGGCCCTTGAGGGGGGCGCCCAGGGGCCTGGCACGGGTCCGGTCGGAGACGTTCCAGAGGCGTACGGTGCCGTCCGCGCTGCCGCTGGCCAGGGTCCTGCCGTCCGGGCTGAAGACGAGCGCGTTGACGTAACCGGTGTGGCCCCTGAGGGGCTCGCCGAGGCGCTTGGGGTGGGCAGGGTCGCTGATGTCCAGGAGCTGCACCGTGCGGTCGTCGTAGTCGGCGGCCACGGTGCGCCCGTCGGGGCTCAGGGCCAGCGCCTCGGAGCCTGCGTACCGGGTGTTCAGCCGGACCGGCGCACCGTACTGGGCGGGGTGCGCGGGGTCGGAGACGTTCCACAGCTGCACCCAGCTGAGGTTGTCCTCGCTGGTCAGGATGATCAGGGTGTGGCCGTCCCGGGTGAACACCATCGAGCGCAGGTCCCGCGACCCGGTCGTGAACGGTTCGCCGAGCGCGGTGGGCCGGGCCGGGTCCGTGATGTTCCACAGCCGCATCCTGCTGTCACCGCCGCCGGTGGCCAGGACGCGGCCGTCCGGGCTGAACGCCCCCGCCGCGCCGATCATGTCCGAACCCGGGATCGACCACAGCCGCACCTTGCCGTCACCGCTGCCGGTGGCGAGGGTCTGCCCGTCGGGGCTCCAGCCGACGGCGTACATCTCGCCGCTGCTGCCCGCGAGCGGCTCACCCACCTGGGAGGGGAAGGCCGGGTTGTCGACGTTCCACAGGCTGGCCGTGGAGTCCGCGCTGCCCGCGGCGAGCATGGAACCGTCGGGGCTGAAGGCCACCGACCAGACGGGCCCGGTATGGCCGGTGAGCGGCGCGCCGAGGGCCTTGGTGTGCGTCCGGTCCGAGACGTCCCACAGCCGTACGGTGTCGTCCTTGCTGCCGCTGGCGAGGGTGCGGCCGTCCGGGCTGAAGGCCACCGAGTGCACGGTCGCGGTGTGCCCGGTCAGCGGAGCGCCGACGCGCTCGGGGCGCCGGGGGTCGGAGACGTCGTACAGGAGGATCGAGTTGTCGTCGCTGCCGGCCGCGAGGGTGCGGCCGTCGGGGCTGAACGCGATGGAGCGCACGGCCTCGGAGTGGCCCGTGAGGGTGCCCAGCGAAGCGGGGTGGCGCGGGTCGTGCACATCCCACAGCCGGACGGTGTGGTCCTCGTCGGCGGCGGCCAGGGTACGGCCGTCCGGGCTGAAGGCGACGAGGTAGATGGTGCCGTCGTGGCCGGCCAGCGGGGAGCCCAGGGAGGCGGGGTGCTTCGGGTCGGAGACGTCCCACAGCCGTACGGTGCCGTCGTCGCCGGCGCTGGCCAGGGTCTTGCCGTCCGGGCTGAAGACCGCGCTGGAGACCCAGCTCGTGTGGCCGAGCAGGGGCTTGCCCAGGGCCTTCGGCCGGGTCGGGTCACTGACGTCCCACAGCCGGACCGTGCGGTCGTAGGCGGCGGTGGCCAGGGTCTTGCCGTCGGGGCTGAAGGAGGTGAGGTAGACCGCGCCGGTGTGGCCGAGCAGCGGGGTGGCCAGCGGGGCGTTGACGATGGATATCAGGCGGTTGTTGGCGCCCTCGTCGTCCGGGCGCAGGTCGTGGGCCACCAGGTCGAGCTGGGCGGACAGCGACGGGTCCGAGTACTGGAAGCGGTCGGCCTCCGCGACCACCTGCTCGAAAACCGCGTCGTCCCGCTGCTGCCGGGCGATCACGGCGGAGCCGGCGGCCAGTACCGCGAGCACGACCAGCGCCGACACGGCGGCCCGGCTGAGCCACACCGTGCGCCGGCGCAGCCGTACCGAGGCCGCCAGGAACTCCAGCGCGCTGCGGGTCAGGTAGGTGTCTCCGGCCGACTTCGCCCAGGTGTGGGCCTGTTCGAGCCGTGAACCGCGGTAGAGCAGGGACGAGTCGTGGCTCGACTCGTCCCAGGACCGGCCGTCCTCCTCCAGGCGCTGCCGCAGCAGATTGCCGTTGCGGTCCTCGTCGAGCCACTCGCGCAGCCGGGGCCAGGCGTGCAGCAACGCCTCGTGAGTGATCTCCACGGTGTCGGCGTCGAGGGTCACCAGCCGGGCCCGGACCAGGGCTTCGAGTGACTCCTCCGTCTTGTTCGGGTCGGTGGATTCCGCGGCCAGCTGGCGCCGGGTGCAACGTCTGCGGGTCGCCTGGGTGTCCTCGCCGAGCCGCACCAGGCGGAGCAGGAGCAGCCGGGCGGCGGTGCGGGCGGCCGGGTCCAGACTGGACCAGGCGCGTTCCGCGGTCGCGGCGACGGCGCCCTGGATGCCGCCGGCGGCCCGGTAGCCGGCCAGCGTCAGCCGGCCCGCCTTGCGGCGCTGCCAGGTGGCGAGCAGGGCGTGGGAGAGGAGCGGGAGGGCACCGGCGTCGTGGGCGCCCCGCGGACCGTCCGCGCTCACCTCCCGGACGATCAGCTCGGCGAGGCCGGGCTCCAGCTCCAGGCCCACGGCCTTGGCGGGAGCGGTCACCGCCTCACGCAGCTCGGCGGTGGTCAGCGGGCCGAGCACCATGTGCCGGTGCTGGAGCGCGTCGGCCAGCTCCGGGTAGCCGAGGCACTGCTCGTAGAAGTCGGCACGGATACCGAGGACCACCAGGGCGGGGGCCGGTTCGCCGGAAGCGGCGGGGGTGCTGGCCGCGTGCAGGAACTGGACGAAGGTGCGCCGGTCCGCCTCGTCGGTGCAGAGGGTGAAGGTCTCCTCGAACTGGTCGACGATGAGGACTGGACGGGCGGGATCGTGCCTTGAGGGACGCCATGTTTCACGTGAAACATCGACGGTCGACCCGGTCTTGGTCGGCACGGGACCGGTTTCGCGTCGGGTCCAGGCCGTGACCGCATGTCGTACGGCGTCCGGATCGTCGGGGTCTGCCAGTTCGGCCAGCTCGGGTATGCGGCGGATCAGCTCCTTCACGGGGTCCGCACCCGGGACGAGTTGAAGGATGTGGTGCGGGCGGCCCTCGTCATCGGCCAGGGCGCCGCTCTGCAGCGCGGTGACCAGGCCGGCGTTCAGCAGCGAGGACTTTCCCGCACCCGAGGCGCCGACCAGCATCACCAGACCGCCGTCCGCCTCGGCGGAACGGAGTTGGGCGACCAGCGCGTCGGTGCTGCGCTCCCGGCCGAAGAACCAGCGGGCGTCCTCACGGCGGTAGGAGGCCAGGCCCCGGTACGGGCAGACGCTGTCGGTCGGCGGCGGCTGGTCCGTCTCCTCGGCCGCTTCCGCTGCGGGCAGCTCGCCGACCGGGTCGGCCACGGCCCGCTCCCACAGCTTCTGCCACTGGGTCATGTCGTAGAGCCCGCCGGACACCGGCACCGGCTGGGCGCGGCGAGCCTGCGGGATCAGGACCTGCAGGACGGCGGAGAGGGCGACGAACTGGGCGGGCACGTTCTTCGCCCGCCGCCAGTCGCTGATCCGCTGCGCGGAGACCCGCACGGGCCGGCCCCGCTCGTCGACGCGATGCAGCCGGTCGACCGCTTCGGCGACGCGTTTGAGCGGAGGATTACCGGCCTCCTTGTACAGCAACGCGAGGCGTTCCGCGAAGGCTGTGCGTGCCCCTGCATCGGGACCCAAAGCACTCCACCCCTTACTTTCCCCGCTGCTGGCCATCCGGACCGGAAAACTCACTTTATACGGCTGACCTGCGGAGAAGCCCTGGACCGGACGTCCTGCCCTCCTCAGACGGGCTCCTCGACTGGCAGGATTTCGCCGCAGCACCGCGGTGATCGGGCGTCGCCCCGACCGGCCGACCAGCTCAGCATTCGCAGAGACAGCTCACGGCACCGCATGTTCTCGGTCACCTTCGACCGGCGGCCTTCCGCCGGAGTGGCCGTACGACACGAGCTGCTCCCGCGCACTGAGCAGGTATCCGGTCCCAGTGCGCGGCCCGACACCACCCGCGCCGTTCGGCACCGGTCCCCACGTGGGGAGGGACCGGTGCCGAACGGCACGGGATCACATCCAGCCCGCCGTCCGGGCCGCCGCG
The DNA here is from genome assembly GCF_019091475.1 of Streptomyces sp. GbtcB6. Taxonomy (NCBI): domain Bacteria; kingdom Bacillati; phylum Actinomycetota; class Actinomycetes; order Kitasatosporales; family Streptomycetaceae; genus Streptomyces; species Streptomyces sp. GbtcB6. The sequence continues at coordinate 187,779 of NZ_JAGXJL010000004.1, read as the reverse complement.
GCCGCGCGTTCCTCCGCGTCGTCTGCCTTCGCGTTCAGAGCCGCGTCCTGTCCTGCCGCCGTGCCGCCGGCCGCCGTCGCGGCCGCCTGGGATGCGGTCAGGGCGGCACGCAGGGCCGTCGCCGTCGCGGCGCGCTCGTCCAGGGAACCGGCCACCTGCGCGGCCAGTGCCGCGGTGGCGGCGGCGTTGCGGGCGCAGCGGGCGTCCGCCGCCGGATCGGGTGCGGTGCCGGCCAGGGCGGCGAGCGACTGGGCCGACAGCCGGAGGGCGTTCGCGGCCCGGCCCACCGGACTCGTCGGTACGGTCTGCGCCGCGGCGGGGTCGATCCCCGCGTGCCGGCAGGCGGCCACCGCACGCTCGTAGGCACTGTGGGCGCGCGCCGAGTGTAGCTGCCTCAGGGTGTCCGCCGAGAGGGAATCAGAGGGGGACTTCGAGGGGGACTTCGAGGGGTCGGTCATCATCTGTGCCTCCTCGCTGGGAGTGCGGTGATGGGGCAGAGGGTCGCTGCGGGTGAGTGGGGGCTGGTCGCGCCCACGCGGCGGTAGCCGCATATCAGAGACAGCCCCGCGCCCCTTCGGGGCGCCTCATCGTGGGCCCCTCATTGCGGGAGCTCCCCAGGGGCCCCGCCCCCGAAGGGTGTGTCGGTTAGCCGAACAGGCCCAGTGCCGAGTCCAGGGACCAGCTCTGCCAGCTGACGGCGAACAGGCCGACGGCGGAGATCAGGGACATCATCAGGTTCTGCCCCTGTTCGGCCCAGTCGTGGATCATGAGGACCAGGTAGATCAGGTTGAGCAGGAACCCGGCCACCAGCGCGATCGGTGTGAGGAAGCCGGAGACCAGGCCGAGGCCTAGGGCGAGCTCCGCGTACGCCACGACGTAGGCCATCAGCCGGGGGCGGGGTGCGACGACGGTGTCGAAGCCCCGCCGGACCACCGGCCAGCGATGCTTCTCCGCGACACCGGCCGCCCACCGGATGCCTCCGCCGCCGAACCACTGCTTCTTGTCCTTGTGCCGCCAGCTCTCCAGCCACCACAGACCGAGCCCGATGCGGAGTACCGCGAACCATTCGGCACCGCTCAGCAAGGCTGATCGCATCCCGCACCCTCCCCGGATCCCCGAACAGACCTGACGGACCGTCAGTTCAGCGGAAGGCGGCGCGCGTCGCAAGAGGGAGGGCGGCGTGAACTCGGCGAGGGGGTCGTACGTCGAGGGGCGGGGTGGCGGCGTGCTGCGGGAGAGGGGTGGTGCGCGTCGCGAGGCGTGAGGGGGCGGCGCGTGTCGTGAGGCGGGGTGTTCGGGTGGGGTGCGGGATGTGGCGGGCCTTGCTGGTGCAGGCTCCTGGGCCTAGCCTGAATGCCGACGGCTTATCTGATGGACCGTCAGATAAATTCGGAACTCCGCAGGCAGCAGGGGGTAGGCATGGCAGAGAACGCGACCGGCACCCAGGATCTGCCCAGGGTGATCAGCGTGGACGACCACGTGATCGAGCCCGCGCACCTCTTCGAGCGGTGGCTGCCGGGCAAGTACCGCGACAAGGGGCCAAAGCCCTTCACCGCCGGCATCGGCGAACTCGCCTACGTCGGCGGCAAGTACCGGTTCACCACCGACCCCGAGGGCCAGACCACCGACTGGTGGGAGTACGAGGGCCTGCTCTTCCCGTACAAGCGCATCATCGCCGCCGTCGGCTTCTCCCGGGACGAGATGACGCTCGACGGCATCACCAGGGAGCAGATGCGGCGCGGCTGCTGGGACCCCAAGGCCCGCCTGGAGGACATGGAGATGAACCATGTCGAGGCCTCCCTCTGCTTCCCGACCTTCCCCCGCTTCTGCGGGCAGACCTTCGCCGAGGCCAAGGACAAGGAGGTCGCGCTGGCCTGTGTCCGCGCCTACAACGACTGGATGGTCGAGGAGTGGTGCGGAGACAGCGGCGGCCGGCTGATCCCGCTGTGCCTGATCCCGCTGTGGGACATCGACCTGGCCGTCGCCGAGATCCGGCGCAACGCCGAGCGGGGCGTCCGGGCGGTCACCTTCAGCGAGATCCCGACCTATCTGGGCCTGCCGTCCATCCACTCCGGCTACTGGGACCCGTTCTTCGCGGCCTGCGAGGAGACCGGGACGGTCGTCAACATGCACATCGGGTCGAGTTCCCAGATGCCGGCCGCCTCCCCGGACGCCCCGCCCGCCGTCCAGGCCTCGCTCAGCTTCAACAACGCGATGGCCTCGATGATGGACTTCCTCTTCTCCGGGGTCCTGGTGAAGTTCCCCCGGCTGAAACTCGCGTACAGCGAGGGACAGATGGGCTGGATCCCGTACGCGCTGGAGCGCGCCGACGACGTCTGGGAGGAGCACCGCGCCTGGGGCGGGGTGAAGGACCTGATCCCCGAGCCGCCCTCGACGTACTACTACCGGCAGATCTTCTGCTGCTTCTTCCGCGACCGGCACGGCATCGAGGCGATCGAGACGATCGGCGTGGACAACGCGACGTTCGAGACGGACTACCCCCACGTCGACTCGACCTGGCCGGAGACCAAGCGGGTGGCCCAGGAACACGTGGGCGGCCTGGCCCCGGAGGTCGCCTACAAGCTGCTGCGCGGCAACGCGATCCGGATGCTGGAGCTGCCCTTCACGTAGCCCGACAGCCCCGCCCCGGCTCCGGCCGGTTCAGCGGGCCGCCCGGTGGGCAGGGGACCTGCCATGAAGGTCTCCGTCGACGCCGACGTCTGTTACGGGTCGGGTGAGTGTGCCTTCCGGGCACCCGCTGTGTTCGGGTTCGAGGACGGGTACGGTTTCGTCCTGCCCGGACGGGAGGAGTCCGGGGACGACGACGAACTGATCCGGGACATCGCCGAGCGCTGCCCGTCGCAGGCGATCCGGATCGACGGCCGAAGGGTCACCGACTAGCGGATGAGCACCAGCCGCACCAGCCCCACCGAACTCCTGGCCACCCTCGGCCGCCGCTACGTCCGCGACTTCCCGGGCCCCTGGGGCAAGACCCTCGCGGCCCGCGCGCTCAACCCCTACCTGCGCGACCACCCCCGGCGGCGCGTCGTCGAGACGCTCTCCGGCGCCCGGTTCGCGGTCGACACCCAGGACCTCATCCAGCGCTACCTCTACCTCTTCGGGGTGTGGGAGCCGCACATGACCCGCTGGCTGCGCCGCCGGCTGGCGCCGGGGGACTGCTTCGTCGACGTCGGCGCGAACATCGGCGTCTTCAGCGTCCTCGCCTCCCAGCTGGTCGGGGAGCAGGGCCGGGTCGTGGCCGTCGAGGCCTCCCCCGCCTTCCACCGCCGCCTCGAACAGCAGAGCGCGCTCAACGGCTGCCGGAACATCCGCGCGGTCAACGCCGCCGTCTCCGACGCCCACCGCACCCTGACCTTCGTGCTCGCCAGCTCCCGCAACATGGGCGCCAACAGCATCGTCCCGTGGGACGGCCCGGCCGAGTCCAGCTTCGACATCGAGGCCGTGCCGCTGCCCGAGCTGCTCCGGCCGGAGGAGCTCGAGACCGCGCGGGTCATCAAGATCGACGTGGAGGGCGCCGAGGGCGCGGTGGTGCGCGGGCTCGCCCCCCTGCTGGAGAAGCTGCGTCCGGACGCCGAGATCACCGTCGAGGTCACCCCCGACCGGATGGCCCAGCTGGGCGACTCCGCGGACGACCTGCTGCGCACCATGACCGACGCCGGCTACCACGTCTACCGGCTCGCCAACAGCTACGCGGTCGACAGCTACCCCCGCGCCCTGTACGGCGAACCGGTGGTTCCGGTCCGCTGGGACCGGCCGGTGACCGAGGAGAGCGACCTGGTGTTCTCGCGAGTGGACGCGGCGACGCTGGGCCCTGCCGGGTAGGTCAGCCGTACCGCCAGCCGAGCTCTGCCAGGGCCCGTGCCCGTGCCGCCACGACCGTCATGCGGGCCTCCCGTTCCACCGGGTCGCTGTGTGCGGGGCGGCCGGTGACCTGGCCGTCCCACTTGCGGTAGAGCAGCCCGACCTCCGCCGAGAACCAGCCCCGGCTCACGGCGTCGAGGGCGAGCAGCAGCCCGGTGTCCTCGGAGGCGGGCAGCGCCATCCAGCCGCCGAGGGCGAGCAGCAGCTCGCGGCGGACGAAGAGGGTGGCCGGATGCACCTGGGCGCGGAAGTCGTGCGCCGTCCAGTGGCCGAGCACCGTCCCGCGCTCGATCGGGCCCTCCTCCGGGTCGCCCGGGAAACCGACCGTGGAGCCGTCCGGCAGCAGGTCCAGGGCCCGTGAGGTGGCCCAGCCGATGTCCGGGCGGCCCTCCAGCGCGGCCAGGTCACGGGCCAGCGCACCCGGCGGGAGCTGGTCGTCGGCGTCGAGGACCTTGACGTACGAGCCCTCCGCCCGGGCCACTGCGAGGGTGCGCGCGACCCCGGGACCACCGGCGCGGCCCCGCCGGAACGACACCCGCGCGTCGTCGGGGACGTGGGTACGGACCTCGCCGGAACCGTCGCCGCCGTCTCCGTCCTCCTGGATCAGCCACTGCCACTCCCACCCCTCGGGCAGTCGCTGCTCGCACAGTGACTTGTAGGCCTCGGGCAGGAAGCGGGCCGACGGCGCGTGGACCGCGGTGACGACGGTGATGCGCCGGGTCACGGCAGCGCTCACCACCTTTCGAGGTATGTGGTGAAGAGCAGTTCGGTGCGGTCGCCGGGGAGCGTGACGGCCGTGATGTCCACGATGCGGTCGTGGATGTCGTACGACGTCTTGCGCAGCAGGATCACCGAGGTGCCGGCCGGCAGGTCCAGCTCCCTGGCCTCCTCGGGCGTCGGCGGGCGGGCGGTGAAGCGCTCCTCGACGCGGTCGACCTCGATGCCGACGGTGTGGAGCTGGTTCTGGGTGCCGCCCGGCCAGGGTTCGTTGGTCTCGTCCAGGAGATCCGGGTTGGCCGCGATCATGTCGCGGACCAGGTAGGAGGTCACCAGGTTGAAGGGGGCGGTCTCGGCGGAGTGCCAGGTCCGGTAGGTGCGCTCGAGGAGCACGGTGCCCTCCGGCACCCCGAACGCGTCGGCGAGGTCGCTGGGCGCGGTCAGCTCGCGGTAGCGCGCGAAGAAGACCAGGTCGCCGCTGACCAGGCCGGTCTCGCGCTCGGTCGCGCCGGTCTCGGCCCGGGTGGCCTCCGGCATCCGGGCGCGGTCCTTCTCCCACTGGTGCCGTTCGTTGTCGCGGATCGCGCGGGTGCGCGGGCGGCGCACGAAGGTGCCGCTGCCGTGCCGCCTGTCGATCAGGCCCTCGGCGCTGAGCAGCCGCAGCGCGTTCTGGATCGTGGGCACGCTGCGGCCGTGCTGCCGGGCCAGCTCCGCCTCGGAGGGCAGCCGGGCACCGGGCTTGAGCCCGCCGTTCCGGATGGCGCGGCGGAGGTCGTCGGCGATCTCCTCGTAGGCCTTGGGCACATGATCAGCCTACGACTCCTAAAGAGGAGTTGAGGAGTCGAGTCGTTCCGTCCATGGACGTGCGGAGGCCCGCGGCCGGATCGATCCCGGTCGCGGGTCTGCTGTCGCAGTAGGCGCTGGTACGTACGCAAGTCGCCCTTGCGCCGTTGCGTCCGAGCCGTCTGTACCGGCGGGGTCAGCAGTCGAGCGGTGCCGCGGGGGGCTCGGCCGGGTTCTCGGACTCGGTGGTGTCCAGGGGGTGCTGGCGGCAGCTGGGGGTCTTGCCGTGGGCCTCGGCCCGGATGCGCTGCTTCATCGTGGGCGGCAGGGACCTGGCGTGGGACCAGAGCCAGTGGCTTTGTGCCGGGATCGTCACCCGGCCCGTGCTGTGGTCGTCACCGGTGCTGTTGCGCGGGGTCTCGGTCTGCGGTACCGCGGCGGCGGTGGTGGCGGAGATGAATCCGAGCGCCGTGCACAGCGCGAGGAAGGCGGTGACGATGGCGGTCCACAGCTTCGTGACCTTGGCGTTCCGGGCCATGGCCCCTCACTTTCAGGTTGGGCGATTTGCGTACTTTCCTCATGATGTGTATGGGGATCGCGAAGTGGGGGACGCCGGACTGTGGCGCGTCGATGTTCTGATGAACACCACACGGATGGGTGCATGGGATGGGAAAAATCCCAAGAAAGAGCCGTGAAAGGAGTCGAGAGGGAGCAAAGTAACCGTCCGTGGGGGTGTGATCACCCTCCGATCGGAGCGGTCCGACCTCGTGCAACACCTTGTGGCGGACCGGAGTTGGGGTCGGATGCCAGGTCACCGATCGATATCGGTCGGTGTGTATAGTCGGGCGGCAGAGGTCCCCTACGTCAAGGAAGAGACGAGGTCGCGCGGTGAAGAAGCTTCTCCTGGTCGCACTGGCCGCCATCGGCGGGCTCCTTGTGTACCGCCAGATCCAGGCGGATCGCGCTGAGCAGGACCTGTGGACGGAGGCTACTGACTCCGTGCCCACGGGTTCGTGAGTACCGACAACAGACGACACTGAGACCCCGGCCGCCCGAGCGGTCGGGGTTTTGCGTTGCCTGGGCGGACTGACAGGCCGACGGGCGGGCAGGCCGACGGACGGGCGGGCACGGGCGGGCAGGCGGGCGTGGGCGGGCGGCTGCGGTGCGATGCGGGCGTTTCGGACGGTCGTGGGGATCCCCGGGTGGCGCGAGGGCGCGCGGGGCAGTATGGGGCGGGCCGGTCCCGGACTTCGGCGGCCGGCGAACGACGGCTGGGGGGCGCGCGTGATACGGCGGTGGCGTACGGCGGCATGGCGGGGCATCGGCGCGACGGCAGCCCTCGCACTGACGGCACTGCTGCCGGCCTCAGCTGCCTCCGCTGCCTCCGCTTCTCCTGAGACCTCTGCCGCCTCCGCGACCGGTGGCAGCGGATACGCCTTCGCCCCCGACGCCCGCACGGTCACCGGCGCGACGGGCACCACGGACGCCGTACCGCTGGAGTCCGGTACGACCTACCGCAGCACCCTGCCGGACAAGGGCGAGCTGTACTTCCGCCTCGAACTCGCCGCCGGCACCACGGCCTACGTCCCCGTCACCGCCGTTCCGCCCGCCACCGCGACCGTCTCCGCCAGCGACGGCATCGAGGTCTCCATCGAGGACGCCAACGGCACCGCCTGCGACTACGACAGCGCCCGCTTCGGTGCCGGGCTCAGCCCCCGGCCGGTCACGGCGGTGGGGCGCCGGGACGCGGGGAGGGCGCTGTGCCAGGACGCCGGCACCTACTACGTGGTCGTGGAGCGGGTCGTATCCGGCTCCACGACCACAACCCCGGGCAGCTGGGACCTGGAGATCGCCCCCGTCACCGAACCGGCCCTGGCCAAGGCCGGCGCCACCACCGCCCCCGAGGCCTGGAACTCCGCGTCGCCCGAGCCGCTCACCGGAGAACCCCGCCGCCGCACCGCGGGCGCCGGCTTCACCACGGCCCGCATCCTGGACCAGGGCGTCTGGCGGACCGACATCACGCCCGGCCAGACCCTCTACTACGCCGTCCCGGTCGACTGGGGCCAGCAGCTGCACACCACCGTCGACCTCGGCAGCACCAGCGGCGACACCCACGGCTATGTCAGCGCCGCGCTCAACCTCTCCCTCTACAACCCGGTCCGCGGCTACGTCGACGACGTCTCCCTCGGCTACGACGGCACCCAGAAGTCGTCCTCCCTCGACCCCCTGCCACCCGTGGCGTACGCCAACCGGTACGCCGTCTCCGGCTCGGAGAACTCCGTCCGCTTCGCCGGCGCCTACTACCTCGTCGTCCACCTCACCGGGCAGACCGCGGACACCTTCGGGAAGGGGCCGTACGGCGTCACGCTCCATGTCCGCGTCGACGGCACTCCGAACTCCGGCCCCGCGTACGCCGGTTCGCCGGTCCCGAAGGGCGTCTTCGACGTCTCCTCGGACCGGGGGAGCCTCGGGACCGCGGCCGGCGACGGCGACACGGGGATGCGGGCTCTCGCGGTCGGCGGCATCGGCACGGGCACGGCCCTGCTGCTTGTCCTGGGCGTGTGGACCCTGACCGCCCGGCGCGCTCAGATCCGGGCCAACGCCCAGAAACCGACGGCGTAACAGGCCAGCGCGAGGAGCAGGATGGGCACGGCCGCCCTGGCGGGAGGGCCGGGCCTGCGGGCCCGCCGCCGACGCCGGCCGTGGGTGCGGACCGAAGGCGGCGGGGCCTGCGGGTCCCGCGCGGTGTAGGTGGCGGTGGTGGTGTCCGTGTCCGTGTCCGGCCTGGCCGGGGGGAGCGGTTGCGCGGGCGGCCACGGGGTGTGGGGCTGCGCGACCGGGGCGGCCTGCTGCGGCACCGGCTGCTGCCGGGCGTACGGCGGGTACGGCGGTGTCGGCCCGGGCTGCACCGCGGCGGGGGCCGGGGTGACCGGCGTCTGGGGCGGGGGGAGCCGGAAGCTGCCGGTGTCGGACATGGAGACGGGGGCCGAGGGGGTTCCGGTACCGCCGGCGTCGACCGCCGGGGGCCCGTCAGCACTTCCCACCCGGGTCCCGGGCGCCGCCGGACTTGCCCCCGCACCCGTCCCCGCCGCCGTACCCAGTCCCGCCTCGGCCGCCTCCTCCGAGCCCGTCCCTGTACTCGTCCCTGCCCTGCCCCCGGCCGCTGCTCCCGGCGCCGCCGCAGCGGCTGCCCCCGCTGCCCCCGCTGCCTCCGCTCCTGCTCCCGCCCCCGGCGTACCCGGCCTTGCCGAAGTCCCCGTCGCCCCCTGAGCCGTGCCGCCCCCCGAAGCCACCCGAACCGGACCATCGGGCCCGAACCCCTTGGGCAGTGGCCCCAGTTGGTCGAAGATCTCGATCGAGTCGTCGTCGGCGTCCGTCTCCGGGAGGAGTTCCCTGGCCTGGGCGAGGGCCCTGCGGGCTCCTGTGGCGGTGTGGAAGCGGGCGCGGGGGTCCGGCTGGAGGAGGCTGGCGACGACCTGCCAGAGCGGGTCCGGGATGCCCTTGGGCGCCCCCGGGGTGCCGTGTTCGGCGAAGTACTGGACGAGCGCCTTGGCGTCGGGCTTGGCGCCTTCGAGGAGATACAGGGCGACCAGGCCGACGGCGAACAGGTCGGCCGTGAAGTCGGGCTCGGCGCCCAGGAGTTGCTCGGGAGCGATGTAACCCGGCGTGCCGACCACGAGGTTGGTCTCGGTCAGCCGGGCCTCGCCGAGCCGCATGGAGATGCCGAAGTCGGACAGGCGCAGCCGGGGACGGGCGGTGCCGGTCGCCTCCAGCAGGATGTTCGCGGGCTTGATGTCCCGGTGGACCACATCCTCGGCGTGCACCGCGGCGAGGCCGGAGAGCAACTGGTCGAGGAGGGTGCAGACGAACAGCGGGGGCAGGGGACCGTAGTCCCCGACGAGGTGGACCAGCGAGCCGCCGGCGACCAGGTCCATCGTGAAGAGGACCTTGTCGTCGTCGGCGGCCCAGCTGGCCGGAGCCAGGACATGGGGGTGGTCGATGCGCAGCGCCTGCTCCCGCACGAAGCGCAGAAGCGCGTGGGCGTCGCTCTGCTGGAGCACCTTGGCCGCCACATAGCGCTTGCGCCGGTGGTCCCAGGCGCGCCAGACGGCGCCCACTCCGCCATGACCGATCGGGTCGGCCAGTTCGTACCGGCCCGCGAAGACCTCACCCATGACTGCCCGTAGCCCTCCCCCTCGGGTCCCCCTGCCACCCCCTGCCTGTTACCCCCCTTGCTTCCCCCGGATGAGCGATACGACCCCTCTCGCGTGACCCCCTCTGCCAGGGCCGGGCCCCGCCCGGTTCACCGGACCCCCTCCGGTGCGCCGGGCCGTGGCTCAGCTCTGGTGCGACTGGTAGTGCGTGACGGCGTCCGAGGTGCGGCCGGCACCGTAGACCCGGAGGAACTCCGCCAGCTCCGGGTGGGTCGGAGCAAGCGTGTCGGCCGCGTCGATGATGTCACCGGCGGCGGCCACCGAGCGCAACAGCGACTGGATTTCGCGGACCACCCGCTTGACCGTCGGCGCCCCCGAACCGCTGGTCGTCTGCGTGGTGTTGCTGAGCACCGAGCCCCCCTGGGACTTCTTGATCTCGTCCATGCGCTCGGTCGCCTCGGCCGCGCTCACGCTGCCGTCCGCGACCTGCGCCGAGAGGTCCTGGAGCAGCTGCACCCGCTGGACCACGGCCGGGTTGCCGATCTTCGCCCGCTGTCCGCTCATCAGCTGCGACAGCATGGGCGCGGACAGTCCGAGGACCGCCGCGAGACGTGCCTGGTTGAGCCCCAGGTCGTCGATGAGCTTACGGAAGAGCGCCCCCAACGGCTCTCCGTACCAGTTCCGCTGCAGCTCCCGCGCTCTGGCGGTGGCTTCCTGCTGTGCGGCGTCCATTGCGTCTCCCCATCGCTTCCCCAAAAAAACCACGGTTCGCTACAGCGAACCCCGTCGTGCATCTTACGGAGAGTGGTCATCTGCGGGGACCCCCAATCTTTTTGCGAGGTACGGGGGGTGACCCGGTACTCTGGTCTGCGGCACCGACCCCGCGGATCTCCCGCTGGGCCGGGCGCTTCCCGTACGGGGCCTTAGCTCAGTTGGTAGAGCGCCGTCTTTGCATGGCGGATGTCAGGGGTTCGACTCCCCTAGGCTCCACTTGGTAGATGCCCTCTGATCTGCGGAAACGCAGTTTCAGGGGGCATTTTTGGTGCGCGCTGGGGGCGCGGGGGTGTGTCAGCCGGCTGTGCGGCGGGCGTAGGCGCGGGCGGCGCGGGCGCGGTCGCCGCAGCGGACCGAGCACCAGTGGCGGCGGCCGGAACGGAGCAGGTAGCGGTTGCAGGGGACCGAGCCGCAGGCGGTCAGACGTGCCGCGTCCGGGCCGGTGAGCAGGTCGGCGGCGTCCGCGGCGAGGACGCCCAGGGCGTGGTCGACGGTCTGGTCGGTGGGGTGCGGGGCGGTCCGGTAGGGCCCGCGGACCGGGTCCCAGTGCAGGGGGGAGGCCGTGGGGACCCGGGTGAGCGCCTCGTTGACGGCGGCGAGGGCCGCCGAGGGCGCGGGCCGTCCGTCGATCCGGGAGGTGAACAGTGCTCGGACGTGCTCGCGCAGGGACCGCATGCGGATCGAGCAGGTCTCACGCAGTTCGGTGTCCGCCGGGGCGAGGTTCCGCTCGGTCAGCCACCGTGCCGCGGCCTCCGGTGTGCCGAGCAGGTCGAGGAATCGCCCGCCGGGCAGCGCGACGACGCTGTCGGCGAAGTCGAGGGCGAGGTACTGCTCCGCGCCCGGCGCGGGTGCCGGAGCGGGCTCGGCGGTCGCGGTCCTGTTCATCGATGTCACGGTACACCTTGCCTTCATCCGTGAGAAGCCGCTAACTTCACGGTTAGTGGATCTCTTATCCGTGAGGTTTCCTCCGTGAGGTGTGTGCTGTCATGACTGCTGTCCCCGTTCGTGTCTTCGGTGGCCCGACCGCGCTCATCGAGTACGGCGGACTGACGTTTCTCACCGACCCGACCTTCGACGGCCCCGGCGATCACCCCGTGGGCAACGGCCGGGTCCTCACCAAGACGGCTCCCGCCGGCGCCGCACCCGCCGACCTGGGGCGCGTCGACGTGGTCCTGCTCTCTCACGACGAGCACCCGGACAACCTCGACCGCTCCGGGCGCGCCCTGCTCGCCGACGTTCCGCTGACCCTCACCACCACCGGCGGGGCGGGCCGGCTGGGCGGCACCGCGCGGGGGCTCGTCCCCTGGGACTCCGTCGTACTGGAGCGGCCCCACGGCGGCACCGTCACCGTGACGGGGGTGCCCGCCCGGCACGGGCCCGAGGGCTGTGAGCCGGTCGTCGGCGAGGTCGTCGGCTTTGTGCTGACCGGGGACGGCCTGCCCACGGTCTACGTCAGCGGTGACAACGCCTCGCTGGACCTGGTCAGGCAGATCGCCGAGCGCTTCGGCCCGGTCGACACCGCCGTCCTGTTCGCCGGTGCCGCGCGCACCGCCGCCCTCGACGGAGCGCTGCTCACCCTGGACAGCGCCCAGGCCGCCGAGGCCGCCCGAATTCTCGGCGCGCGCCGGATCGTCCCGGTCCACTTCGACAGCTGGGCCCATTTCACAGAGGGCCGGGCCGAGTTGGTGACCGCCTTCACCGCCGCGGGACTGTTCGACCGCGTCGAGCTGTACTGAGCGGCGGCAGCCGCGGGGGTGTGGCCCGCGGCTGCCGTGTGTCTTCAGTTGTCCGACGTGTTCGTGCGCCGCGGGGCTCAGCGGCCGGCCGTCACGGGGGCGGGCTTCTCCTCTCCGGCGTTCGGCGCGGTCGTGACCGGCTTCGCCGCGGCCTGCGCGGCCGCCGTGCGCTGGGCGACGCGGCGCAGGTACAGGTTGTTGAAGATCAGTGCGAGGGCGGTCAGCGAGGCGCCCACGATCTGCATACCCGCGGGGATCACGCCGGTCAGGGCCGAGATGATGAATGCCGTGATCGGGACGACGTCCATGAACAGGACGCCGTTGAGCGGGCCGAGGTACTTGTTGCCGAAGTTCCAGCCGAGGACGCCCACGAAGCCGGCGATGATGCTCATGTAGGCCAGTTCGGGCAGGATCGAGGTCACGTCGTGGCCGCTCGGGACCGGGACGCCGCCGGTGGCCAGGATGACGGCCGTGATGACGGTGGCGCTGGCCAGACCGAGGACCGTGGTGATCGCGGTGTACTTGATCGGGGACCAGGTCGGGAAGAACGTCGCGCCGGAGGTGTAGATCACCCAGCAGAGCGCGGCGAACAGCAGCAGGGCGTCGGGGCCGAAGTCCGAGGGGTGGGCGAGGAGCGAGCTGAGGCTGCCGTCGGAGACGACGAGGATGACGCCGACGAAGGACATACCGATGAAGGCGAGCGCGCCCTTCGGCGGGACGACCTTGCGCAGCACCCAGTTGACCAGGAAGCCCATCATGGGCATGGTCGCCATCATGATCGAGGCGTTCAGGGCGCCCCGCGCACCGATGAGGTCCTGGCCGAAGAACACCAGGAACTGGAAGCCCGCGAAGCCGGCCGTGCCGAACAGCCAGGCCAGACCGATCCGTTCGCCCTTCAGCTTGAACCCGGCCGCACCCTCGCGCAGCTTGAGGAACACCAGGAACATCGTGCCGGCGATCGCGTAGCGCAGGCAGGTGAAGGTGAACGGGTCGATGTGTTTCAGGGTCACGTCCATGAGGGGGAACATCGCTCCCCAGGACACGGTGGCCAGCAGGCAGAGCAGCAGGCCTCGGCTGTAGTTCTTCTGATCGTTCATGACTCTTCCTGTCGAGTGGGGGGACGGCGGGGGCAGAAGTGAGGGGGCGGTCAGGCGGGGACGAGGCCGGCGCGGCGGGTCGCCGCCTCGGCGCGGACGAGCGGCAGCACCGTCTCCAGCAGCCGCGCCGCCCGCACCTTGCCGGTCGGGCTGTACGGGATCGCCTCCACCGGGACCACGTACGCGGGCAGGCACGGCACCCGGCGGGTGCAGGCGGCCGTGACCGCGCGCCCGCCGCTCTCCATCCGCTCGGGGGAGACCGGGGCGAACGGCACGATCAGCACCTCTTCTCCGGTGTCCGGCAGCTTCGTGCGCAGTACGGCGGTCTCGCGGACGCAGGGCAGGTCCATCAGGTCGTTCTCGAGACCGAAGACGTTGACGTCGAGCGGCTTGCCCTCGGTCGCCTTGGAGACGCCGTCGTTGCGGCCGGTGAGTTCGAGCCGGCCGGCCTCGTCGATGAAGCCGCTGTCGCCGGTGAGCAGGAAGCGCTGGGTGCGGCCGCCGTGGTCGAGGTCGAGGAACTCCGGCTCGGCGGTGGCGTAGGCGTCCATCAGCTGGTAGCTGGCGATCGCCACCCGGCCGCGCATGCCCTTGGGCACCGGACGGTTCTCCGGGTCGAGCACGGCGATGGTGTTGCCCGGCATCGGGCGGCCGGAGCGGCAGGGCGCCACATGCAGTTCCTCGGGGCCGATCATGACGTTCACGCCGGTCTCGGTGGTGCCGTAGTAGAGGTGCAGGACCGGGCCGAGGCGGTCCCAGGTGTTGTTGACGACCCAGCGGTTCAGGTGCCGCCCGCCGGAGAGCACGAAGTGCAGCCGGGAGGTCTTGTGCAGGTGCTCGGAGGCCGGGTGGGCGACGACCCGCTTGAGGACCGGCGGGACCATGAGCGTGGTGGACACACCCTCGTCCTGGATCAGGCGGATCAGGGTCGCCGTGTCGTCGTACGGGCCGAGGACGATCGTGCCGCCCAGGGACAGGAAGATGCGTGCCCAGCCGGGACCCGAGGCGTGGTACAGCGGGACCGTCACCAGGTGGACGTCGTCCTCGTCGAAGGAGTACTGGTCCACCAGGTCGGCGAACCGGCGCGCCTCGAAGGAGGACCGGCGGATCACCAGCTTGGGGATGCCGCTGGTGCCGGAGGTGAAGGAGAAGGCCTCGAACGGCTGCTCCACCGGCCGGGGTTCGCCCGGCTCCGACAGCAGCAGGTCGGTGAAGGCGACGCCCGGTGCGTTCCTCGGCGGGTCGCTGTCCAGCCGGATGTCGAGGACGTCCCGGCCCTCGGGCCAGCCGACCTCGGTGAGCACGGCGCGCTGGGCGGAGGTGCTGATGATCACGGTCGGCCGCAGCTGCTCCAGGGCGCCGGCGGTGGCCTCGGGCCCGGCGGAGTAGTCGAGTCCGACGCACGGGATGCCGAGCGAGGAGACCGCGGCCATGGCGACGACCAGTTCCCAGCGGTTCTCGGCGACGAACACCGCACGGGCCGGACGTATGTCAGGCAGTCGCTTCTCGATGGCGGTCGCCACCCGGGCCACCTTGTCGGCGAGGTTGGCCCAGGTCAGCCGGACCTCGCCGTCGACCACGGCGACGTGTCCGGGGCGGCGCCCGGCGTGCTTGCGGATGTCCGCGAGCTTGATCATTTACGGTCACTTCCTTCCGGCGGGAACAGCGGGAACAGCAGAGGCTGTGGAGACTGCGGGGACTGCGGAGACCGCCGTGGAGACGGGGGGACCCGAGGGCACGGGGACGGCGGCGGTGGAGACACCGGGCTGGTGCAGCGTGTAGATCTCGCAGCCGTCGGAGCGCAGCGCGTCGATCTCGCCGAGGATGCGGTCGCAGACGCGCTCCCCCGGCACGGTGATCGGGATGCCCGGCGGGTAGGCGATGATGAAGTGGTCCGAGGTGCCCGGCGTCAGGGCCGCCGACGCGGTGCGATAGGTGCGCTGGATGGTCCGCAGCGCGTCCAGCAGCCGCAGCAAGGTGGCCTCGTCCACGCCGATGTGGAGGTGGAAGAGCACCGCGTCGCCGCTCTCCCGGGCCACGTAGAGGGCGTACTCGTCGAAGAGGATCCGCCGGAAGTCCGCGGCGGTGATGCCCAGGGCGCCGATGTCGACCAGCACCCGGGTCGGGTCGTCGCTCACCAGCAGCGCCGGGTCGGTCAGATGGCCCTGCGCGCCCAGTGTGCGGTAGGCCGACAGCCGCGGGTCGGTGCCGAGTTCGGTGCGCAGGGTCCGGGCCAGGTTCAGCGACCGCTCCAGCAGCTGCTCGCCCTCGGTCTCCGCCTGGAGCCGGGCCAGGTCCAGGCTGGCCAGTACCGGCCAGCTGGGCGAGGTGGTGTGGTGCTGGAACAGCGCCTGAGCGGTGCGCTCCTGCGCCTCGCCCTCGCCGGCCAGATGCAGGTACGAGCCCTGCCGCAGCGCCGACATCGACTTGTGCGCCGAGTGCGTCACGGCCACGGTCAGGGGCAGTGCCGGTTCGGCGCGGCGCAGGGTCTCCACCGCGTGCAGCGCGGTCAGCGGGCGCAGCCGGGGGTGGAAGCGGTGCACCGCGCCCCACGCCTCGTCCACCAGGACGCGGACCCCGGGGTGGGCGGCGGCCAGCTCGGCCAGCACCGTCGGCAGGTCGTAGCGGACACCGTCGTACGACACGGCGGACAGGACGACGGTGTCGTACGGCCGGCCCTCCGCCACCGCCGTACGGAACGTCTCCAGCAGTCGGGGCAGGTCCCCGAAGGCGCGCGGGCAGTCCGCGCAGCACCTCTGCATGGGTGCGTAGGTGACGTCCACGCCGAGCCCGCCGAGCGCGAAGTGCACGGACTGGTGGCAGCTGCGGTCGGCGAGCACCCGGCCGCCCGGACGGGTCAGCGCGGTCAGGGCGACCCGGTTGGCGGTGCTGGTGCCGGTCGACAGGAAGTACGTCGCGTCGGCGCCGAAGCTGCGGGCGGCCAGCCGCTGGGCCTCGCGCAGCGGGCCGCGCGGGCGGAAGAACGAGTCGAGCATCGTGCCGCTGTACGACACATCGGCGGCGAGCTGGGCCGCGCCGAACAGACTCTCGTAGGACTCCCGGATCCGGGAGTCGCGGATCGACCGGCCGTGCGAGAGCGGGAGGGCGTGGAAGGAGGCGATGTCCCGGCGGGCCGCCGCGAGCACGGCATCGGCCAGCGGTGTCCTGCCTGCCCCGTGGCGCCCGGGGTGGGGTGCGAACGCGTCCTCCCCGGAGGCGGGAGTGGAGCTGGTGGGTTCGGTCATGTCTCCATGAAATAAAAACCTTCGCGAAGGTATCAACTATTATCGGGAATCCTGATGACAGCGGATCGGCGGCCGCGCCGGAGCCAGGGCCTGTCCGGCGGCGGCTCCGGGCAACGGTGCTTGTCAGCGCCAGTGAGCGGGGCCTGGTGTGTCCAGCTGCGAGGCGGAGGAGGTCGAGCCGACTCCCTCCTCCGCCCTGCAGCTGCACGCACCAGGCCCCGCTCGGGTCTGTCGAAAGGTGCCGCACCTCATAGCCAGGCTGATCCAGACGACAGGGCCCAGGCGCGCCCTACGCCCGGAACGCCATGGCCGCGTACGCCGCGGCGGCCGGCTCCGGGCGCAGGCTCGCATGGGCGCCCACCACGTGGATGTCGCGCCAGGCGCGCTGCAACGGGCTCTCCGGGGTCAGCGCGCGCATGCCGGCCGTGCGGAACAGCTGCCCCACCGCTCCCGTCAGCAGATCGACCGCGACCGAGGCGTCCCGCCCGTTGCGGGCCGTCGTCTCCGGCGCGAAGGCGGCCGGAGGCGTGAGTGCCGCCTGGTCCGCCCGCCGCGCCGCCGCCTCCAGCAGCAGCGCCGCCGCATCGACGTCGGCCGAGCAGCGGGCCAGGGTGTGCGGGGCGCCGCTCTCGCCGCTCGCGCCGCGCTCCCGGACGAGCGTGGTCCAGGCGTCCAGGGCGCCCCGGGCCGCGCCGAGTGCGGGAGCGCAGAACAGCAGCGGGGCGACCAGGGTGTACGGCACCCGGTGGCAGGGCGCCGCGTCCGCCTCGGGCACGCCCGTCATCAGGATGTCCCGCAGGCAGGAGCGGTGCCGGGGCACGAAGGCGTCGTCGACGGTGACCGTGTGGCTGCCGGTGCCGCGCAGGCCGATGCTGTCCCAGGTGCGGTGCACGCGGATGTCCCGGCGGGGGAGCAGGAGGATGCGGTAGGCGGGAGGGCCGGCCGGCTGCTCGTCGAGGGTGGCGAGCAGCACCCAGTCGGCGTGCTCGACGCCGCTCGCCCAGGCCCAGCGGCCGGTCAGCCGCCAGCCGCCGGGGGCGCGGGTGAGCCGGCCGGAGGGCGGGACGACGGCCGCCGCTATCGCCGTGTCGGGAGAGTCCGCCCACAGCTCCGCCTGGGCCCGCTCCGGCAGATGGGCGGCGAGCCGGGCATGCCCGGCCAGCAGGGCACAGCACCAGGCGGTGGACGCGCATGCCTCCCCGACGGCGGCCACCGCGCCCACCAGCTCCGCGAAACCGCCTGCCCGGCCGCCCCAGCGGCTCGGCACGAAATGGCGGGCGAAACCGGTCGCGGGCAGGGCGGCCGCCACCTCCCGGTGCAGACACGCGGCCTCCTCGGAAGCGCGGGCGTGCCGGGCGGCGAGGGCGGTGACGGCGCCGGGGGCAAGTGACGGGATCGCGAGAGCCGTGGACATGGCTGCCTTTCCTGAACGATGGTTAACGGTATAAAAAGATTCGGTCTAGAAGGTATTTTCTTGATGAGCGCAGGTCGAAGGCGAGGACGGACACATGAAGCAGAGCAGAGCGCAGCGCACACATGAGCTGCTCATGGACTCGGCGGCGGCCGAGTTCGTCCTCCACGGCTTCGCGGGCACGAACCTGTCCGACGTCGTCGCCCGCACCCGCCTCACCAAGGGCGCGCTCTACGGTCATTTCGCGTCCAAGGCGCAGCTGGCCGAGGAGCTGGGCCGGCGGTTCGAGCGGGCGTGGGGGGAACTGCTGTCGTCGGCCGGGTCCTCCCCGCGCGAACTCGTCATCGGGCTGGCCCGGAGGATGGACGACGACGTGCAGTTCGCCGCGGGGTTGCGGCTCACGACGGACGCGGCCCGGGGGGACCGGCGGGATCCGGCTCCTCTCGGCGAACTCCGCGGACATCTGGAGGATTTGATCCACGAAGCCCGGCGGGAGGGCCAGATCGGCGCGGGCCACCAGCCGGAACTGCTGGCCCGGTTCGTGGTGGCGCTGTTGATGGGGGCCTGCTCGAATCGATGGACGGCGCAGGGCCGAGAAGGAGGGCTGGAGGCGCAGGTCAAGGAGATGTGGGACGTGGTGGCGCCGGTCCTGGGCGGTTGAGCCGCCGGACACCGGGGCGCGGCGGGAGACGTCGCGGCAGGCCGCGGCCACGCGGCGAGGCCTGCCGCGATCAGAGGTGACGGTTCGTCAGGCTGCCTTGTCCAGCAGGCCGTTCAGGGCCGGGCCGGGCAGACGTGTCCAGTTCGCGCGGACCGCGTGTGCCGTCAGGGCCGGATCGCCGCCCACGGCCACCGGGTTGCCGACGCTCGTCAGGAGCGCGAGGTCGCTGGCGTCGTCGCCGTAGGCGTGGCAATGCTCGGGGCGCAGCCCGAAGGCGGTCATGATGCGCCGCGCCTCCTCCGCCTTGGCCCGGCCGATCATGGGGCGGCCGGTCAGCTCGCCGGTGAGGGCGCCGCCCGCGACCTCGGGGATCGTGCAGACGACGAGATCGGCGCCGACGGCCTGTCCGATCGGGTCCAGACAGGCGCTGAAGGAGCCCGAGACCAGGACCGTGAGGTCGCCGGCGCTGGAGTGCCGCCGCAGGGCCTCGCGGACGGGCGGGTGGAAGAGGCCTCGCGGGTGTTCGCGGGCGAACCAGAGGCGGCCGCTCTCCGCCAGGTCGGTCTCGCGACTGCCGCGCAGCAGCCGGTAGTAGGCGCGGTTGACCTGCTCGCGGGGCATGCCGGAGCGGAGTTGGTGGCTGAGAGCGGCCCGGGCCGACGCCACGCGGGACGCGGCGCGGCCCTCACGGGCCCAGTGGAAGGTGAGGAAGCTCAGCATGCTCTTGCCGGTGATGAGCGTCTCGTCGACGTCGAAGAACGCGGCTCTGAGAGGACCGATCGTCATGACAGGGGAAACCTTTGTGAGGTCCTGCGGGTACAGGGGACCCGGTGCGGGGAACCGGGTGCAGAGGAGATCGGGTGCAGAGAAGATCGGGTGCCGGGGGCCGAAGGCGCCGTCACAGCCCGGCGTGCAGCTCCGAGTGGGCGGCCTCGACCAGGTCGAGGATCCGGTCGGCGTAGGGGCGCAGCCGGACGCCCGCCGAGGTCAATTCGACGGCCCGGTTGCCGCGGCGCACGAACAGCGGCGTGCCGACGGACTCCTCCAGGCCCCTGATCTGGGCCGTGATGGTGGGCTGCGAGTAGTGCAGGTTCCGCGCCGCCCGGGTGAAGCTCAGCTCCCGGGCGACCTCGCGGAAGGCGCGCAGACGCTGCAGGTCCATGGGTCAGGCGCGCACGAAGAGGGCGTCGGCCTCGGCCAGCGTGCGCTCCCCCTGCAGGGCGGTCAGGTGCAGCGGTCCGTCGGGGCGGGTGGCCGAACGGATCACGATCGGCCGGCACAGTTCGCCGAAGGACCGGAACCGGGCCTCCAGGGAGGCCAGTACGCAGTCGCGGGCCGCGGCCAGATGGCCGGCCTGGCGGAACGCCTCCAGCAGCATCATGCCCGGCACATGGTCCGACGGGTGCTCGAAGTACCCCGGGTGCTGGAGGTCGACGTGCAGCAGCCAGGTGCTGGAGTCGGTGCCGGCGACGGTGCGCAACAGCACGTTGGCGTCCTGGCGGCCGGCGATGACCGGCGCGGTCGAGGGCGCCGCCGTATGCGCGGCCGGGGCAGCCGTGAGGTCCCGGCCGCGGTGCCGGACGATGTCGTATCCACGCGCGTCGACCACGACGACGGAGACCGAACCGTACGCACAGGGCCGCCCGTCGACCTCGAGGGTCACGTCGAGGCGGGCGTCGAAGCGGCGTGCCGTGTCGCCGGAGGCCGTGACCGTGACATCGAGGACCGCGCCGAGCGGCGTGGCACCCACGCGCAGGGCGTCGAGGTCGTCGATGCGCAGTTCGAGGGACCTGAAGACGAAGTGGTGGCCCAGCGGGACGTCGTAGAAGCGGTGGATGAGGAAGATCCCCGCCTGCCGGACGGTCTCGGCGAGCAGCATGAAGTCGTAGCGACCGGACTGGTCCGGGTGGTAGAGCACATGCTGGCGCGGCCACTGGGCGCCGACCAGGAATCGGCCGGCGGCGACCTGGGCACCGTCGGTCAGGAAGACCTCGGTCACGGACGCACGGTGCACCAGCTGGCGCGGTACCGTGCGGTCGAAGGTGAGTCCGGCCCGGCTCTGTTCCACCGGTGACGGTGTGGACCGCAGTGTGTTGACAGACATCCTTGAATCCCCCCCAAGAGATGTGCAGGTATCGCGCAGGGGACTGATTGCCGCCCCCCGGCGGCAGAAAATATACCTTCAGGAAGGTATATTGCCAAGAGAGGTAACCAGGGAGGCGCGATGACCATGACAGGCAGGCGAAGCGAACCGAAGCAGGAGCGGGCGTGGCGGACAAGGGCCCACATCCTCCTGATGGCCGCCGAACTCTTCGCCGAGCGCGGCTACGCGACGGTGACGCTGCAGGACGTGGCCGAACGGGCTTCGATGACCAAGGGAGCGGTGTACTTCCACTACAAGAACAAGGAGGAGCTGGCCGTCGCCGTCGTCCAGGAGCACTACGCCCGCTGGCCCCTGCTCCTGCAGGAGGCGACGTCCCGTCAACTCCCGCCGTACGAGACGCTGGTGGCCGTCATGGACGGGGTGACCCGCGCGTTCCGCGACGACATCGTGGTCCGGGCCGGCGCGCGGCTGCAGGTCGAGCGGTCGCTCATCAACGGCGACCTGCCCGAGCCGTACGTGGGCTGGGAGGACTACCTGACCGATCTCGTCGAGGACATCGACAAGGCCGGTGAACTGCGCGCGGGCATCACCCCGCGCGGCGCGGCCCGGGTGCTCGTCGCGGCGTTCTTCGGCATGCAGCACATCTCCGACGTCCTTACCCGCCGCGCCGACCTCACCGAGCGGTACGGGGAACTGCGCCAGGTGGTCCTAGAAGGGCTGCGCGCCTGACGGAGCATGGACGTGACGACGTGGCGCCCGCACCGTCCTGGCAAGGCGGTTCCCGTTTCTCGGGATCGAACCGGATCGAGTCGGGCCCAGCAGGATCGAAACGGAGGGTGTTGTCCGAGATTTCCGGTAGAGCTGCAGGTGGGGCGTGTCTCGGTTTCGGGTTCGACTCCCCTGGGCTCCCCACATGAACCCCCTCTGATCTGCGTAGATGCAGTCAGAGGGGTTCATGTGCGCGGCCTCGCGGTCAGGCGTCTGGTTTCACGTGAAACGGCGTCCTGCAGACCCTCGGGCTCAGCGGTTCTTGTCGTCCCGGGACCGTGAGCCCCGCTCCTTCGCCTCCTTGGCCTGTACCTCGGGGTCGAGGGGCGAGCTGCCGTCCACCGAGCCGAGACGACCCGGATCCGGGACCTCCGTGGCGGCGGGAGGCTCGACCAGCCAGTCGGGGTTGGCCTGCTTGTCCCACCACTTCCAGGCGGCGAAGGCCGCGCCGGCGAGTACGCCGACCACGGCGAACGCCTTGAACGCACGGCCACACGCAGAGCGCCGCTGGTTCCGGCGCGCCAGCTTCTCGATCTCCTCGGCCGAGACATTGCCGCGCAGCGCGGCCAGCGCGGCGGCACCTCGCGCGGTGGCCTCCTCGCGGACCGGACCGGCCGCCGCCACCGCCTGTTCGATCCTCGGCCGCGAGTAGTCGGCGGCCTGCCGGGCCGCCTTACGCGTCAGGTCGGCGGCATCGTGCGCGGCCTGGTCCACCTTCGGCGGTACATGGGCGCGGGCCTGCTCCAGGCGCGGCACGAGACGGGCGTCGTACTGGACGCGGGCCTGGACGCGGGCCTGCTCTGCGGCCTGAGACACCACGGGCGCGAGCCGTACGCGTGCCTCCTGCGCGTAGTACGCGGCACGCTCCTTGGCCGTGTCGGCGTAGGGCGCCACCGCTTCCGCGGCGTGCCGCACGCTGTCCTTCGCCGAACTGGTCGCGGCGCGCACGCTGTCTTTGCGGGTCACGGGTTTCCTCCTCCTCGGTGGCGTACGGTATTTCGACTTTCCACCCTTTTACGGATCATGCCTGTCCACGGGCCAAGCGGCGCGCGAGGACGGGCATACGGGTGCAACCAGAGCTAAGAGGGGCTTGTCGACGACAATGCCACGGATCGGTGCCGCGCGCCCCCGCATGACAGAAGGGGTTCCGCAAGCGATTCGTGAGGATCCGGGTCCGGAAACTCCGGGCGGGCGTCGGACCTGCCGTACCGTGCGAGGATCGTGGCACTGAATCCGAGCACAACGGAAGGCGGATCGTGGCCGAGCAGCTCTACGCCACTCTGAAGACCAGCCTCGGCGACATCGAGGTCCGGCTCTTCCCGAACCACGCGCCCAAGACGGTCAGCAACTTCGTCGAACTGGCGCAGGGTGAGCGTGAGTGGACCCACCCGGACACCGGCACGGTCTCCACGGACCCGCTCTACGACGGCACGGTCTTCCACCGGGTGATCAGCGGCTTCATGATCCAGGGCGGCGACCCGGTCGGCACCGGCATCGGCGGCCCCGGCTACAAGTTCGAGGACGAGTTCCACCCCGACCTCCGCTTCGACCGCCCCTACCTGCTCGCCATGGCCAACGCCGGCCCCCGCACCAACGGCTCCCAGTTCTTCATCACGGTCAATCCCGCTCCCCACCTCAACCGCAAGCACACCATCTTCGGCGAGGTCGTCGACCCGGCCGCCCAGAAGATCGTGGACAGCATCGCCGCCGTCCCGGTCAGCGGACCCAACAAGCGGCCGGTGACCGACGTCGTCATCGAGACGGTCGTCGTCGAGAAGCGCGGCGGCTGAGCGGCCCGAAACGGAAGCACCCGAAGGGAACCAAACGCCCCGCTCGTCCGTAAGGATGGGCGGGGCGGAACACTGCCCAGGACGAGCGAGGGGACCCCATGGAGGACCAGGCGACAGGCAGCGCGCGTGACGCCCACAGCCTGCCCAAGTGCTACCGGCACCCGGACCGGGAGACCGGCGTGCGCTGCACCCGCTGCGAGCGCCCCATCTGCCCCGAGTGCATGGTCAGCGCCTCCGTGGGCTTCCAGTGCCCCGAGTGCGTCCGTGGCACCACCGCCGGCCAGAGCGGCCCGCCCCCGGCCGCCTCCCGGCCCCGCACCCTCGCCGGCGGCACGGTCGCCGCCGACCCGCGACTGCTCACCAAGATCCTGATCGGCATCAACATCGCCGTCTTCCTGGTCGAGCTCTCCGTCGGGGACAGCTTCACCAACCGCTTCGACCTGATCGGCCAGGCCTGGTTCCCGCAGTACGGCGATGTCGAGGGCATCGCCCAGGGCCAGTACTACCGGATGCTGACCGCGATGTTCCTGCATGACAGCTCGAGCCCCATGCACATCGTGTTCAACATGCTCAGCCTGTGGTGGATCGGCGGCCCCCTGGAAACCGCCCTCGGCCGCGCCCGCTACATCACGCTCTACTTCGTCTCCGGCCTGGCCGGCAGCGCCCTCACCTATCTGCTCGCCGCCCAGAACCAGCCCTCGCTCGGCGCCTCCGGCGCGATCTTCGGCCTCTTCGGCGCGACCGCGGTCCTCATCCGCCGGCTCAACTACGACATGCGGCCGATCATCGCCCTGCTGGTGATCAACCTCATCTTCACCTTCAGCGGCGGTATCGCCTGGCAGGCCCACATCGGCGGCCTGGTCGCCGGTGTCATCACCGGCTACGCGATGGTGCACGCCCCGCGCGAGCGGCGGAACCTGATCCAGTACGGCACGTGTGCGCTGGTGCTGGTCGTGGCCGTGGTGATCACGGTCATCCGGACCGCCCAGCTCACCTGAGCCTGCGTCTGCGCCTGATCACGGCGGCTCACCGCACCGATACCGAACCGTTGTCCACAGTCGGTGGCCGATCTTGTGCACAACGTGCCCGCACAACTGCGCCCCCTCCTACTCACCTGCGTTGCCGCAGGTCAGGGAGGGGGCGAGTGGTTTTGCGGCGGGTGTTGTGGTAGTCGTACCGGCGTCAACACCCAACGGGTTATCCACAGATCGTCTTCTTTTCCCCAGGTCCATACACAGGCCTGTGGATAACTCAGCGGATAACCCTGGGCAGAGCTACTTCCACTGTGTGGAGACGCCGAAGCCGGCCGCGATGAAGCCGAAGCCCACGACGATGTTCCAGTTGTCGAGGCTGTCGATCGGCAGCGAACCGTCGGTCACATAGAAGACGACGATCCAGGCCAGCCCGATGAGGAACATGGCCAGCATCACCGGTGCGACCCAGCCGCGACTGTTGAGCTTGATGGCGGTCGCCTGCTTCGCCGGGGGCGGCGTGTAGTCGGCCTTCTTGCGGATACGTGACTTCGGCACGAGGGTCTCTCCTGTCGATGCGCTGCGTGGCCGCGCAGGTAACTGGGTCGGGCTCGGGGCAGCGTACAAGGGGGACAGTAAGGGCACACTGAGCGCTCCCCCGGGCGTCCGTTAGCGTAGTGCTTCCGTGGCGCCGAAGGAGATAAGGGTACGTTGAGCAATTCTGCCGACTCCCAGGGGACCGGATCAACGGGTGCCGGCCCAACCCGCAAGAACGGGTTCCGTCCGGTGCGGATTCTCACCGTGGGCGTCTTCGCCCTCGCCGGTCTGCTCTTCTTCACCAGCTTCAACACGGCCAAGGGCACCGACATCCGCTCGGACGACAACCTGCTGAAGCTCTCCGACCTGATCCAGGAGCACAGCCGCAAGAACAAGGAGCTGGACGAGTCCAACGCGAGTACGCGCGACGAGAACGAGAAGCTCGCCAAGCGCGACGACGGCTCCACCAAGGCCCAGGACGACACGCTCACCGGCCTGGAGAAGGACGCGGGCACCCGGAAGCTCACCGGCAAGGCGATCACCGTCACGCTCAACGACGCGCCGCCGAACGCCACCGCCAAGCTCCCCGGCTACCCCGAGCCGCAGCCCGACTACCTGGTCATCCACCAGCAGGACCTGCAGGCCGTGGTGAACGCCCTGTGGCAGGGCGGTGCCACCGGCATCAAGGTCATGGACCAGCGGCTGATCTCCACCAGCGCCGTGCGCTGCGTCGGCAACACGTTGATCCTGCAGGGCCGGGTCTACTCACCGCCGTACAAGATCCAGGCGGTCGGGGACCCGGCGAAGATGCAGAAGTCGCTCGCCGACTCCGAGGCCATCCAGAACTACATGGTGTACGTGAACGTGTACGGCCTCGGCTGGAAAGTGACCGAGGACGGGACGGTGACTCTGCCGGGCTACTCGGGCACAGTGGATCTGCACTACGCGAAGCCCGTGGGGTAAGCAGCTCGTCACTTTCTGGAGCCGCCGGTGCGCGTGATCGTCAGGACCGTCAGCGAGCTCTGCATCACCGTCGGCACGCTCATCGTGCTCTTCGTCGCGTACGTGCTGTTCTGGACCGGCGTGAAGGCCGACAGCGAGATGCACGACCAGATCGACCAGTTACAGCGGCAGTGGTCGGCCAGTGCCGCGGTGCATCCGACGGCCAAGGCGTCCGCGACCGCCGCCGCCCCCGCGAAGCCCGCCGCGTACCACTACGGCAAGCCTTTCGCGATCATGTACATCCCCCGGTTCGGTTTCACGTGGAACAAACCGGTCCTGGAGGGCACCGGCACCGATGTGCTGAAGAAGGGCCTCGCGCACTACGCCAGGACCGCCCAGCTGGGCCAGGTGGGCAACTTCGCGGTCGCCGGCCACCGGCGCACCTACGGCGATCCGTTCCTCGACTTCCCGAAGCTGCGCAAGGGCGATGCGATCGTGCTGACGGACGGGACGACCTGGTTCACGTATCGGATCGACAAAGGGCCCTACAAAACAGTTCCGACGGACGTTGAAGTGATCGACCCTGTGCCACGTAAGTCGGGGTATACGCGTCCGGGGCGCTATCTCACGCTGACCACGTGCGATCCGGAATGGGGGCACAGCCATCGGCTGATCGTCTGGGCGCACTTGGACTCCACACAGCCCGTGGAGTCAGGCAGACCTAAGGCGCTGCGCCGTTAGTCTGGTGCAGTACGGCGGGATTCTGGTGCCGTGGTGGAACGGAAGGGACGGCATGTACGGCTGGATCTGGCGGCATCTGCCGGGGAACGCGTGGGTGAGGGCGCTGATCTCACTCATGCTGGTCCTGGCCGTGGTCTACGTCCTCTTCCAGTACGTCTTCCCCTGGGCCGAACCACTGCTGCCCTTCAACGATGTGACGGTGGACAACCAGTGAGCGCGCGGATTCTCGTCGTCGACAACTACGACAGCTTCGTCTTCAACCTGGTCCAGTACCTGTACCAGCTGGGCGCCGAGTGCGAGGTGCTGCGCAACGACGAGGTGTCGACGGCGCACGCCCAGGACGGCTTCGACGGCGTCCTCCTCTCACCGGGGCCCGGCACGCCGGAGGAGGCGGGCGTCTGCGTGGACATGGTCCGGCACTGCGCCGCGACCGGTGTCCCGGTCTTCGGCGTCTGCCTCGGCATGCAGTCGATGCAGGTGGCGTACGGCGGTGTGGTGGACCGGGCGCCGGAGCTGCTGCACGGCAAGACCTCGCTGGTCGAGCACGGCGGCAAGGGCGTCTTCGCGGGCCTGCCCTCACCCTTCACCGCGACCCGCTACCACTCCCTGGCGGCCGAGCCGGCGACGGTCCCGGCCGAGCTGGAGGTGACCGCCCGCACCCACGACGGGATCATCATGGGCCTCAGGCACCGTGAACTCCCGGTCGAGGGCGTGCAGTTCCACCCCGAGTCGGTGCTGACCGAGCACGGGCACCGGATGCTGGCCAACTGGCTGGTGGAGTGCGGTGACCAGGGGGCCGTGGCGAGGTCGGCGGGGCTCGCCCCGGTGGTGGGCAGGGCCACGGCGTGACCGCGCTGCGCCCCGAGCGCGAGACCGGTGCCTCGTACGGGGATCAGCCGTACGGGGGGTCGAGCGCGCTCGGGGAGACGGCGTACCTCCCGCCGCTCCCGCCGATCGACGAGGAGACCGTCGCGCTGCGGATCCCCGAGCCGCCTGTATCGGCCTCTGCGGCCACAGCAGCCCCTTCTGGCACCGGAACCCCGGGAGGCGGCCGCGCGGCCCGCAGAAAGGCCGCCAAGCGGCGCGGCGGGCGGCACGGCGGCACACCGGAGACGGCGCCGTCGGAAACCACCGCGCCGGGCCGGCCGCTCTCCCGGGTGGAGGCCCGGCGGCGGGAGCGGTTGCGCAAGCCCAGTCCGGCCGTCATGGCGAGCCGGGCGATAGGCGAGGTGTTCATCACCACCGGCGTGCTGATGCTGCTGTTCGTGACCTACCAGCTGTGGTGGACGAACGTCCGCGCCCACGCCCAGGCCGGCCAGGAGGCGAGCAGCCTCCAGCAGGACTGGGCGAGCGGCAAGCGTGCGCCGGGTGTCTTCGCGCCGGGCCAGGGCTTCGCCATCCTGCACATCCCCAAGCTGGACGTGGTGGCGCCGATCGCCGAGGGCGTCAGCAACAAGAAGGTCCTCGACAAGGGCATGGTCGGGCACTACGGCGAGGGCGCGCTGAAGACCGCGATGCCGCAGGACAAGACCGGCAACTTCGGCCTGGCCGCGCACCGCAACACGCACGGCGAGCCGTTCCGGTACATCAACAAGCTGGTGGCCGGCGACTCGGTGGTGGTCGAGACGCAGGACGAGTACTTCGTGTACAAGGTGACGTCGATGCTGCCGGTGACCGCGCCGAGCAACGTGAGTGTGCTGGATCCGATCCCGAAGGGGTCGGGCTTCACCAAACCGGGCCGCTACATCACTCTCACCACCTGCACACCGGAGTTCACCAGCAAGTACCGGTTGATCGTGTGGGGCAAGATGGTCGAGGAACGCCCGCGCAGCAAGGGCAAGCCAGACGCGCTCGTCGAGTAAGGGCAGAGGCAGAGGAACAGTGGCAGCGACCGCCGACGACACCGAAGAGCAGACCGACGCGCCGGATGCGGCGTCCGTGCCGGGGCGGCGGCCGATGGGCCGGATCGCGACGGCGGTCAGCGTCTTCGGTGAACTCCTCATCACGGCGGGCCTGTTGCTCGGCCTGTTCGTCGTCTACTCGTTGTGGTGGACGAACGTCATCGCGGACCGCAAGGCCGACCGGGAGGGCGACAAGGTCCGGGACACCTGGGCCCAGCAGGACACCGGTCCGGGCGCGCTGAACACGAAGAACGGCATCGGCTTCCTGCACGTGCCGTCGATGAAGAACGGCGAGGTCCTGGTCGAGAAGGGCACGTCGACGGACGTCCTGAACAACGGCGTGGCCGGCTACTACACGGATCCGGTCAAGGCCACGCTCCCGACCACCGGCAAAGCCGGCAACTTCGCGCTCGCCGCCCACCGCGACGGTCACGGCGCCAAGTTCCACAACATCGACAAGGTCAAGGTCGGCGACCCGGTCGTCTTCGAGACCCGCGACGACTGGTACGTCTACAAGGTCTACGACATCCTCCCCGAGACCTCGAAGTACAACGTCAAGGTCCTCTCCCAGGTCCCCAAGGAGTCCGGCAAGACCAAGCCGGGCCACTACATCACCCTGACGACCTGCACGCCGGTGTACACGAGCCGGTACCGGTATGTGGTGTGGGGTGAACTGGTCCGCGTGCAGAAGGTCGACAGCAAGCGGACACCGCCGAAGGAACTGAGCTGACAGACCTCCTTGCAGCAGGTCTGTCGCCTGGCATGCCTTGTTGCTCGGGGTTACCTCAGGCCCTTGAGAGGCGCTCCAGCGCTCCATGCCTCCAAGCCGCAGCGGTCCACCATGATGACCCCGCTCAGGTTGGCGGTGACGGCGAGCCGGCGGATGCCGGGGTGTCCGCTTGCAGCACTCGGCCCCGCCGAGCCGGAGCTCAGCGGGGCCGAGAAGAGCCTGCCCTCGTGCGGAACGTCAGCCGGAGGTACCACCGAAGAAGTTGGTACCGCCGTTGTTGCCGCCGTTGTTGTTGCCGACGCTCACCGTGGTGAGGGTGATCGTCGTGCTGCCCGGGTCGTCGACGCCGGTGTTGGCCGCCGGGTCCTGGTTGGTGACGAGCGCGTTGTCGCTGGAGTCGCCGTTGAACTGGATGTTCGTGAATCCGGCCGCCTGCAGGGTCTGCTTGGCCTGGCTCACGGTCTGGCCCAGCACACTCGGCACGGCCGTCTGCTGCTTGGCCTGGCCGATCTGGATGTTCACCGCGGAGTTCTTCTTCACCTGGGTGCCGGCCGTCGGGTCGGTCGAGACGACCTTGCCGACCAGGTTGGCGTCGTCGGTGTCCACCTGGGTGCAGTTGCCGGTCAGGTTGTTGGCCGCCATCTGCGCCTTGGCGTCGTCACAGCTCTTGCCGGTGACGTCGGGGACCGTGGACTTCTCCTCGGCCTTGGCGACCTCCAGGGTGATGACCGAGCCCTTCTCCTTCTCGGTGCCCGGGTCGGGGTTCTGGCTCAGGACCGTACCCTCGTCCTGGGTGGACACCGTCTTGGTGACCTTGACCTTGAAGCCCTTGTTCTCCAGCTGTGTGGTGGCGTCGTCGACGTTCTTGCCGATCACGTTGTCCACCGCGACCTTCGGCGCGCCCGTCGAGA
This sequence comes from Streptomyces sp. GbtcB6, assembly GCF_019091475.1. NCBI lineage: Bacteria > Bacillati > Actinomycetota > Actinomycetes > Kitasatosporales > Streptomycetaceae > Streptomyces > Streptomyces sp. GbtcB6. Next base: position 157,924 of record NZ_JAGXJL010000004.1, on the reverse strand, counting down.
TGACGAGGTTGACCGTGGAGTCCTTCTTGACGTCGGTCTTGGGAGTGGGGTCCTGTGAGCACACGCTGCCCTTGGGCTGGTTGTCGCAGGTCTTCTGGGTGAAGGCCAGCTTGAGACCGACGTTGTCGGCCATCTGCGTGGCCGTCGCCTTGGTCTGCCCGACGAACGTCGGCGTCTGGACCGTGTCGTTCGCGCCCCCGCTGACCACCCATTTCCCGATCAGGACCGAGCCCACCAGCACCAGGATGCCCGCGACCACGAGGAGGATCGTGGACGTGTTGCTCTTCTTCTGCTGGCGGCGGCGGTCCGGGCGTTCGTCGTAGCCGTAGCCGCCGTCGTCCGGGTTCATAGGGGGGAGCATGGTGGTGGCGCCGGCGTCGGAGCGCAGGGCCGTGGTCGGCATGTCGTCCGGGTAGCCGCCGTAGCCGACGGAGCCCATCGCCGCGGTGGCCGCGACCGGCTGGCCGTCCAGGCACGCCTCGATGTCGGCGCGCATCTCGTCGGCCGACTGGTAGCGGTAGTTCGGGTCCTTGACCAGGGCCTTGAGGACGATGGCGTCCATCTCGGGCGTGATCTCGGGGTCGAAGACCGACGGGGGCTGGGGCTCCTCGCGGACGTGCTGGTAGGCGACCGCGACCGGGCTGTCGCCCACGAACGGCGGTCGTACCGTCAGCAGCTCGTAGAGCAGGCAGCCCGTCGAGTAGAGGTCCGAGCGGGCGTCGACCTGCTCGCCCTTCGCCTGCTCCGGGGAGAGGTACTGGGCGGTGCCGATGACGGCCGCGGTCTGGGTCATGGTCATGCCGGAGTCGCCCATGGCGCGGGCGATGCCGAAGTCCATGACCTTGACCTGGCCGTTGCGCGTCAGCATGACGTTCGCCGGCTTGATGTCACGGTGGACGATGCCGCTGCGGTGCGCGTACTCCAGGCCCTGGAGGATGCCGATGGTCATCTCCATGGCACGCTCGGGCAGGAGCTTGCGACCGGAGTGGAGGAGTTCCCGCAGCGTCGAGCCGTCCACGTACTCCATGACGATGTACGGGATCGAGACCCCGTCGATGTAGTCCTCGCCCGTGTCGTAGACCGCGACGATCGCGGGATGGTTGAGCGAGGCGGCCGACTGGGCCTCCCGGCGGAACCGGGCCTGGAAAGACGGGTCGCGCGCGAGGTCCGCGCGCAGCGTCTTCACCGCCACCGTGCGGCCGAGCCGGGTGTCATGCGCGAGGTAGACCTCCGCCATGCCACCACGGCCGAGCACGTGGCCCAGCTCGTACCGGCCGCCGAGGCGACGCGGCTCTTCCATAGCTACCTACCAGCCCTCTCCGTGGGTCCCGGCCGGCACGGGTGTGTGCGGTCGGAGGCTGCCGTCCGGGCCTACCGTACCCGGCTGTGTTTGTGTGACCTGGCCAAGCCCGTAACCCGATACAGGACCGGTATGTCAACGTGCACCGATGTGAAGGGGACGTGAGCGGGGTCACTTCTTGGAGTTGATGACCGCCTCCATCACGCTCTTCGCGATCGGGGCCGCGAGGCCGCCGCCGGAGATGTCGTCACGGTTGGCCTGGTCGTCCTCGATCACCACGGCGACCGCGACCGGCTTGCTGCCGTCGGGGAGCTTGGCGTAGGAGATGAACCACGCGTACGGGTTCTCGCTGTTCTCGACACCGTGCTGGGCGGTACCGGTCTTGCCACCGACGGTGACGCCGTTGATCTGCGCGTTCGTACCGGTGCCCTCCTTGACGACCGTCTCCATCATGGACTGGAGGATCTGGGCGTTGGAGGAGGAGAGCGGCTGGCTCATCTCCTCGGGCTCGGTCTGGGAGATCGTGTCGACGCCCGACGACTGCAGCTTGTCGATCATGTACGGCTTCATCAGCTTGCCGTCGTTGGCGACCGCGGAGGCGACCATGGCCATCTGCAGCGGGGTCGCGGCGGTGTTGTACTGGCCGATCGAGGACAGTGCGGTCTGCGACTGGTTCATGTTGTCGGAGAAGACCGAGGCGCTGGAGCGGACCGGGGTGAACTGCTCGGAGTCGAAGCCGAACTTCTTGGCCTCGGCGAGCATCTTGTCGTTGCCGAGGTCGGCGCCGATCTTGCCGAAGACGGTGTTGCAGGAGTACCGCAGCGCGACCCGCATGGTCGCGTTCTTGCACGGGATGCTGCCCTCGTTCTTCAGCTCGGTGGTGGTACCCGGCATGACGTACGGCAGCGGGGACTTCGTGGCCTCGTCGGCGGAGGTGTACAGCCCGTTCTCCAGCGCGGCCGAGGCGGTGACCACCTTGAAGGTGGAGCCCGGCGGGTAGGTCTCGCGCAGCGCCCGGTTCAGCATCGGGTCGTTCGGGTTGTACTTCTTCTGCAGCTTCTTCCAGGCCTCGGCGTCGGTGTCCGAGGTACCGGCGAAGGCCGAGGGGTCGTACGACGGGTAGGAGGCGAGGGCCAGGATCTTGCCCGTGGCGGGGTCCAGGGCGACGACCGCGCCCTTGCCGCCCTGCTTCTTCAGCCCGTTGTAGGCGGCGCTCTGGGCGGCCGCGTTGAGGGTGGTGACGACGTTGCCGCCGGCCTTCTGCTTGCCCGTGATCATGTCGAGGGTGTTGCGGAAGAAGAGCCGGTCGTCGTTGCCGGTGAGGATGCCGTCCTCGAGGGACTCCAGCTGGTTGGCGCCGAAGGCCTGGGAGGCGTACCCGGTGACCGGGGCCCACATGGGGCCGTTCTTGTACGTGCGCTTGTACTTCAGGTCGTTGAGACCGGAGGAGCTGGACGCCGTGGAGCCGGTGACCGGGTTGCCGTCGACGATTATGTCGCCGCGCGGGGTGGAGTAGCGGGCGATCGTGACGCGGCGGTTGGCGGGGTCCTCGCGGAGGGTGTCGGCCTTGACGTACTGGAGCCAGTTGTCGCGCAGCAGCAGGGTGAGGACCAGGAGGCCGCAGAAGATCGCGATCCGGCGCAGGGGCTTGTTCATGAGGGGCGGACCACCTGGGTCATCTCGGCGTCGGGGTTGGCGGCGGGAGCCGGGGCCGGGCGGCGGGCGGTGTCGCTGATGCGGATCAGCACGCCGATGAGCGCCCAGTTGGCGATCACGGAGGAACCGCCGTACGCGAGGAACGGCATCGTCATACCGGTCAGCGGGATGAGGCCCATCACACCGCCGGCGACGACGAACACCTGGAGCGCGAAGGCGCCGGAGAGGCCGACGGCGAGCAGCTTGCCGAACGGGTCGCGGGCGGCGAGCGAGGTGCGCACACCGCGCTCCACGATCAGGCCGTAGATGAGCAGGATCGCCATGATGCCGGCCAGGCCGAGTTCCTCGCCGAAGGTGGCGAGGATGAAGTCGGAGTTGGCGGCGAACCGGATCAGCTCGGAGTGGCCCTGGCCGAGGCCGGTGCCGAGGGTGCCGCCGGAGCCGAACGCCCACAGGGCCTGCATCGCCTGCTCGGAGTGGCCGGCGACGCCCTGCCGGGAGAGCGTGTACTCCTTCATCGGGTCGAGCCAGGCCTGGACGCGCTGCTGGACGTGCGGTTCGAAGCTGGCCACGCCGACCGCGCCGGCCGCCGACATCAGCAGACCGAAGACGATCCAGCTGGTCCGCTCGGTGGCGACGTACAGCATGATGATGAACATTCCGAAGAACAGCAGCGAGGTACCGAGGTCGGTCTCGAACACCAGGATGAGGATTGAGATGAACCAGACGACCAGGATCGGGCCCAGGTCGCGGCCGCGCGGCAGGTACAGCCCCATGAAGCGGCGGCTGGCGAGCGCGAGGGCGTCCCGCTTGACCATCAGGTAGCCGGCGAAGAAGACCGCGAGGACGATCTTCGCGAACTCACCGGGCTGGATGGTGAAGCCGCCGACGGAGATCCAGATCTTGGCGCCGTAGACGTTCAGGCCGAGGCCCGGGACGAGCGGGAGCAGCAGCAGGAAGAGCGCGGCCACCATGGAGATGTAGGTGTAGCGCTGGAGTGCTCTGTGGTCCTTGAGGAAGATCAGGACGACGATGAACAGCGCGATGCCCATCGCGGTGTACAGCAGCTGGTTGGTGGCCTTGCCGCCCGAGACGTGGATCGACTGGAGCAGCTTGGACTGGTCGAGTCTCCAGATGACGACCAGGCCGAGGCCGTTGAGCAGGGTGGCCAGCGGCAGCAGCAGCGGGTCCGCGTACGGGGCGAACTTGCGGACGACGAGATGGGCGACGCCGGCCAGCAGGCCGAGGCCCAGGCCGTAGCTCAGCAGTCCGGCGGGGACCTTGTCGTTGATGGCCAGGCCCACGTTGGCGTAGGCGAACACCGGGATGGCGACGGCGAACACCAGGAGCGCGAGCTCGGTGTTGCGCCGGCTCGGCGTTCCGATGGAGCCGATCGTGGACGTGTGGTTCGTCGACGTGTTGGTAGTACTGCTCATCGTGTGACGGGGCCTCTCACGGCTTGCCTATTGCTTACCGCACAGCGAGACGACCTTCTGCTCATCCTCCGAGAGGGTGGGGCCGGGGCTGGGGGTCGCTGAGGGGGACGGGGACGATGACGCCGAGGGGGACGCCGAGTTCGTAGGGCTTGGCGAGGCCTTGGACGTGAGAGAGGTCTTGGTGGTTCCCGTGGTGCCTCCGGCCTCGCCCTGGCCGGTCTTGGAGCTGGTCTTGGACTCGGCGGCGGTGCGCTCCGACTCCTTCTTGCAGGCGGAGGCCTGCACGGCCAGCTCCTGGACCTTCGACCGGGCGTCGGTGAGACCGCCCTCGGCGATGGTCGCCTTGACCTGCTTCTGCTGGTACGGCGGCAGGTACTTGAGTTCGATCTCGGGGTGGTCCGTCTCCACCTTCGACAGCGACACCCAGGCCAGGTCCTGGCTGATGCCCTGGTACAGCGCGACGTGTGTCCCGTTGGCGCCGACGTAGTACTGCGTCTGCGTCCAGCGGTAGCCGCCGTACAGGCCCCCGCCGATCACGGCGAGGGCGAGCACGCTGTAGAAGGATCTCTTCAGCCACTTCCGCCCGCGGCGGGGCTTGACGAAGTCGTCGTCGGTGTAGTCGCCGAAGCTGTCGGTGGGGACGTAGCCGGTGGTGTCGCCGGAGCCGGGCGGGCCGAACTCGCCGCCGCCGTGCCGTGGGCCCTGGCGGCCGAGGCTGGCGGCGCGGCCGGCCGGGGTCTGCATGAAGCCGTTGTCGTGCAGGTGCTGCTGGTTCTCGGCGACGGCGCCGACCACGACCGGGGTGTCGGAGAGCTGCCCCGCGAGGGTGTCGCCGGTGTCCAGGTCGAGGACGTCCGCGATGATGACCGTGATGTTGTCGGGGCCGCCGCCGCGCAGTGCGAGCTGGATCAGCTCCTGCACGGTCTCCTGCGGGCCCTGGTAGCTGGCGAGGGTCTCCTCCAGGGTCTGGTGGGAGACGACCCCGGAGAGCCCGTCGGAGCAGATCAGGTACCGGTCCCCGGCGCGCACCTCGCGGATCGACAGATCCGGCTCGACGTGGTCGCCGCTGCCGAGCGCACGCATCAGCAGCGAGCGCTGCGGGTGGGTGGTGGCTTCCTCTTCCGTGATCCGGCCCTCGTCGACGAGCCGCTGCACCCAGGTGTGGTCCTGGGTGATCTGCGTGAGCACGCCGTCACGGAGGAGGTACGCGCGGGAGTCGCCGACGTGTACGAGGCCGAGCCGCTGCCCGGTCCACAGCAGGGCGGTGAGGGTGGTCCCCATGCCCTCCAGCTGCGGGTCCTCCTCCACCATGGCGCGCAGCTGGTCGTTGGCGCGCTGCACGGCGAGGCCGAGGGAGGTGAGGATGTCGGAGCCGGGCACGTCGTCGTCGAGCGTGACCAGGGTGGAGATCACCTCGGAGGAGGCCACCTCGCCGGCGGCCTGGCCGCCCATGCCGTCGGCGATGGCGAGCAGGCGGGGACCGGCGTAACCGGAGTCCTCGTTGCCCTCCCGGATCATGCCTTTGTGCGATCCGGCGGCGAAGCGCAGTGACAGACTCATGCGCACCTCGCCCGTCGGCTCCGGGTACATCCGCACGGTGCCCACCCTCCGGTCGGGAGCGCGCCGGGGACCGGCGTCCGGTCCGCCGCTGCGTGCTCGCTCCGCTCGCGCCTATCCATGATGTAGCACTACTTCCGCAGCTCGATGACGGTTTTGCCGATGCGGATCGGCGCGCCCAGCGGGATCGGTGTGGGCGTCGTCAGCCGGGACCGGTCCAGGTAGGTGCCGTTGGTCGAGCCGAGGTCCTCGACGATCCACTGGCCGTCGCGGTCCGGGTAGATCCTGGCATGACGGCTGGAGGCGTAGTCGTCGTCCAGCACGATCGTCGAGTCGTGGGCGCGGCCGAGGGTGATGGTCTGGCCCTGGAGCGCGACCGTCGTACCGGTGAGGGTGCCTTCGGAGACGACCAGCTTGGAGGGGGCGTTACGGCGCTGGCGTCCGCCGGCCGCCGGCTGCTGGCCGCGCTGCTGCGGAGGCGCGGCCTGCTGCCGGGCGGCGGGCTGCTGCCGGCGCCCTTCTTCCCTACGCGATCCGCGCTGGGTGACGCGCGTACCGAACAGGTCGCTGCGGATGACCTGCACGGCCACGATCACGAACAGCCACAGTACGGCCAGGAAACCCAGCCGCATGACCGTGAGGGTCAGCTCTGACATTGCCCCCGCTTCACCCTTCGGCTTGCCGGTAAATGATGGTGGTGCTGCCCACGACGATCCGCGAGCCGTCGCGGAGCGTAGCGCGGGTGGTGTGCTGCCCGTCCACCACGATGCCGTTGGTGGACCCGAGATCCTGGATCGTCGAGGGCGTTCCGGTCCGGATCTCGCAGTGCCGGCGGGAGACGCCGGGGTCGTCGATCCGCACGTCGGCCTCGGTGCTGCGGCCCAGCACGAGCGTTGCGCGGGAGATCTGGTGGCGGGTGCCGTTGATCTCGATCCAGTAGCGGGTGCGGGAGCCGGGCGCCGAGGCGCCGACGGGACCCGAGGGCGGCCGCTGGGCGGCCGGCTGGGTGGGCTGCGGATAGCCGTAGCCGCCGGGGCGGGCGCCGGGCGGTGGGGCGCTCGGCATGGGCGGGGCGGCGGCGCTCTGCTGCGGGTAGCCGTAGCCGCCCGGTCGCTGCGGGGCGCCGGCGCCGCCCGCGGGGGCACGCTCGGCGGCCTGCTGGTTGCTGGACGAGGCGAGAGTGCGGCTGCGCACCCGGTACAGGCCGGTGTCGAGGTCCTCGGCCTTCTCCAGGTTGACCTTGATCGGCCCCATGAAGGTGTAGCGCTGCTGCTTGGCGTAGTCGCGGACCATCCCGGCGAGCTCGTCGCCGAGCTGCCCGGAGTAGGGGCTGAGCCGCTCGAAGTCGGGCGCGCTCAGCTCCACGATGAAGTCATTGGGTACGACGGTCCGGTCCCGGTTCCAGATGGTCGCGTTGTTGTCGCACTCGCGCTGCAGCGCGCCGGCGATCTCCACGGGCTGGACCTCGGACTTGAACACCTTGGCGAAGGTGCCGTTGACCAGACCTTCGAGACGCTGCTCGAACTTCTTCAGGACTCCCACAGGGCACCTCCTCTGTCGCCTTGCCCGTACTGCCTGCCGTTGCCGTTGCCGCTACTGCTCACTGATCGTATCTACGCGCCCGGCAATCAGCCGGTTCCCCGAGCGGCCCCCCTTCGAACTCCTCGGCGTGCTTCTCCTGCCAAGGATCGGCGCTTCTTCTGCCATGGATCGTAGAGGTGGCCCACGACCAGTGTCCCGCACCTGACTGTGGACCCGATCCGTCTCCTGGACAGATGGCCTTGACCGGTACGAGGTTGATACGTGATGGCCGACTGCTCGGTACGTGATCGCAAGGTCAGCGCTGCCGGGGGATAAGGGATGTGAACCCACCCTGTCCCACGTGCTAGTGTTCTCGATGTCGGAAGGGGCCGGACCGAAGGAAACAACGGGCCGGAAGCCGGAAGGCACACCCAATGCGCGGGTGGCGGAATAGGCAGACGCGCTGGATTCAGGTTCCAGTGCCCGCAAGGGCGTGGGGGTTCAACTCCCCCCTCGCGCACAGAGAGATACCGACGAAACGGGTCTCCGCCGGTGACGGAAGTCACGGTGGGGCCCGTTTCTCGTTGTGCGGTGATCGTCGCGGCGACTGTGAGGCATCGCACGGCCTGGTCAGGCATGCAAAGGGCCCCGACTCGTGAGCTATCTCACGGGCGGGGCCTGTCTTCGTTGTGCTGTGGCGCTCGGGGGCCGAATTGATCTACGCCGCTGGTGGGTGCGGTGCCGTGGGCGCTCGCCGCCGAGGGCGAGGGTGTCCAGCCACTTCCTGATCTTGCGGCGGTCGGCATGGGCCGGCTGGAAGGCGAGCAGGGAGGAAGCCGGAGGACCGGCCCGCTGGGAGTCGTCGCCCCATTGGAGTGACGTCCAATCAGCCACGGATCGATCGCTCGGGGAACTCATAGCCGCAGGTCACGGGCGCCCCCCAGGGACGATTTGCGCCGCCGGGCCGGGAGATTCTGCCTGAATCGAGTGTTTAGCTAGACCTAAAGGTGGCATCCTTGAAGCGACAGCAACATCCGCTGTAGCGGCTTGAGTTGGGGGTCATATCATGAGCTTCTTCGTTCGTAGTGAAAGTAACGTCGAGTTAGCTGGCGCCCAGTTGGCGCGGCAGGCGTCTGCTTCTCTCGCGGGCCTGCTGGCAGGGCTCGGCAAGTCACGTTCCGACCTCGCCAAGGCCATGGGTGTCAGCCCCGGCCGGGTCAGTCAGATCATGTCGGGTGATGCGAACCTGACGATGCGCACGTTGGCGGCTGCGGCGGAAGCGCTGGGGGCCGACGTCGAGATCAAGTTCTCCCCGCGGCGGCCGCAGGCTGCGCAGAACCGGCCCGTCAGCAACGGAGAGCCGTTGTCATTGCGCAAGGACAGCGTCTCTTCACATCGATGAGCGCGTCTTGCCGTCACTGAAGACAGCGAACCGCCAGGCCCGTGGTGCTGCAGACCGCTGCCGCTAGGTGCGGTTGCGGCGGAGGCTGAACCGGCGTCGTTGTACGGGCAGCGACGAACTGTGGAAGGCATCGTTGGGAAGCGCCTTGGCGCGCAGTGTCTCAAGCTCGGCCTGTTCCGTCCGACGGCCGTGCATGTACGCGCAGAGCAACAGGTCTCCGCAACGGTTGAAGGCCTCGCCGAAAGCACTGCGGTACTGATAGACCTCTTCATCAGTCGGATCTCGCATCCAGCCGGTGTCAATGTCTCTTCGGGCCTCCTCGGTCTTCGTCTGCACCTCCAGCGCGTGGATCATGGCCTCGTCGGCCGCGTCGAAGAGGTTGGCGATCGTCTTGGTGAGTGTGGGATGCCGATCCACCAGGTAGTTCCTGAGCTCGTGTACGAACACACGAAGCTGTGTTGACTTCTCGAAGCCGTCAAGGAACCGAGCGCACCAACTGTGAGCGTCGAGGCTCATGCGATATTCGAGTCGTTCCCTGAACCAGGCGATGCCGAGCGTCATGAACCTGAGGTAGGGCTGGGTCGTATCCTCCTGCCTTTTGCGAGGCATGGCCGTGACACCGGTCGCCAGACCTGCGGCTACCGGCGGTAGCTTCGCCAGGTGCGGAAGTGCCAGACCGGCGGCGATCCCGACCAGACCTGTCAGAACGAGAACCAGAAGTGCCAGGCCAGTAGATCTCCAGCTGCCCAGCAGCCAGCCCTTGCCGACGGAATGGCGGGCTAAGCCGACCCACGCAAGGCCGGCGCTCAGCATCGCCGGTAATGCGTATCCGGCGAGCCAGCCGTGGTGGTACCAAGTCATGAACGGCCCCAAGTCATGCAATAGACAGGTAGGACCGCCGCAGGCGAGCAGAAGGTGAGCTGGGCTCCCCCTCGGCGTGTGCGCCCAGCCCTCTCACGGCAGGCCCATCGTGGGTCGGCTGCAGTGAGTACCGGAGATGATGTCACCCGCTGCGTTCCCATGACATTACTTTGCGCAACGAGTGACCACTGGCTGCGGTGATCCGGCCACTTCGGGTCTTGCCCGACTGAGTGACTCCGCGCGCCGAGGAAAGGCGGCGATCACTTGCGGCTGCTCGTTGCTCCGTGGAGCGCACCGGGCCGACCATGTGTATCCATCGTCTTCAGTAGACGTGTCGCAGCAGACTGGTGTGCCTGGATTGGCTCGATAACTTCGGTTGTCCCGGATCCCGACTCGATCCGGCGTGTCGTTGCGCATCCATCACGGAAGCAAGGGCATACGCAGGGCCCCGGCTCATGAGTTGTCTCATGGGCGGGGCCTGTCCTTGTTCTACTGCGTTCTACTGCGGTATTCGGGGGCCGGGTCTTTCCGCTCTGCGCTCTGCGCTCTGCCGGAGATGGTGACGGGGGAGCAACCGAGGCGGCCCATGGCCGGGTGAGGGACGTGGATGGACGACGAGCTCTTAGAGCTCCTTGAGCGCGGCGGCCGTCTCGGAGAGGATCTCCGCGGACAGTTCTGGGTCGCCGACGGCCCGGGCCATGGCAACCCCCCCGACCAGAGCGCTGAGCACCAGACATGCCTGCCGGCGCTCGGCTGCGGGATCGTCGCCCGACGCGAGGCCCGCCAGGATGTTCAGGTAGCTCTCGACCTGCCGGCCGTACGCGGCCCGCGTTCTGTCATCGGCCCGTGAGACGTCCTGGGGCAGGGCGGCGACCGCGCACCCGTCCTGCGGTGCGTCCCGGTGGGCGGTGCTGAGGTAGCCGTCGACGATCGCTGTGAACGCCTGCTGTCCGCCACGGGCGGCGGCGGTCAGGAACCGCTTGTTCCCCTGCTCCAAGGCGTGCTCCACCGCCTCGGCGACGAGATCGTCCCGGGAGGCGAAATGACGGTAGAAGCCGCCGTGGGTCAGACCGGCCTCCTTCATCAACTCGGCCACACCGACCCCGTTCACGCCATCGCGGCGGAAACGTGCCGCGGCCCTGTCCACGATCCGGGCATGGCTCGCCGCCTTGTCCGCCTGCGAACTCACCATGATCGAACCTCCAGTCCACGGGGCCGTCGTCAGCCCGCGACAACTGAGGATTATATGCATCATCCTGCGATGTGTGACGTCACATGGCACACGCCATGGACTCCCTGACCGGCCGGGCCGGAGGGCATCCATGGCGCTGGTTGCGCGAGGAGGGCGGGGGCGAAAGCCGGCCCGTTCTACGAGGCGGTGCGGCCGTGGCACCGTCTGGGCCGGGTCATCCCCACCGGCCGGCGCGCGCCTTGCGCTCGATGTCCCTGGCGAAGAGCGGAGTCTCCTCGGCGTTGTGGGCGCTCAACGCCTTCTGCGCGGCCTCACTCGCCACGGCAAAGGGCACGCCCCGTCCCTCCAGCGCTTCGAGATAGCCGGGAGCGGTACGGACTTCGACCCTGTTGATGAACCTCGTCGTGTCCGGGTCGACGGCTTCGGTGGTGAACTCCCAGATCACGGTGAGCTTGACCCGGGCGCCAATGTCCGGACCGATCGAATCCGACAGGGACACGAGGCGGCAATGGCTGCGCTCGGCGACGTCCTCGACGTAGTGCTGCACCATCAGATTGCCGACCTGCTCCACATTGATGGACATGCGCTTGCCCTCGGGCGTGAGTGTCGTCGCCCCGGCAATGTGGTTCTTCGAACATGCCAGATATCCGCTGTCGGTCAGAGTGAAGACCCACTCCGCCAGGTCGATCGTCGGCAGCGGCGCCTGAATGGTGGCTTCGGACACCGATTCGGCGATAACGCGGTCAGTCATCTATTGATCTCCCTGTTTTCAGGCTGACAGTTTCGCGACGATCTCGGCGGTCGAGATGATGGCGTTCGCGTAGGCCGGCATGTTGAATTGCAGTGACGCGTCCATTTCAGGGAACCCGAAGCTGCCGATGGCGTCCTTCACCACCGTGACCTCGTAGCCGAGCTCCGCTGCGAAGCGGACGGTGGATTCGATGCAGGTGTTGGCGCGCATGCCGATCACGATCAGTTTGCGGACCCCGTGCTTCTTGAGCTGGAGGTCGAGGTCCGTGTTGGCGAACCCGCTCGAGAGCCAGTGCTCCTGCGCGACGCCCTCGCCGGGGCGCGGCTCGAAATCGGGGTGAAAACTTCCGCCCCAGGTTCCGTCGGCAAAAGTCTGTCCCTTTGCGGCGGCTGCCTGGACGGGAGGCATCGTCTTCCAGTGACTGTAGGGATCGCTTTCCCGCCAGCGATGGTGCGGGGCGATGAAAACCTGCACATCAACCGCGCGAGCGGCGGCGAGGACCTGCCGCATGTGCTCGACGACATGGTGCGTCTCGAGGGTGGAGCGACCGTGTTCGTACAGCTTGCCGCCCTCCGACAGGAAATCATTGTAGGGATCGACGACAAGCAATCCCGTGAGTTCGGGTTCGTAAGTCTGCTCAGGTTTCGACATGCCCAATACTCCCTTGGTTCGTGCATATTGAGGATTACGCACATCATCTTCAGAGTCAAGCGCGGGCGTCCGGCTTTCCTTCAGGATGGAAGGGGCCGTCCCGATGCGCCTCCGGGCGGGGAGGGCTGCCCTCGGTGGGCGGCTGCCGTGTTCGCGGAACGCACGACCGGCGCCGGGGGCGACGTCCCTCGCGGCGCGGCCGGAGACCTCCGTGCGCCGGACCGAGTCGCCGGCCGACAGGTCTTCGGCGCGTCGGCCGGTCAGCCGCTGCGCGAGCGTGCCGACGGCCGTCCGGCTACGGCCGGGTCCCGGTTGCGCGGGCAGGGTGCGCCCGGCGGAGCTGCCGAGAGACCGCGACCTCGCCGCCCAGGGCCGGCCGGTGCAAGGGGGGTGCGCTGGGCGGCCACCGGCTCGGCCGATGCATGCCGGCGACGGGATCGCCCCGGTCTCGTCCCGGTCTCGACTGCCGCCGGGGCGGTCCGCGGGCTGGCCGACGGCGCCGGCACCCGTTTTCCGGCGGCCCGTTCTGCAGGTCTGTCGGTCGGTCGGTCCGTCGGCGGTGCTGCCTGATCGGGGTCTGCGATCTCGACGTGGCCGTCGAGTCGGCCGGGACGCGCCCGCACCCTTCGGGGGGTGAGGCGGCGCCCAGGTCCTGATGTGCGGCCGAGCCCTGGCGAACCGGGATCGGGCTCCGTCAGCCGAGCCGTGTGGCGACGAGGGTGAGCGGCTCGCTGCTGCGCCGTGCGCGGGACAGGATGACGGCTCCTTCGGCGGCGATCACCAACAGGTTGGCACGTTGTGCGGCCTCGGCGGGCGCCAGTCCGACCTGCTCGAGCCGGGCGGCCAGCGCGTCGGCCGCGGCGTTGAACGCCGCCTCGGCCCGGTCGAGGATCGCGGGATCGTGTCCGCCGGTCGTCACCCCGGCCATCGCGCAGCCGGCGCGGAAGTCCGTGCCTTCGACGACCCTGCGCCAGATGTCGATGTACCCGGTGACCACGTCCTGCGGGGTCTGCGCGCGGATCGCGTCGATCTGGTCCTGCATCCACTGCCGGGAGTGGTCGATGGCGAGCTCGATCAGTTCCGCGCGCCCGCGCGGAAAGTGGTGGTACACGGAGCCACGGGGTGCCCCGGTGCGCGCGAGCACCTCGCGGGTCGACATGCCCTCGAGCCCGCGCTCGGCGATCAGCAACCACGCCGCCTTGATCATCGCTTCGCGCACGCTCTCTGACATGCAGACCATTCTTTCCCATCAGGTGCGGGCCCCTGGACCCGCCACTTGATTATGCTATGTTACATAGCATAATCCGAGGTCGGAGTCATCGCCACCAACCCCCGAGGGGCCCGTCATGAGCTCAGATTCCCTTACCGTCGACGTGTACGTCGCACCGATGCGCCCCTTCGCCGGCGCTCCCGCCCAGGGGCCGGGCGACGCCCCGATGTGGTCGCCCATGAGCAGCACTCTGATCGCCGGCGCCGAGGAAGCGGTCCTCGTCGACACCCTCGTCACCCTCGACCAGGTCGACGCGCTCGCAGAGTGGGTGCGCGGCTTCGGCAAGCGCGTCACCGGCGTCTACATCACCCACGGCCACCAGGACCACTGGATCGGCCTGGCCCGCCTCCAGGAGCACTTCCCCGACGCCCGGGGAATCGCCACCCCCGAGGTTGTCGAACGCGCCCGGTTCGAGGCCGGTGACCCCGGTCTGTCCGCCTACTGGAAGGCCAGCTTCCCCGGCGAGCTGCCGCAGACGGCGGTGCTGCCCGAGCCGCTGGCCGCCGCGGAGTTCGAGCTGGAGGGGCAGGTCCTGCGCGCGGTCTCCGTGGGCCAGGGGGACACCGAGCATTCGACCGTCCTGCACGTGCCCTCGGCCGCCGCGGTGGTCGGGGGTGACGTCGTCTACAACGGTGTGCACATGATGACCGCCGAGACCGACGAGCAGGGCCGCGAGGCATGGATCGCCAGCCTGGACGCCGTCGCCGCCCTGAACCCGCGGATCGTCGTCGCCGGACACAAGAGTGTCGGCGCGCCCGACCTGCCCGAGAGCATCGGCGCGAGCCAGCAGTACCTGCGCGACTTCAGCCGCATCGTCAACGAGGGCGGCAGCGTCGAGGACATCGTCAACGCGATGCTCGAACTGCACGGCGGCCGGGACAACCCCCGCACTCTGTGGCACTCCGCCCGTACCGCAGTCGCCAAACGGGCCTAGTCCCTTCTGGCTGACGTTCTCCCTCCTCCGCAGGGCCCGCACCCCGGAGGAGGCGCGGAAGCATGGACGTCCGGGCCGAGCCGCTGACGGCGTCGTGGGCGGAGCGCGGTGACAGGTGACCCGCCTGAACCGGCAACGAGGCCGTCTCCATGGGGTCGAACCGGCCCAGCGGGTTGAGCCGGGCCCGCTACCGGGGCGGCGGTGCTCCCGGCGGCGCGGCCCTCGCCGTGAGCGTGGCGAGGGCGGCCGACCGCCGATGTGACGTCGGCGCCGGCGTGCCGCTAGGGCCTGTCGTTTGGATCATGCCGGCGTCGCGGGGCGTGGCACGCACATCTGCGGCGTTGTCGTCGGTTGTCGACGCTCCGCGTCGCCGCCCTCCTCCGCCTTGCAGCTGCACGCACCACGCCCCGCTCGGGTCGGTCGGCAAGGCATCGTGAGTCAGGCCGGCCTGATCCAAACGACAGGCCCTAGGTCGCCGCACGTCGGCGCAGGGCCTGCGCGGCCGGGGCGACCGAGGCCAGGACGGCCAGGGCCGCGCAGCCGGCCGTGGTGACGGCCAGGGCGGTCCAGGGCAGGGCGGTCCACGCCAGGGTGAGGGCGGCCGGGGCCGACAGGGCGTGCAGGGCCGCCGTGATTCCCGCCAGGTCGAGGGCGGTCACCAGCAGCCCCAGCACCGCTCCGACCGCGACCACCGTGAGCGCCTCGGCCCCGGCCAGCCGCAGTATCTGTGGGCGGCCGGCCCCGGCCAGCCGCAGCACGGCGAACTCGCGCACCCGGTCGGAGGTCGCCATCACCATGGTGTTGACCAGGGAGATCCCGGTGTAGAGGAGTGCGATGCCGAGGACGAGGAGGAGGCCGAGGCGGGTGGTCCGGTCGGTCCGCGGGTGGGTCGCCGCGATCCACCGGTCCCTGGTGAGGACGTGCGCGCCGGACACCCGGGCCGCCGCGCGCAGCCCGGCGGCCACCGTGGCCGCGTCCGCGCCGGGCCGAAGGGCCACGTCGACGCGGTCGACGGCCGCACCGGGTGCGTTGGCCGGGGTCACGTACGCGCCGTTGTCCCCGGTGCCCGTCCTCATCACGGCGGCGATGCGCAGGGTCCTCGGGGTGCCGTCGCCGAGCCACACCCGGGCGCTCTGGCCGACGGTGTGCTTCTCCCACTCCTCGTTGACGATGATCGAGCCGTCGTCGAGGCCGGTGGTCCTGCCGGAGACGAGCGGGAGGTGCGTGGTGGCGGCCAGCGCGGCGGGATCGGCGGCCCGGGCCCCGGATCTGATCAGGGCGACCCCGTCCTCCAGGACGTACACCGCGCTCGCCGAGGTCGCGGAGAGCTCGGCACCGGGTACGGAGCGCAGCGCCCTGAGCGTCGTTTCCCCGAATCCGCCTGCCGCGGGCGTGACGACGAAGGCCGCCGTGGTCCGGTCGCGGGTCTCCGCGGCCCGCGCCGCGTTCAGGGTCGCGGTGGTGCCGAGCAGCGAGCCGGTGAGGGCGACGGTGACCAGCACGGGCGCGGCGACGGCGGCCGTACGGCGGACCCCCGCGGCCGCGTTCTCGCGCACCAGCATGCCGCCGGCGCCGGGGAGCCGGGCCGGGACCCAGGTGAGCAGCCGGGTCAGCGGACGGACCAGGACGGGGGCGAGCAACGCGACCGCGGTGATCAGCAGCATGGGACGGCTCACGTAGGACTTGCGGTGCAGCAGGTCGCCGGGGTCGGCGAGGAGCGGGAGGACGGCCGAGGCCAGCAGCAGGCCGATGCCGGACAGCCAACGCGTCCGGGTCATGGGCCTGTTGTCCACGGCCGCCTCTCGCAGCGCCTGAGCCGGCCCGGTCCGGCCCGCCCGCCAGGACGCGGTGACCGCTCCGCACAGGGCGACCAGCAGCCCGGTCGAGAAGGCCGCCCAGTACGGCCACGTGGGGGCGCCGATCCGGAACCAGTCCGGGGCGAGTCCGCCGTCGACGGTCCAGCGGGCGAGGCAGGGTGCGCCGTACCGGCCGAGCACGCAGCCCACCGCCGAGGCGAGCGCCCCGACCAGCAGGGCCTCGGCGACCACCGTCCGGCGGAGCTGTCCGGGCGTCGCCCCGGCGATGCGCAGCAGGCCGAACTCGCGGCGGCGCTGGGCGACCGCGAAGGCGAACGTCGACGCCACCACGAAGACCGACACGAAGGCGGCGACCCCGCCGGCCGTGCCGAACAGGGCGTTCAGCGCGGTCAGCGCCTCGCGGTCGCGGTCCGGGTCCGGGTCGGCGAAGCGCCGGCCGTCGCCGGTGAGGACCTGTACGCCGGGGATGCCGCCGACCGCGTTCCGTACCGCCGCCGGGTCCGCGGCCACGACCAACTGGTTGCTGTGGGGCGCCAGTTGCGCCGCCCGGGCGTCGGTGAAGAAGACGGCGTGCTCGAAGCCGCGGTCGGCGACCGTGCCGACGACGGTGACGCCGCCGCGATCCGTGCGGAGGGTGCGGCCGGGCTTCGCCCAGGTCCCGGTGACGACGACCTCGCGAGCGGTGCGCGGTGCGCGGCCCGAGGTGATCTCGTACGACGCGAACGCGGCGACCGACCAGGGGTGACCGACGAGTTCGCCGGGCCCGTCCCCCACCGGCACGGCGGCAGACCCGGCGACATGCACGGTGAAGGTGCGGTCGGGGGTGACCTTGCCGAGCTTCTGCAACTCGGCGACGGCGGCGGCGGGTACGGCCCGCGGCTGGGCGAGCTTCTGGGTGCGGGTGCCGATCGGGGTGGAGACGTGCAGGGTGTCGGCGCCCTTGACGACGACCGGGGCCGCGGCGAACCGTTCCGGGGCGCGCTGCGGAGCGTCCAGGGAGGAAGCGAGCGCCAGACCCGTCACGGTGAGCAGGCCGACGCCGAGACAGAGGGCGACGAAACTGCCGGCGAAGGTGATCCAGCGGGTGCGCAGGGTGTGCAGGCTGTACGGGATGTGCAGGCTGTACGTGCTGTACAGGGAGTCGCTCAGCACGGCAGGACCTCCGGCCCGGTCATGCGCGTGGCGATGTCGTCGGCTTTCGCGCCCGTCAGTTCGCCGTCGACCCGGCCGTCAACGAGGAAGACGACGCGGTCGGCGCAGGAGGCGGCGACCGGGTCATGGGTGACCATGACGATCGTCCGGCCCTCGTCGTCCGCCATGGCGCGCAGCAGTTTCAGCACCGTACGGCTCGTCCGCGTGTCCAGGGCGCCGGTCGGCTCGTCGGCGAACAGCACCTCGGGGCGGGTGACGAGGGCACGGGCCAGCGCCACGCGCTGCTGCTGACCGCCGGACAGCCGGCTCGGCCGGTGCCGGGCGCGGTCGGCGAGTCCGACCCGGTCGAGCACCTCGCGGACCCGGGCCCTCGGGGGACGGCGGCCCGCCAGTCGTAGCGGCAGCGCCACGTTCTGTTCCGCGGTGAGGGAGGGAAGGAGGTTGAACGCCTGGAAGACGAAGCCGATGCGCTGCCGGCGGAGCAGGGTCAGGTTCTTCTCGCTCAGTCCGGTCAGCTCGGTCCCGCCCAGCAGGACCGAACCGGAGGTGGGCCGGTCGAGGCCCGCCGCGCACTGCAGGAGCGTCGACTTGCCGGAGCCGGAGGGGCCCATGACGGCGGTGAAGGTGCCTTTCGGGAAGGCGAGGGAGACATCGTCGAGCGCGGTGACGGCGCTGTCTCCGGAGCCGTGCCGTCTGCTGACGGAACGCAAGGCGATGGCGGTCATGAAGCCCCGTTCTCCTGCTCGTTGGCGGTCCTGTTGCCGGTCTCGTCGCCGATGCCGATGCCGATGCCGATGCCGTCGTCGGTGTGGTCGTGGGTGTGGTCGTCGAAGTGGTCGTCGACGTCGTCGTCGGTTTCGCTGCCGGTTTCGCTGTCGGTGGCTCCACGAAACCGTTCGGGGGCGGGGCGGCGCACTGCGGCAGGACGGAGATCCGGGGTAGGGCCAGGCATACCCCGGCCACGGAGGCTGGACGGATGGCCGGGTGCCCGGCCCGCCGCCTACGGTGACCGGCATGCAGCCCCCTCCGCGCAGCGTCTGGCAGGCCATGGCCGCGCCCCGCTACCTGCTCTCCGCCTGGCCCTGGCGTGCCGTCGGCTACCTGGCGACCGGCGCGGTGACCGGTGCCGTACTCCTGGTGGGGCTGGTCGTCGCCGTGGTGGCCGGCGGTGCGCTCGCCGTCGTACTCGTCGGGCTGCCGTTGCTGTTCCTCGTGGCGCTCGCGGGTCTTCCGGTGGCCCGGCTCGAACGGCACCGGCTCCGCCTGATCGACCGGGAGCGGGTGTACGACCCCCACGCGCGGCCCTCCTCCCCGGGGCTGCGGGCCTGGCTCACGACCCGGCTGCGTGAGCGGGCGACCTGGCGTGAGCTCGGGCACGCGCTGCTGTTCGCGGGCCTGTTGTGGCCGGTGGACGCGCTCGCCGTGGCGCTCGGCCTGCTCTGCCCGCTGTCGGTGGCCGCCGCCCCGCTGCTGCTGGCCACGGTCGGCGGCGGCCGGGAGACGAAGGTGCTGAAGGTGTGGACGGTCACCGGCTGGCCGACCGCCTTCGGCGTCGCCCTGGCCGGGGTGTTCCTGCTGGCTCTCGGCGGCTACGCGCTGGGTGTGGTGGCCGGTGCGCGGGCCGGGCTGACCCGGCTGCTGATCGCGCCGCGCGAGGACGGGTCGGGGGACCGGGTGGTCGAACTGGCGCGGTCCCGGGCGCGGTTGGTGGATGCCTTCGAGGCCGAACGGCGGCGCATCGAACGCGATCTGCACGACGGTGCCCAACAGCGCCTGGTCGCCCTGTCGATGACCCTGGGCCTGGCCCTTCTGGACGCCCCGCCGGGACCGCTCGCCGACCAGCTCGCCAAGGCCCAGCGCGAGGCGGGCGAGGCGCTCGCCGGGCTGCGGGAGATCGTGCACGGGATCCATCCGAAGGTACTGGCCGACCATGGGCTGGAGGCGGCAGTGGCGGATGCGGCGGATCGAACGGCCGTTCCGGTGGACGTCGGTTTCCGGTTGCCCGTGCGGCTGCCGGAGTCGGTCGAGGCGGCCGCGTACTTCGTGGTGCGCGAGGCGCTCGCCAACGTCGACCGGCACAGTGGCGCGGGCCGCGCCGAGGTGACCGGCGGACACCGGGACGGCCGACTGCACCTGGAGGTGCGCGACGACGGCCGGGGCGGCGCGGCGGCCGTGGCGGGCAGCGGCCTCACCGGGCTCGCGGACCGGGTGTCGGTGCTGGATGGCAGACTCTCCCTGTCCAGCCCGCCGGGCGGACCGACCCTGCTGCGTGTGGAGTTGCCGTGCGAGCCGATCGACCTCTGCGCGTAGTCCTGGCCGAGGACAGCGTGCTGCTGCGGGAGGGGATCGCGGGGCTGCTGGGCCGCTTCGGTCATGCGGTGGTCGCGGCGGTGGGGGACGCGGAGGCGCTGGTCGCGGCGGTCGAGGAGCACGCGCCCGACGTCGTCGTGACGGATGTCCGGATGCCGCCGGGCTTCCAGGACGAGGGGCTGCACGCGGCGGTGCGGTTGCGGGCGGCCCGGCCCACCCTGCCGATCCTGGTCCTCAGCCAGTACGTGCAGCGCAGTTACGTCGCCGAACTCCTCGACTCCGGCGACGGGTCGGGCGTCGGGTACCTGCTCAAGGACCGGGTGGGGCAGGTGGCGGAGTTCGTCGCGGCGTTGGGGGAGGTGGCCGACGGAGGGACGGTGGTCGACCCCGAGGTCGTACGGCAACTGCTGCGCCGGCGCCGGGATCCGCTGGAGCGGCTGTCCCCGCGCGAGCGGGAGGTGCTGGCGCTGGTCGCCGAGGGGAAGTCGAACGGGGCGATCGCGAGAGAGCTGGTGGTCTCGGAAGCGGTGGTGGGGAAGCACATCGGGGGGATCCTGACGAAGCTGGACCTGCCGCCGGCGGAGGACTCGCATCGGCGGGTGCTGGCTGTGCTGGCCTATCTGCGGGCGTGACCCTTTTGTTTCGGGTGCTGTGACTTTGTCTTGGGGCGTTGCGGGATGTGTTCGGCTGCGGGTGCGTCGTGGTTGTTCGCGCAGTTCCCCGCGCCCCCAAAAAGGTGGGTCCACTGGTCCCACCTCGACAGGGGCGCGAACAACCCCCACCGGGCGGCAGATATACGACGACGGTGACCCACCCTCCCCAAACCGCCCCGAAGTTATCCACAGGGTCTGACGTGTTTCGGCCCCCGCCTGTACCGTCTCCACGAGTTGATGTTCGTGCGTGTGCGTGTGCGTGTGCGGAGTACGGGGGAGGCGGTCGACGTGACCGGACCGGAAGAGCTGACGACGGCCGGTGGGCGCAAGCTGCCCGCGCCGAAGGGCTTTGCGCAGTGGCCCCCGAAGGGCTCCCCCAAGGAGGAGGGCAAGGCGCTGCGTTCGGCGGTTCCGCGCCGCAGCCACGACGCCCTGGACCTGGACGGCTCCCGTCCCGACGCGGTGAGCGCGGTCGAGGAGTCCAACCGGGACCGCATCCCCGGGCTGGTCCCGATAAGGGTCGGGAGAATGGCGGCCAGTCCCTTCGCGTTCCTGCGCGGCTCGGCCGGCCTGATGGCGCACGACCTGGCCCGCACCCCGATGACCAGGATCGCCACCCAGATCTGCGGTGACGCCCACGCGGCCAACTTCGGCCTGTACGGCGACCCGCGCGGTGACCTCGTCATCGACCTGAACGACTTCGACGAGACGGTGCTCGGCCCCTGGGAGTGGGACCTCAAGCGGCTCGCCGCCTCCCTGGTGCTGGCCGGCCGGGAGGCGGGCGCCGACGAGGACACCTGCCGCAAGGCCGCGGGCGACGCGGCCGGCGCCTACCGCCGCACCATGCGTCTGCTGGCCAAGCTCCCGGTGCTGGACGCGTGGAACGCCATCGCGGACGAGGAACTGGTCTCCCACTCCGACGCCCACGACATGCTCGGCACCCTGCGCAAGGTCTCGGAGAAGGCCCGCGCCAACACCAGCGGCCGGTTCGCGGCCCGCTCCACCGAGCCCACCGAGGACGGCGGCCGTCGCTTCGTCGACGCCGTGCCGGTGCTGCGCCGGGTCCCGGACGCGGAGGCGGAGGTGGTCACCGCGGCCCTGGAGCACTACGTGACCACGCTTTCCGAGGACCGCCACCCACTGCTCGCCCGGCACACCCCGCACGACGTCGCCTTCCGGATCGTCGGTACCGGCAGCGTCGGCACCCGGTCCTACGTCGTCCTCCTCCTCGACCACCGGGGCGAGCCGCTGATCCTCCAGGTCAAGGAGGCCCGTCCGTCCGCGCTCGTTCCCCATCTCGCCACGGCCGGCTTCGAGACGCCGGCCGTCGACCACGAGGGCCGCCGGGTGGTCGTCGGCCAGAAGCGGATGCAGGTGGTCAGCGACATCCTGCTCGGCTGGACCACGGTGGACGGCCGCCCCTTCCAGGTCCGCCAGTTCCGCAACCGCAAGGGCAGCGTCGACCCGGCCGCCCTGTCCCCCGACCAGATCGACGACTACGGCCGGATGACCGGCGCCCTGCTGGCCCGCGCCCACTCGCACAGCGCCGACCCGCGCCTGATCGCCGGCTACTGCGGCAAGAACGAGGAGCTGGACGAGGCGATCGCCGCGTTCGCGGTGACCTACGCCGACCGCACGGAGGCGGACCACGAGGAACTGGTGACCGCGGTGCGGGCGGGGCGGATAGCGGCGGAGCTCGGGGTGTGATCCGAGTGATCCCTTCCGGGCGCCTGTGACACCCCCGTCGTGGCCTGCACCGATCTGGTCGCCGAGTGGGTCCCGGCCACCGCCGACGGCGACAGGCCCTAGGCTGGTCGGGTGACGACCCCGGAAGCTGAGCAGTCCCAGGCACCGCGGCCCGAGGAGCGGCTGGAGCGGGCCGTGCGGGCCGCCGAGCAGGCATTGATCGAGTACGAGATCGCGGTGGAGACCTTCCGCGTCGAGGTCGAGAACTTCTCCCGCCTGCACGAACAGAAACTCGGCCCGCTCTACCTCCGCATCGAGGAGCTGGACGCGCGGATCGCCGAGGCCAAGGCCGCCCGCACCGGCGACCCCGAGGACATCCGCGCCGCCGAGGAGGCCAGGGCCCGGGTCCTGCCCATCCCCGGCGTCGAGGAACTGCTGCACGGCTGGATGGACGGCGACGGCCTGTTCCCGGAGGCCGTCGCGATGCTCACCGAGCAGGAGGTCCGGCCTCCGCAGCGGGTCCGCCCCAGCGAGGAGGCCCGTCGGCTCTACCGCGAGCTGGCCCGCAAGGCCCACCCCGACCTGGTGCAGGACGAGGCCGAGCAGGAGCGGCGCGAGGAGTTCCTCAGCCGGGTCAACGCGGCCTACGCCCGCGGCGACGAGGCCCTGCTGCGGGAGCTGGCCGAGGAATGGGCGGCCGGTCCGGTCCCGCCGGAGCGCAGGCCGAGCCGGGCCGAGGAGCTCTACGCCCGCCTCGAATGGCTCTCCGAGCGCAAGGAACTGCTCGCCCTGGTCGCCAAGGAGCTGGAGAACGGCCCCATCGCCGGCCTGCTCCGGCTGGCCCCGGACGACCCCGACGGCCTCCTTGAGGAGATCGCCGATCGGCTCCAGAAGGACGTGGCCGAACGCGAGGCGGAACTGGCGGCCCTGCTGACCCAGGAGTAGCGCCCCGCTCCGGTCGGGTAGCGTCGGGGACATGAACTTCGCAGCGCGTGTGCCCACGGTCGAGGTCGGGGACCTCAAGGACGGCGACTTCCTGCTGGACGTCCGCGAGGACGACGAGTGGCAGGCGGGCCACGCCGTCGGCGCCCTGCACATCCCGATCAGCGAGTTCGTGGCCCGCTACGGCGAGCTCACCGAGGCGGCCCCCCAGGACGGCCGCGTCCACGTCATCTGCCGCTCCGGCGGCCGCTCGGCCCAGGTCACGATGTACCTGGTCCAGCAGGGCATCGACGCGGTGAACGTGGACGGCGGCATGCAGGTGTGGCAGGCAGCGGGCCGCGAGGTCCTCACGGACGAGGGCGCCCCGGGCTTCGTCATCTGACGGGACGAGTCAGGAGCCCAGCCGCCGGAGCGCCCCGCATCGAGGCGCCCCGCACTGGAGCGCCCTGTAAGGGGCGCGGGGAACTGCGCGACCAGCCCCCCACCGGCCCGCAGATTCCGCACCACCGAGCGCCCCCCTTTTTTCTTGTCCCCATTTTTTGTCTTCCCGCTACCCCAGTGGATGCGCAGCCAGCAAATCCCCCAACGCCTCCTCATAAACCCCGGCCCCCCCGAGCGCCAGCTCGATCTGCTTCGCCCACGCGTGATACCGGTGCAGCACATACTCGGTGTCGGCCCCGAACCCCCCGTGCAGATGCTGCGCGGTCTGCACCACCCGCCGCACCCCCTCCGCCGCCCAGATCTTCGCCACCGCCACATCCCCGGCCGCCGGCAGCGCCCCGGCCGCCCCCGACGCGATCCGCCACGCCGCCTGCCACAGCGTCGCCTCCATGGCCCGCAGATCGATGTAACGGTCGGCGGCCTGCACGGCCACCGCCTGGAACGTGGCGATCGGATACCCGAACTGCTCCCGCTTCCCCGCGTAGTCGGCGGTCAGCCGCAGCACCCGCTCACCCACCCCGAGCGCCAGCGCACACGTCCCGGTCGCGAGCAGCTCCCGCAGCCACTCCCAGGCCCCCTCCGCCGTCACCACATCCCGCCCCGCGACCCGCGCCGACTCCAGCCGCAGCTCCCCGAACCGCTCCCCGCTGGTCGACACCTGCTCGGCGACAGCGATCCCCTCGCCTCCCGGCGCCACCAGCGCCAGCACGCTCCGGTCCGCCTCCGTCCGCGCCGGTACGACGACGAGGTCGGCGTCGTACACCCACGGCACCGCCGTCTGCACCCCGTCCAGCACCCAGCTGTCGTCGTCCCGCCGCGCGGTCACCGCCAGCTCCGCCGGGTCGTGCCCGGTGCGCCCGCTCGCGGCGACGGTCAGCACCAGCTCGCCCCGTCCCGCCCGCGCCGCCAGCCGATCCCTCAACTCCGCCGCCCCATACGTCTGTACGGCCGACAGAGCCGCGCTGTGCTCCAGCAACGGCACCCTGGCCAGCACCTTCGCCGACTCCCGCAGCACCAGGCACAGCGCGATGGCGTCCAGACCTGCCCCGCCGTACTCCTCGCCCAGCAGCAGACTCAGCAGATCCGCGCCCGCCAGCCTGTCCCACAGTTCCCGGTCGAAGCCCTCGGCCACGGCACCGGTGGTCAGCGCCGGGCTCGGCACCGCGTCCGGCGCCACCCCGGCGAACACCCCGCGCGCCGCCTCGGCCGCCGCCAACTGCTCCTCGGTGAAGGTGAAGTCCACGGTCCTGTCCTCCCGGCGGGTCTCCGCTGATCTGACGGTCCGTCAAGATAGAACAGGTTCTAGAAGAAGGGAACCTAAAACAGCTGCGATCACCCGCTCTTCCCGTCGTAGGCTGACGGCCGCTGTCCGCCGATGGGGGACGGGCACACGAGGGAGGACACATGGGGATCCGAAGCCTGACCCGTACCGAGGCCGAACGCCGGGCCGCACTGATCGCGGTCGAGCGGTACGACATCGACATCGACCTCACCGCCCTGCCCGACGGACCGGAGATCCGCTGCGTCTCCACGGTGACCTTCACCTGTTCCGAGCCGGGCGCGGAGACCTTCGTCGACTGCGCGGCCGAGGTCCGCGCCGCCACCCTGAACGGCACCCCCCTCACCCCCTCCGACGACGGCCGGATCCCGCTGCCCGCCCTGGCCGCGCACAACGTGCTGCGCGTCGAGAGCGTCCAGGCCGACACCACCGCCGGCGAGGGCGTGCACAAGGCCGTCGACCCCGCCGACGGCGAGGTGTACGTCTGGACGAGCTTCGAACCCGATGAGGCGCGCTTCGTCTGGGCCTGCTTCGACCAGCCCGACCTCAAGGCCCCGCACGCCTTCACCGTCACGGCCCCGGCCGCCTGGACCGTCCTCAGCAACTCCGGTGACCCGCGGATCGAGGAGCAGGGCGCGGCCCGCCGCTGGAGCTTCCCGGACACCCCGCCGCTGTCCGTGTACAACACCGTCGTCAACGCCGGCCCCTTCCACGAGATCCGCCGCCAGGCCGACGGCCACGACCTCGGCATCTACGCGCGCCGCTCGCTCGCCGAGGTCCTGGAACGCGACGCCGACGACGTCTTCACCCTCACCGCCCAGGGCCTCGCCTTCTTCGCCGAGGCCTTCGCGATGCCGTTCCCGCAGCGCAAGTACGACCAGGTCTTCATGCCCGAGTTCGGCGGCGCGATGGAGAACTACGGCTGCGTGACCTGGTCGGACGCCTTTCTGCGGCGGGCCACGCCGACGCCCGCCGAGCGCGAGCTGCTCGCGGTGGTGCTGCTGCACGAGATGGCGCACATGTGGTTCGGCAACATCGTCACCATGCGCTGGTGGGACGACCTCTGGCTGAACGAGGCCTTCGCCGAGTTCGCCTGCCACTGGGCCGCCGAGGGCGCCACCCGCTACACCGACGCCTGGGCGGGCCACCTCGTCGGCGACAAGCTCAAGGCGTACCTCTCCGACCAGGGCCCAGTCTCGCACCCGATCCACCAGCCCATCCAGGACGTCGCCCAGGCCGCGTCGATCTTCGACAACATCACCTACCCCAAGGGTGCCTCCGTCCTCCACCAGCTGATGACCTACGTCGGTGAGGACCACTTCCGCACCGGCATGGCCGCCTACTTCGCCCGTCACGCCTGGGGCACCACCACCCTCCAGGACCTGATCGACGCCCTCGCCGAGGCCAGCGGCCGCGACCTGACCGCCTGGCGCAAGGCCTGGCTGGAGACCGCGGGCACCGACCGCTTCACCCTGGAGCACGTCGGCGACACCGTCACCCTGGTCGCCGACGGCAACCCGCGCCCCCAGGTCCTGGCGGTCGGCGCGTACGACCGCGCCGGCGACGCCCTGGAACGCACCGCGCTCGTCCGCGTCGAGGTGACCGAGGCCCGTACCCCCGTCACCGGTCTTCCTGCCACGTCCGACCTCCTCCTGATCAACGACGACGACCTCACCTTCGCCACCACCCGCCCGGACCCCACCACCCGCGACACCCTCTTCGGCGCGGCGGCCCAGCTGCCCACTGCCATCTCCCGGGGCGCGGCCGCCGCCACCGTCTGGGACATGCTCACGGCCGGCGAGGCCACGGCGGCCGAGGCCGGACGCTGCCTCACCGCGCTGCTCGCGGCCGAGACGTCCGACGCCGTGATCGAGCCCTACCTCACGCTCGTCACCAACATCGCCGAACTCTGGGCCCCGCCCGCCGAACGCCCCGCGCTGACGGAGGCCGTGGCCGCGGCCTGCCGACGGCTCGCCGCCGACCCGGGCCGCCGCCAGGTCGCCCTGCGCGGCCTCGCCCGCACCGCGACCGGCGCCGAGGACCTGGCCTGGCTCCGGGAGCAGGCCGGCGCCGACGTCGACCTGCACTGGCGCGCCCTCGTCCGCGAGGCCGAACTCGGCGGCGACGTCACCGCCGAGTCCGCCGCCCTGCTGGAACGCGACACCGACCCCGACGCCTGGGTCCGCGCCCTCACCGTCCGGGCCGCCCTCCCCGACCCGGCCGCGAAGGCCGAGGTCTGGCGGCGGCTGGCCGTGGACCGCGAGGTGCCCGTCCAGGCGGTCTCCCCGGTGGCGGCCGCCTTCTGGCGTCCCGGCCAGGACGCCCAGCTCGCCCCCTACGCCGAGCACTACCTGGCCGCGATCCCCGAGCTGCACCAGGGCGGCATGATCCCGGCGATGACCTACACCTCCCACCTCTTCCCGCCGTACGCCATCGATCCCGCGTACATCGAGAAGGCCCGGCAGGCGACGCAGGAAGCGGCCCCCGTGGTCCGCAACACCCTCCTGGAGCGCTCGGACGCCGTCCGCCGCATGCTCCGCGCCCGGGCCGTGAACGCCTGACCCCCGGGCGGGGAAGCCCGACCGGTGTCCCACCCCCCTCAGATCCCCTCTCGGATCCCTCCTCGGATTCCGTCGTGGACGCCGTCCCGTCCGATCGTTCGGTTTCGGCCATTCCCATGGTCGCCGGGCCCGCACGAGCGATCAACCCCTGTGGAAAACGTCTGCCACGGTCTGTGGAAAACTCGCGGGAGCGTGGCCGGTGAGCGAGCCCGGACGTCGTATGACCTGCGGCGACCTCCGGCGCGGAGCCCCGGTGCCCCGGGCCGGGAGGGCCGGCGGCCCCGCCCGGAGTGGCGATGGCCACGCCGTCGGCCTCGTCCCCGGGGCTGCGCCCGGCGGCCGGTGCTGAGTACCGTTCCGTGCGAGTGCCGGGCAGCGGCACACCTGGCGGTCCCGGATCGGCCGCCCGGACGACGTGGCGGGATCGGGGAACGGGGCGGCATGGACGACGCGTACGACGAGGGCGCGGACGCCCCGCTCGGGCCGGACGGCCCGAGCGGGAGGCGTCCGGAGCCGGAGTCCGCCCCACCGGCGCCACCGGGCAGGCCGCCCCTCCCCCGTTCCGGCGTCGCCGCCCTCTCCCCCCGCTACCAGGTCGGCGCGGCCTTCGCCCTCGCCCTGGTGGCCGTCGCCGCCTGCGTGCACCTCGGGATGGTGTTCCTGAGCGTGGCGCCGGCGAACACGGTGACCAAGCAGCACGGCAAGGCGATCGAGGAGTGGGTGTACCCGGAGTTCGAACAGAACTGGAAGCTCTTCGCGCCGAACCCGCTGCAGCAGAACATCGCCGTTCAGGTGCGTGCCGCCGTCCTGATGCAGGACGGCACCACGACCACCACCGGCTGGAACGACCTGTCGGCACAGGACGGCAGGGCCATCGACGGCAGCCTGCTGCCCAGCCACACCGTGCAGAACGAGCTGCGCCGGGCCTGGGACTTCTTCACGACCACGCACGGCACCGACAACCGCCCGATCGGCCTGCGCGGCTCCCTGTCCGAGCAGTACCTGCGCCGGATCGTCGTGATGCGTATGTACGCGGGGGACGCCACGAGCCAGAAGGGCACCATCGAGCGTGTCCAGGTGCGCTCCAGCACCACCAACGTGCCGCCGCCTGACTGGAGCGGCGAGAAGGTCTCCGACACGCCCGTCTACCGGGTGCTCCCGTGGTGGACGGTCACGGCGGACGAAGCGAACGGCGGTGTGCGGTGAACCGTCTCGCCCTGTGCCTGTCCCGTGCCATCGCCCGGGTCACCGAGGCGGCGCTCGGCCCCTACCAGACGGCCGTCGTCCGCATCGGCTTCGCCGCCACCTGGCTGCTGTTCCTGCTGCGCGAGTACCCGCACCGCCAGGAGCTGTACGGCCCCGACGGCCCCTGGAGCTTCGACCTCGCCCAGCAGCTGACCGCCGACAACCACGCCTTCACGGCGTTGCTGGCCTCCGACAGCCAGGCCTTCTTCGAGGTCTTCTACTTCCTCGCCGTCGTAGCCGGCGCCCTGCTGCTGGTGGGCTGGCACACCCGCGCCACGTCCCTGCTGTTCATGATCGGCGTGCTGTCCCTGCAGAACCGCAGCGTCTTCGTGGGCGACGGCGGCGACAACGTGCTGCACCTGATGTCCTTCTACCTGGTGTTCACGCGCTGCGGCCAGGTGTGGTCGCTGGATGCGCGCAGGGCGGCCCACGCGAGCGCCGCACGCGCGCGTGGCGAGCGAGTGGCCCCCGACCGGGCGGGCCCCGCCCTGTGGGCGGTGTCGGGTCTCGTGCTGCTCGTGGCGGCCCTCACCGGCCGCACCGGCGGCGGCTGGCTGGTCCCGGCCGTCCTGTGGGCGACCTGGGCGGGCGCCGCCCTGTGGTGGGCGGCCGGCCGCTGGGCGCGCACGCCCGAGCCCCGGATACTGCTCGACGTCATCGCCAACATCCTGCACAACGGCGCCCTGTTCGTGATCATGGCCGAGGCCTGCCTGATCTACGCCACCGCCGGCTGGTACAAGATCCAGGGCTCCCGCTGGCAGGACGGCACCGCCGTCTACTACCCGCTCCACCTGGACTACTTCTCGCCCTGGCCGGCCCTCGCCGACCTGCTGTCCGCCAACGGCACGCTGGTGATGCTGGTGACCTACGGGACGGTCATCGTGCAGGTCGCCTTCCCGTTCACGCTGTTCAACCGGCGGGTCAAGAACGTGCTGCTGGCCGCGATGATGACCGAGCACGCGGTGATCGCGGTCGTGCTCGGCCTGCCCTTCTTCTCGCTGGCCATGATCGCGGCGGACTCCGTCTTCCTGCCGGCATCCTTCCTGCACCGGCTCGGCGGCTGGGCGGCACGCGCGCGTGACCGAGTCTTCCGCCGGACCGACCCCGAGCTGCCCGTGCAGCGCTTCCCGGAGGCCGACGAACAGCCCCGCGTAGGCTTCGGGGCATGACCGACCCCCTGGACCACTGGGCGCGGCTGGCCGGCTCGGCCGTCCTCCTCGACGGCTTCCACGCCCTCAAGCACGCACTGCGCTTCGGCGCGGAGGTGCCGGTGGCGGTCACGACGGACCGGGCGGCGGCGCTGGCCCTGGCGGACGAGCTGGCGCCGGACGTACGGGAGGCGCTGGCCGCACTGCTGACGGAGGTGCCGTCGCAGACGTACGCGTCCCTCGTCCCGCGCCCGCACCCCACGGCGGTGGCCGCCCTGGCCGTACGGCCGTCCCGCGAGGCCAACCTGCGTGAGCTGGGCCGTGTCCCGCGCACCGCCCCGATCGTGGTCCTCGACGAGCCGCGCAACCTGGGCAACGCGGGCGCGGTGATCCGCCTGGCCGCGGGCTTCGGAACGACCGGAGTCATCACGACCGGAACCCTCGACCCCTGGCATCCGACGGTCGTCCGCGGCGGCGCGGGCCTCCACTTCGCCACGGCGGTGGAGCGGCTGACGGTGGCGGAGCTGCCCCAGGGCCCGCTGTTCGCCCTGGACCCGGAGGGCGAGGACATCAGGGCGGTGAAGCTCCCCGACGACGCGATCCTCGCCTTCGGCTCGGAACGGACGGGACTCTCGGCCGACCTGCGTGCGCGAGCCGACAACTTGCTGCGGCTGCCGATGCGCCCTCAGGTGAGCAGCTACAACCTGGCCACCAGTGTTGCCATGACCCTGTTCCACTGGAGCGCCCCGTAAGGGGGATGGGCCGAGGCGCCCCGTCAGGGGCGCGGGGCTGTTCTGGAGATGCGGCTGCCGCCGCGTGGGCGCGACCAGCCCCGACGGCGCCGCACCGGCCATGCAACCGTCCGCCACAACGGCGGCACCGCCCAGCTCGGCACCGCCGATCAACGCCGTCGTGGCGGAGCGCCGTTGCGGCGGCCCAAAGGGTGGCGGCGACAGCCAGGAACGGCGCCTGCCGCTGACGTCGGCCGGTCGCGCGTCCCGCGCGTTACGCCTCCCGCCTCACCTCGATCACCCGGAACCGGCTCGCCACGAACGCCCCGTCGCACAGCGCCGCGTTCGCCGCCGGGTTGCCGCCCGAGCCGTGGAAGTCGGAGAAGGCGGCCGTCTGGTTCACGTACACCCCGCCCACCAGGTTCAGCGACAGCTGGGCCGCCTCCTCCAGGCAGACCTCCTCCACCGCGCGCTCCACGTCGGCGTCGACCGTGTACGCCCCGACCGTCATCGCGCCCTTGTCGCGGACCGTCCGCCGCAGCAGCTCCACCGCGTCGGTGGCCGAGTCGACGGCGACGGCGAAGGACACCGGGCCGAAGCACTCGCTCATGTAGGCGGCCTCGTCGTCCGGCTTGGCCCCGTCCAGCTTTACGATCACCGGCGTCCGGACGACCGCGTCCGGGAACTCCGGGTTGGCGATCTCACGGGAGGCGAGGGCGACCTCGCCGAGCCCGGCGGCGGCCTCCAGGCGGGCCTTGACGTCGGGGTTGACGATGGCGCCGAGCAGCGCGTTCGCCCGGGCGTCGTCGCCGAGCAGGCCGTCGACCGCGCGGGCGATGTCGGCGGCCACCTCGTCGTACGTCTTCGGGCCCTCGTCGGTGCGGATGCCGTCGCGGGGGATCAGCAGGTTCTGCGGGGTCGTGCACATCTGGCCGCTGTACAGGGAGAGCGAGAAGGCCAGGTTGGAGAGCATCCCCTTGTAGTTGTCGGTCGACTCCACCAGCACCGTGTTGACGCCGGCCTTCTCCGTGTACACCTGTGCCTGGCGGGCGTTGGCCTCCAGCCAGTCGCCGAAGGCGGTCGAACCGGTGTAGTCGATGATCCTGATTTCCGGGCGGGTCGCGAGTGTCTTGGCGATGCCCTCGCCGGGGTGTTCCGTCGTCAGCGCCACCAGGTTCGGATCGAAGCCGGCCTCGGCGAGCACCTGGCGGGCGACCTGCACGGTGAGGGCCAGCGGCAGCACCGCGCGGGGGTGCGGCTTCACGAGGACCGCGTTGCCGGTGGCGAGGGAGGCGAACAGGCCCGGGTAGCCGTTCCACGTCGGGAACGTGTTGCAGCCGATGACCAGCGCGATGCCGCGCGGGACCGGCTTGAACGTCTTCGTCAGCGCGAGCGGGTCGCGCTTGCCCTGCGGCTTGCTCCACTCGGCCGCGTCGGGGGTGCGGGCCTGCTCCGCGTAGGCGTAGGCCACCGCCTCCAGGCCGCGGTCCTGGGCGTGCGGGCCGCCCGCCTGGAACGCCATCATGAAGGCCTGGCCGCTGGTGTGCATGACCGCGTGCGCGAACTCGTGCGTCCGGTCGCTGATCCGCTTGAGGATCTCCAGACACACCACCGCGCGCGCCTCCGCGCCGGCGTCGCGCCACGCGCGCTGTCCGGCCTGCATCGCCGGCAGCAGTGTGTCGACGTCCGCATGCGGGTAGGTCACGCCCAGCTCGATGCCGTACGGGGAGACCTCGCCGCCGGTCCAGTCGTCGGTGCCGGGCTGGCCGAGGTCGATGCGGTTGCCGAGGAGGGCGTCGAAGGCGGCCTTGCCCGCCGCCGCGTCCAGGCTGCCGTGCTCGCCGTAGGCCTTGGGGTGCTCGGGATGGGGGGACCAGTACGCGCGTGTGCGGATCGCCTCCAGCGCCTGGTCAAGCGTGGGCCGGTGCTTGGCGATCAGCTCGTGCGCGGTGAGTTCGGCGGTCATGCGGGACCAACTCCTCGTCTGATGAGCTCCCCTCGAAGCTCATGACCTGGGCGGAAACGGCCGGACAGAGTTAGAGTAACCGAACGATCGGTCGGGACAAGGGGGCCTGCCGCATCTGTGGAAAACCCCGTGCGGGAGGATCGCGCACATGACAGCACTCGACCTCAGCAGCACCGTGGGAGTCGTCGGCACCGGCACCATGGGCCAGGGCATCGCCCAGGTCGCACTCGTCGCGGGCCATCCCGTCCGGCTGTACGACACGGTCCCCGGGCGGGCCGGGGAGGCGGCCGCGGCGATCGGCGCCCGCCTCGACCGGCTCGTCGAGAAGGACCGGATGACGGCCGCCGCCCGGGACGCCGCCCTCGCCCGGCTGCTGCCCGCCGGCGAGCTCACCGAGTTCGCCGACTGCACGCTGGTCGTGGAGGCCGTCCTGGAGCGGCTGGAGGCCAAGCAGGAGCTCTTCCGGGCCCTGGAGGACATCGTCGGCGAGGACTGTCTGCTCGCCACCAACACCTCGTCCCTGTCGGTGACGGCCATCGGCGGCGCCCTGCGCAGCGCCTCCCGCCTGGTCGGCCTGCACTTCTTCAACCCGGCCCCGCTGCTGCCGCTGGTGGAGGTCGTCTCCGGGTTCGCCACCGACGTCACGTCGGCCACGCGCGCGTACGAGACCGCACGCTCCTGGGGCAAGACGCCGGTCGCCTGCGCGGACACCCCCGGCTTCATCGTCAACCGCATCGCGCGGCCCTTCTACGCCGAGGCCTTCGCGGTCCACGAGGCGCAGGCCGCCGACCCGGCGACCATCGACGCGGTGCTGCGCGAGAGCGGCGGCTTCCGGATGGGCGCCTTCGAACTGACCGACCTGATCGGCCAGGACGTCAACGAGTCCGTCACGCACTCCGTGTGGCAGGCCTTCTTCCAGGACGTCCGCTTCACGCCCTCCCTGTCCCAGCGCCGGCTGGTCGAGTCCGGCCGTCTCGGCCGCAAGACCGGGCACGGCTGGTACGACTACGCGGACGACGCCGAGCCCGTCGAGCCGCACACCGCCGAGCCCGCCGACCGGCCCGCCTACGTCGTCGCCGAGGGTGACCTGGGCCCCGCCGCCGAAGTGCTCGCGATGATCCGCGAGGCGGGCATCCAGGTCCGTGAGGAGGACGAGGACCACGGCACCCGCCTGGTGCTGCCCAGCGGCGGCCAGCTGGTCCTCGCCGACGGCCAGACCTCGGTGGAGTTCCGGGACGTCGTCTACTTCGACCTCGCCCTCGACTACCGCCGCGCCACCCGCATCGCCCTGTCCGCCGGACACGACACCCTGCCGCAGACGATCAGCGAGGCCATCGGTCTCTTCCAGGCGCTCGGCAAGCAGGTCAGCCTCATCGGCGACGTCCCCGGCATGATCGTCGCCCGCACGGTCGCCCGGATCGTCGACCTCGCGCACGACGCCGTCGCCAAGGGCGTCGCCACCGAGGAGGACATCGACACCGCGATGCGCCTGGGCGTCAACTACCCGCTCGGCCCCTTCGAGTGGAGCCGCCGCCTCGGCCGCGACTTCGCCTACGACCTCCTCGACGACCTGCACCTGCGCGATCCGAGCGGCCGCTACGCGCCCTCCCTCGCGCTCTACCGCCACGCCTACGCCACCGAGAAGCGGGAGGGCGCCTCATGACCACCGCCAAGCGCGACACCTACACCCCCGAGACCCTGCTCTCGGTGGCCGTCCAGGTCTTCAACGAGCGCGGCTACGACGGCACCTCCATGGAGCACCTCTCCAAGGCGGCGGGCATCTCCAAGTCGTCGATCTACCACCACGTCTCCGGCAAGGAGGAGCTGCTGCGCCGCGCGGTCAGCCGGGCTCTGGACGGCCTGTTCGGGATCCTCGACGAGGAGCACGCGTGCGTGGGCCCCGCCGCCGACCGCCTGGAGCATGTCGTACGGCGCATGGTCGAGGTGCTGATCACCGAACTGCCGTATGTGACGCTGCTGCTGCGGGTGCGCGGCAACACCGACACCGAGCGGTGGGCGCTGGAGCGGCGCCGGGACTTCGACCACCGGGTCGCCGACCTGCTGAAGGCGGCCGCCGCCGAGGGGGACATACGCAGTGACGTCGAGGTGCGCCTCGCCACCCGGCTGGTCTTCGGCATGGTCAACTCGATCGTGGAGTGGTACCGCCCGAACGGACACGGCATGAGCGAGCGCGAGGTCTCCGAAGCGGTCGTCCGGCTCGCCTTCTCCGGACTGCGCGCGCACTGACCTCAGCCCTGCGGCTCCAGGTCCTCCTCCTCGAACACCAGCAGCGTGCGGCTGCTGAGCACCTCGGGGATGGCCTGGAGCCGGGTGAGCACCAGCTCGCGCAGCGCCCGGTTGTCGGGCGTGTGCACGAGGAGCAGTACGTCGAAGTCCCCGCCCACGAGGGCGATGTGGGAGGCGCCGGGCAGCTGTCGGAGCTGCTCGCGGACCGTGCGCCAGCTGTTCTGGACGATCTTCAGCGTGATGTAGGCCGAGGTGCCCTGGCCGGCCCGCTCATGGTCCACGCGGGCGCCGAAACCGCGGATCACCCCGTCCTCGATGAGCCGGTTGATACGCGCGTAGGCGTTGGCGCGCGAGACATGGACGCGTTCGGCGACCGACCGTATCGATGCCCGGCCGTCCGCCTGGAGGATCTGCAGGATGTCCTGATCGATGGCGTCCAGCGGGCGCGCGGGCGGCAGCGCGGCACGGTCCTGCGGCCCCTCGGCCATTTGTTCAGGTGCCATGTCCCCCCGCCTCCCTACCATGGACGTACTGCGTTCATTCCAGGCTGTGGAGAACCGTTTGTCCACAGCCTGGAGCCGCCTGTAGCCAAAATGTGCCGACGACCGAACAATCGGTAGGTGGGACGGGTCACAGGCGATCCGTCTCCCGTAGCCACCCCCATGAGGAGGTGCCGTCATGACGGTCATGGAGCAGCGCGGCGCATACCGCCCGTCGCCGCCGCCCGCCTGGCAGCCCCGGACGGACCCCGCGCCGCTGCTGCCCGACGAGCGCCCGTACCGCGTCCTCGGGACGGAGTCGGCCGCCAAGGCCGACCCGGAGCTGCTGCGCCGGCTGTACACCCAGCTCGTGCGCGGCCGCAGGTACAACGCCCAGGCGACCGCCCTCACCAAACAGGGCCGCCTCGCCGTCTACCCCTCCAGCACCGGCCAGGAAGCCTGCGAGGTCGCCGCCGCACTCGCCCTCGAAGAGCGCGACTGGCTCTTCCCCAGCTACCGGGACACCCTCGCGGTGATCGCCCGGGGCGTGGACCCCGTCGAGGCGCTCACCCTGCTGCGCGGCGACTGGCACACCGGCTACGACCCCTACGCCCACCGCGTGGCCCCCCTCTCCACCCCCCTCGCCACCCAGCTCCCGCACGCCGTCGGCCTCGCCCACGCGGCCCGCCTCAAGGGCGACGACGTGGTCGCGCTCGCCATGGTCGGCGACGGCGGCACCAGCGAGGGCGACTTCCACGAGGCCCTGAACTTCGCCGCCGTCTGGCAGGCCCCGGTCGTCTTCCTGGTCCAGAACAACGGCTTCGCCATCTCCGTCCCGCTCGCCAAGCAGACCGCCGCCCCCTCCCTGGCCCACAAGGCCGTCGGATACGGCATGCCGGGCCGCCTGGTCGACGGCAACGACGCGGCCGCCGTGCACGAGGTCCTCGCCGGTGCCGTACGGCATGCGCGCGAGGGTGGCGGCCCGACCCTGGTCGAGGCGGTCACCTACCGGATCGACGCCCACACCAACGCCGACGACGCCACCCGCTACCGCGGCGGCGCCGAGGTAGACACCTGGCGCGACCACGACCCGATCCTGCTGCTTGAGCGCGAGTTGACCGACCGTGGCCTGCTCGACGAGGACACCGTCCGGCGCGCCCGCGAGGACGCCGAGACAATGGCCGCCGACCTGCGCGAACGCATGAACCGCGACCCCGAACTCGACCCCATGCACCTCTTCGACCAGGTGTACGCCGAGACCACCACGCAACTGCGCGAACAGCGCGCCCTGCTCCGCGCCGAGCTGGAGGCCGAGCAGCAGGACCAGGAAGGCGGCCACCGATGACGACCGTCGCCGTCAAGCCCGCCACCATGGCGCAGGCACTCACGCGCGGGCTGCGGGACGCCATGGCCGCCGACCCCGCCGTGCACGTCATGGGCGAGGACGTCGGCACCCTCGGCGGGGTCTTCCGGGTCACCGACGGCCTCGCCAAGGAGTTCGGCGAGGCCCGCTGCACCGACACCCCCCTCGCCGAGGCCGGCATCCTCGGCACCGCCGTCGGCATGGCCATGTACGGACTGCGCCCGGTCGTGGAGATGCAGTTCGACGCCTTCGCCTACCCCGCCTTCGAACAACTCATCAGCCATGTCTCGCGGATGCGCAACCGCACCCGCGGCCGGATGCCCCTCCCGATCACCGTCCGCGTCCCCTACGGCGGCGGCATCGGCGGCGTCGAGCACCACAGTGACTCCTCCGAGGCCTACTACATGGCCACCCCCGGCCTGCACGTCGTCACCCCCGCCACCGTCGCCGACGCCTACGGCCTGCTGCGCCGGGCCATCGCCTCCGACGACCCGGTCGTCTTCCTCGAACCCAAGCGCCTGTACTGGTCCAAGGACACCTGGAACCCCGAGCACCCGACGGACGTTGAACCCATCGGCCGCGCGGTGGTGCGCCGCACAGGACGCAGCGCCTCGCTCATCACCTACGGCCCGTCCGTACCGGTCTGCCTCGAAGCCGCCGAGGCCGCCCAGGCGGAGGGCTGGGACCTCGAAGTCGTCGACCTGCGCTCCCTGGTGCCGTTCGACGACGAGACGGTCTGCGCCTCGGTACGGCGCACCGGGCGCGCGGTCGTCGTACACGAGTCGGGCGGGTTCGGCGGACCGGGAGGGGAGATCGCGGCACGCGTGACCGAGCGCTGCTTCCACCATCTGGAGGCGCCGGTGCTGCGCGTGGCCGGGTTCGACATTCCCTACCCGCCGCCGATGCTGGAGCGCCACCACCTGCCCGGCGTCGACCGCATCCTGGACGCGGTGGCGCGTCTGCAGTGGGAGGCCGAGGGCTGATGGCACAGGTGCTGGAGTTCAAACTGCCCGACCTCGGGGAGGGGCTCACCGAGGCGGTGATCGTCACCTGGCTGGTCCAGGTGGGCGAGGTCGTCGCGATCGACCAGCCGGTCGTCGAGGTCGAGACGGCCAAGGCGATGGTCGAGGTCCCCTGCCCCTACGGCGGTGTGGTCACCGCCCGCTTCGGCGAGGAGGGCACCGAACTGCCCGTCGGCGCCCCGCTCCTGACGGTCGCCGTCGGCGAGGCCACCACGGTCCCCGAGGCGGAGGGCTCCGGCAACGTCCTGGTGGGATACGGCACGGGGACGCCTCCGGCGCGCCGCCGACGCATCCGCAACACCGCCCCGGAGCGGGCCAACGGCACAGCCGACCGGGGTGCCGCCCCGGAACCGGCACCGCACGCCGCCGTCGCGGAAGCGGCCCCCCACGCGCAGGTGCCCGCACTGCCCTCTCCGCTCACCGAGGGCCCCGTCCCGGTGATCTCCCCCCTGGTCCGCCGCCTCGCCCGGGACAACGACCTGGACCTGCGCCGGCTGTCCGGCTCGGGCCCCGACGGCCTGATCCTGCGCGCCGACGTCGAGGACGCCCTGCGGGTCAGCGCGGCCCGCGCCGCCGCCCCCCGGACCGCGCCCACTCCCTCGACGGCTCCCTCCGGCACCCGCACCCCCCTCAAGGGCATCCGCGGCGCGGTCGCCGACAAGCTCTCCCGCAGCCGCCGGGAGATCCCCGACGCGACCTGCTGGGTGGACGCCGACGCGACCGAGCTGATGCGTGCCCGCACCGCGATGAACGCGGCGGCGGGCCCGAAGATCTCCCTCCTCGCACTCCTCGCCCGGATCTGCACGGCCGCCCTGGCCCGCCATCCCGAGCTGAACTCCTACGTCGACGTCGAGGCCCGCGAGATCGTCCAGCTCGACCACGTCCACCTGGGCTTCGCCGCCCAGACGGAGCGCGGCCTGGTCGTCCCCGTCGTCCGCGACGCCCAGGCCCGCGACGCCGAGTCCCTGACGGCGGAGTTCGCTCGCCTGACCGAGTCGGCCCACGCCGGCAAGCTCACCCCCACGGACCTCACCGGCGGCACCTTCACCCTGAACAACTACGGCGTCTTCGGCGTGGACGGCTCCACCCCGATCATCAACCACCCCGAGGCGGCGATGCTCGGCGTGGGCCGCATCGTCCCGAAGCCCTGGGTCCACGAGGGCGAGCTGGCGGTCCGCCAGGTCGTCCAGCTGTCCCTGACCTTCGACCACCGGGTGTGCGACGGCGGCACGGCGGGCGGCTTCCTGAGGTACGTGGCCGACTGCGTGGAGCAACCGGCGGTGCTTCTCAGGACGCTCTGAGCGCCCCTGCCTGAAGGGGCGCGGGGCTGTATCAATATGCGGCTCCGCCGCGTGGACGCGATCAACCCCACGACCCGCACTCGCGCAGGGCCGCCACACCCCCGTCCCTTGGGCGCACATCCGCAACCACACCCTGCGGATCCCACGCCTCCCATCGGTTCCCCGTGATCAGAACGCCCCCCATACTCGAAAGGTGACCGCCACCGACCCCCCGCCCTACGACGCGATCGTGCTGGCCGGCGGTGCCGCCAGGCGCCTCGGCGGGGCCGACAAGCCCTCCGTCCGGGTAGGCGGCCGCCCCCTCCTCGACCGCGTCCTCGCGGCCTGCGCCGGCGCACGGCGGACCGTCGTCGTGGCGGCCCCCCGCCCCACTTCCCGCCCGGTCCGCTGGACCCGCGAGAACCCCCCGGGCGGCGGCCCGGTCGCCGCCCTCGACGCCGGCCTGCGTCACACCACCGCCGACTGCGCGGTCGTACTGTCGGCAGACCTCCCGTTCCTCGAAGAGGCAACCGTGGAGCGCCTGTTGTCGGCCCTCCGCGCCTCCGGTGCGGATGCCGCGCTGCTCACCGACGCCGACGGCAGGGACCAGCCCCTCGTCGCGGCCTACCGCACCACCGCACTCCGCCACACCCTCGCGGCCCTCGCCGAAGGCAACGGCAACGGCGGCGACAACGGCCTCACCGGCCTCCCGCTGCGGCGCCTGACCGCCGCACTGGACCTCACCCGCGTCCCGGACCCCCTCGCGTCCTTCGACTGCGACACCTGGGACGACATCGCCGACGCCAGGGCACGCATCAGGGAGCATGGGCACGTGTTGGATGAATGGATCTCCGCAGTCAAGGACGAGCTGGGCATCGACCTGGACGTCGACACGCACGTCCTGCTCGACCTGGCCCGGGACGCCGCGCACGGCGTGGCCCGTCCCGCCGCCCCGCTGACCACCTTCCTCGTCGGCTACGCGGCCGCACAGGGCAAGGGCGGCCCCAAGGCGGTCGCCGAGGCGGCCCACAAGGCCGCCGCGCTCGCCCTGCGCTGGGCGGAAGAGGCGAACACCGCCGGCGAGAAGCCCGCTGGCGAGAAGCCTGCCGCCGAGAAGCCCGTCGGTGAGAAGCCCGCCGCCGAGAAGCCTGCCGCCGACGGGCCGGGCTCCGACAAGCCGGGCCCCGGCAGCCCTGCCCCCGGGCCCGGCCGGTGACCGCCCCCGGTACCCGGGCCGGCACATCCGCCGCCGCGGACACCGACGACGATCTCGACGTCGAGGAGGCGCTCGCCCTCGTGAGAGAGCCCAGGGAGCCCCGGCAGGACGCGACCGCCGCGCCCACCCACCGCGGCGCGCACGCCCAGGGCGAGCACGCCCACGGCGGACCGTCGGCGCACCGCCACCGCGCCACCCCCTGGCCCCAGGCCCGCGAGACCGCCGCCCGCGCCGCCCGGTCCGGCGCCCGCCGGGTCCCCGTCTCCGTACCGCTGGCCGACGCCCTCGGACTGACCCTCGCCGTCCCGCTGAACGCGCTCACCGACCTGCCCTCCTTCGACACCTCCGCGATGGACGGCTGGGCGGTCGCCGGCCCCGGCCCCTGGGACGTACGCGAGGAGGGTGTGCTGGCCGGGCACGCGCAGCCCGAGCCGCTCACCGACGGCGAGGCGGTCCGCATCGCCACCGGCGCCCGGATCCCTGCGGACACCACCGCGGTGCTGCGCAGCGAGCACGGCCGTCTCGACGCCCAGGGCCGACTGCACCCCACCCGTGAGATGGTCCACGGCCAGGACATCCGCCCGCGCGGTCAGGAGTGCCGTAGCGGCGACCAGTTGCTGCCCGTCGGCACCCTGGCCACCCCGGCCGTCCTCGGCCTCGCCGCCGCCGCCGGATACGACACCGTCACCGCGGTCCCCCGCCCCCGCGTCGAAGTCCTGATCCTGGGCGACGAGTTGCTGACCGAGGGGCTCCCGCACGACGGGCTCATCCGGGACGCGCTCGGCCCGATGCTGCCGCCCTGGCTGCGCGCGCTCGGCGCCGAGGTCACCGCCGTACGCCGGCTCGGTGACGACGCCAAGGCCCTGTACAAGGCGATCACCTCCTCGACAGCCGATCTCGTCGTCACCACGGGCGGCACCGCCTCCGGGCCGGTCGACCACATCCACCCCACCCTGGAGCGCATCGGCGCCGAACTCCTCGTCGACGGCGTCAAGGTGCGCCCCGGCCACCCCATGCTGCTGGCCCGCATCAAGCAGAACCAGCACCTCGTCGGCCTCCCCGGCAACCCGCTCGCCGCCGTCTCCGGCCTGCTCACCCTCGCCGAACCCCTCCTGCGTACCCTCGCCGCCCACCCGGCCCCCGAGCCGTATGCGGTGCCGCTGGCAGAAGCGACGCACGGACATCCGTACGACACTCGGCTCGTCCCGGTCGTCCTGCGGGGCGACACCGCGATCCCGCTGCACTACAACGGCCCGGCCATGCTCCGTGGCATCGCCGCCGCCGACGCGCTCGCGGTCGTGCCGCCGGGCGGAGCACAGCAGGGTGAGGAGACGGAACTCCTTGACCTGCCGTGGGCGGCCGCGGGCGTCGGAGTGTGTTTCACGTGAAACTTCCGGGCCAGGACGCCATCGCCCGCCAGGCGGACGAACACCTGGTGACCCATCGGGTGAAACTCCCGACGAAAGTGGTGGAGCGCCCGATCCGCCAGGTCGCCAAACGGCTGTCCATGGCCCTGCTGGTGCTGGTCGCCACCGCGTTGATCGTCTACGCCGACCGCGACGGCTACACCGACAACTCCGACGGCTCCGTCGACCTCCTCGACGCCTTCTACTACGCGACCGTCACCCTCTCCACCACCGGCTACGGAGACATCACCCCCGTCAGCGACGGTGCGCGGCTCACCAACATCTTCGTCATCACGCCCCTGCGCGTGCTGTTCCTGATCATCCTGGTCGGCACCACGCTCGAAGTCCTCACCGAACGCACCCGGGAGGAATGGCGCCTGAACCGCTGGAGGTCCGCCTTGCGGGATCACACCGTCGTCGTCGGGTTCGGGACGAAGGGGCGGTCGGCGATCCAGACCGTCTGTGCGACCGGGCTGAAGGCGGAGCAGGTGGTCGTGGTCGACCCGAGCTCCAAGGTGATCGAGGCGGCCACCGCCGACGGATACGCGGGGGTCATGGGCGACGCGACCCGCAGCGATGTGCTGAAGCGGGCCGAGGTGCAGCGGGCCCGGCAGATCATCATCGCGACCCAGCGTGATGACACGGCTGTGCTGGTGACCCTGACTGCCCGGCAGCTCAACAAGGCCGCGAAGATCGTGGCCGCGGTCCGCGAGGAGGAGAACGCGCCGCTGCTCAAACAGTCCGGCGCCGATGCCGTCATCACCAGCGCCAGCGCCGCCGGGCGGCTCCTCGGGCTGTCCGTGCTCAGCCCGGCCGCCGGCATGGTCATGGAGGACCTCATCCAGCAGGGCAGCGGCCTGGACCTCGTGGAACGTCCGGCGGTCAAGGCCGAGGTCGGCAAGACCCCTCGCGAGACGGCCGACCTGGTGGTGAGCGTCGTACGCGGACACCGGATGCTCGGGTACGACGATCCGGCCGTCGGCACGATCGAGCCGGCGGACCGGCTGATCACGATCGTGCGGGCCTCGCCGGGCACCCGGATCGCGCCGGACGTACGACCGCTGCCCCGCGCCTGACCGGGCGAGCAGCCGGGGGCGTCACCAGCGGGGTCCGGACGGGCGGGGAGTAGCGTCGGCCGCATGTATGCGATCACGATTCCCGAACCCGGTGGGCCCGAGGCGCTGGTGTGGGACGAGGTTCCCGATCCGGTGCCCGGTGAGGGCGAAGTGCTGGTCGAGGTGGTGGCCAGCGCCGTCAACCGTGCCGACATCCTGCAGCGGCAGGGCAACTACAGCCCGCCGCCGGGCGCCTCCCCGTACCCCGGTCTGGAGTGCTCCGGGCGGATCGCCGCGCTCGGCCCCGGCGTCTCCGGCTGGTCGGTCGGCGACGAGGTGTGCGCACTGCTCGCGGGCGGTGGCTACGCCGAGAAGGTCGCCGTGCCGGCCGGGCAGCTGCTGCCGGTGCCCGAGGGCGTGGACCTGAAGCAGGCCGCCGCGCTGCCCGAGGTGGCCTGCACGGTCTGGTCGAACGTTTTCATGATCGCCCACCTGCGCCCCGGCGAGAACCTTCTCGTGCACGGCGGCTCCAGCGGCATCGGCACCATGGCGATCCAGCTGGGCAAGGCGATCGGCGCCAGGGTCGCGGTCACCGCGGGTACGAAGGAGAAGCTGGACTTCTGCGCCGAGCTGGGCGCGGACATCCTCGTCAACTACCGCGAGCAGGACTTCGTCGCCGAGGTGAAGCAGGCCACCGACGGCGCGGGGGCCGACGTCATCCTCGACAACATGGGCGCCAAGTACCTGGACCGGAACGTGCGGGCGCTCGCGGTCAACGGGCGGCTCGCGATCATCGGTATGCAGGGCGGTGTCAAGGGTGAGCTGAACATCGGTGCGCTGCTCAGCAAGCGGGCCGCGATCACCGCGGCCTCGCTGCGCGCCCGGCCGCTCGCCGAGAAGACGACCATCGTCGCGGCGGTGCAGGAGCATGTGTGGCCGTTGATCGCCCAGGGCCATGTCCGCCCGGTCGTCGACCGGGAACTGCCGATGGCGGACGCGGCACAGGCCCAGCGGGTGGTCGAGGCCAGCGAGCACATCGGCAAGGTTCTGCTGGTCACCCGGTAACGCCCCGTCCCCGGGCTATCCCCGCCGTATCCGCAGGCCGAGGAAGGCGAGGCCGAGCCCGAGGCCGATCAGGACCAGGCCGCTGCCGAGGGGAAGGATGTGCAGCATGGGCTCGGTGTCGTCGTCCTGACCGGTGCCCATGGCCTGGCCGGCGGGGTGCGGCTGGGTCTGGGCCGCGGTGGGGGCCAGGACGGCCTCCCGGGGCGGCTGTGTGGAGGTCCCCGCTGGGCTTTCGGCTCCGCTGAACGCAGGCTCTGTCGCCGTCCCCTCGTCGTCGGGGTCGTCGGCGTCCTGGCTCTCGACCTTCGTCGCCGGTCCCTGGGGCCGCCCCGGTCGCATCCGGCCCTCACCGGCCAGCGTGCCGGCCAGCGAGGGCTCGGGGGTGGCCGAGGCGCTGGCGGAGTCCGAGGGCAGTGGCTCGGGGTCGTACGCGACAGCGGTGTCGCACGGCAGCAGGACCGCCGCGAGGACGAGCAGGAGACGGACGGGCAGCAGACGGAGGGGCGGCAGACGGCCGGGGAGCAGACGGCCGGGCACGAGCCGTCCGCCGCCGAGGGACCGTTCGCGCGCCGCGGGCGGCCGGGTACCGGCGCGGGGGAGTCGCAGCCTTGGAGTCACGTCGGTGACCTCCTGGAGCACAGTCGTCGTCAGGCCGACGCACACCAGCCTCACATTCGATGGCAAACCCGGCATTTCTGATTCGACCGATGGGGCTACGGCCGGTCCGGGCCGGATCCGAAAGGTGGATCAGCCCCCATGGGGGGCACCACGGTGGTGAGGTGTACGGGTGCGAGAGAATGGCGGCATGGAGATGCCGAGGAACGAACGGTCGCCCGAGAATCCGCAGATCCTGGTCGTGGGCC
Source organism: Streptomyces sp. GbtcB6 (assembly GCF_019091475.1). Taxonomy (NCBI): domain Bacteria; kingdom Bacillati; phylum Actinomycetota; class Actinomycetes; order Kitasatosporales; family Streptomycetaceae; genus Streptomyces; species Streptomyces sp. GbtcB6. The sequence continues at coordinate 113,466 of NZ_JAGXJL010000004.1, read as the reverse complement.
AGGACGGGATGGCACTCGGCGGCGGCAACGGGGACGAGGACTCCCGCGAGATCCCGGTGACGGAGATGGTGGAGCAGCCTGCCAAGGTCATGCGGATCGGCAGCATGATCAAGCAGCTCCTGGAGGAGGTGCGCGCGGCTCCCCTCGACGAGGCCAGCCGGGTCCGGCTCAAGGAGATCCACGCCAGCTCCGTGAAGGAGCTGGAGGACGGCCTGGCACCGGAGCTGGTGGAGGAGCTGGAGCGGCTGTCCCTGCCGTTCACCGAGAACTCGACTCCCTCCGACGCGGAACTGCGTATCGCGCAGGCTCAGTTGGTGGGCTGGCTGGAGGGACTGTTCCACGGGATCCAGACCACTCTGTTCGCCCAGCAGATGGCCGCCCGGGCCCAGCTGGAGCAGATGCGGCGCGCGCTGCCGCCGGGCGTCGGCCACGAGGGCGAGGAGCACGGCCCGGCCGGCCGCTCCGGCGGGCCGTATCTCTAGACACCCCTGAGACTTCCGAGACGGCGAAGGGCCCGGCGTACGACCAGCCGGGCCCTTTCTACTGCGCCTCGCGTTCTGCTGCGCCTCGCGTCAGCCGGTCGCCGGGTTGCCGGTCGACACCTTGAGCTCGATGGTCGGCATGTCCTTCGGGGCGACGTCCGTGCCGGAGGACGGGAACTGCTCCATGATCGTGCCGTCGCCGTACGTGTTCTCGTCCACGGAGACGATCTTCATCTGCCATCCGGCGGCCTGGAAGCACTCCTTGACCGACTTGATGTACTTGAACTTGAAGTCCGGGACCTGGATCTTGTCCGGGTCGTCGTAGGACTCCTGCGGTTCGGTGCACTCGGTCTTCTCGATGGTCTTCGAGGTGTCGGGACCGCGGTAGCCCGACGCGTGCGAGGCCGAGGTGCTCGCGGTGCTGCCACCACTGCCATCGCTGCCGCCGGTGTCGCCATCGCCGCCGGTGTTCAGCGCCAGCGCGACGATCAGGCCGATCACCGCGACCAGGGACACCGCGATCGACCCGATGACCACCGGCCGGTTGCTCTTCCCGCCACCACCACCCGCGCCACCACCGGCACCTCCGGAAGGCGCCTGGGGCGTGATGTTGTACGGGGGCGGCGTCGACGGCGCCGGCTGGGCGTACCCGGCCGGAGTCCGGTACCCCGCCTGCTGCGGATAGCCGTACGCCGGGGCCGGAGTGCCGTACGGGTGCGGAGCCGGGGCCGGGGCCGGTGTCGGCTGGTACGGCGTCTGCAGCGGCCCGGGAGGCGCCGGCGTGGCCTGGCCGACCGGCGGGAACACGGCGGAGCCGACTCCGGCGCCGCTCTGCGTCGGCGGGATGCCCGGGACGATGCTCGGCGCGGCCGGCTGGAGCGAGGCGGCGACCCGCAGGCACTCGTCGCGCATGGACTCGGCGGTCGGGAAGCGCTCGTTCGGGTTCTTCTTCAGCGCGCGGGCGACCAGCGCGTCCACGGCCGGCGGAAGGGCACGGTTGATCGAGGAGGGAGCGACCGGCTCCTCCTGGACGTGCGCGTAGGCGATGGCCAGCGGCGAGTCCGCGTCGAACGGCAGCCGCCCGGTGACCAGCTGGAACAGCATGATGCCGACCGAGTAGAGGTCGGAGCGGGCGTCCACGCCCCGGCCCAGTGCCTGCTCCGGGGAGAGGTACTGCGGGGTGCCGACGACCATGCCGGTCTGGGTCATCGAGGTGACCCCGGACTGCATGGCGCGGGCGATGCCGAAGTCCATCACCTTGACGACCCCGCGCTTGGTCGTCATCACGTTGCCGGGCTTGATGTCGCGGTGGACCAGCCCCATCTCGTGGCTGATCTCCAGCGCGGCCAGCACGTCGGCGGTGATCCTCAGCGCCTTGTCGGCGGGCATCGCGCCGTGCTGCCGTACGTCTTCCTCCAGCACCGAGCCGAGCGGGCGGCCCTCGACGTACTCCATGACGATGTACGGCATCGTCGAGCCGTCCAACTCGTCCTCGCCGGTGTCGAAGACGGAGACGATGTTGGTGTGCGTGAGCTTGGCCACTGCCTGGGCCTCGCGGCGGAAGCGCTCGCGGAAGGCCTGTTCCCGGCCGAGTTCGGTGTGCAGGGTCTTGATCGCGACCTGGCGGTCCAGGACCGCGTCGTACGCCAGGTGCACGGAGGCCATGCCGCCCTCGCCGAGCAGGTCGCGCAGCTGGTAGCGGCCACCGGCCAGAGCCCACCCCGTATAACGGCCGCGTGCGCCGTCCTGGCTCATTTTCCCCGTCCCCCGCCCGGCACTCAGGCACCCTTGTTGATCGAATGTCCCATTCCCGGCCAAGTCTGCCGGAGGGCACTGACACGTCAAGCACGGTGCCCGTTCCGTGACCGTACGCGAAGGAAGAGTCGCGGAAGCGTTACAGCGGCCGTACGTCCGGTACACAGAATTTGCACGAGAGTGCGTGGTACGGGTTTGATGGCCGGTCCGTCCACGGGCCGGATCCCGGACCGACGGGTTGCGCGGAGGCTGTAGCGTGGCCGACGGAGACCGTGACAACACCGCGCGCACCGCGGGCAGAAACGACGGCGAGGACCGATGGCACAGACGCACAGCGCCCAGGGCCCGTCCGACCCCGAGGCGACTGGCGGCGGTATGTCTGACTCGCCTGAGCTGTGGGGCAACGGAGGTCTGGTCGGCGACGGCCGCTACCGGCTGACCCACCGCCTCGGCCGGGGCGGCATGGCCGAGGTGTTCGCGGCCGAGGACGTACGGCTCGGCCGCACCGTGGCCGTGAAGCTGCTCCGCGCCGACCTCGCCGAGGACCCGGTCTCCAAGGCCCGTTTCACGCGCGAGGCCCAGTCGGTCGCCGGGCTCAACCACCATGCGATCGTGGCGGTGTACGACTCCGGCGAGGACGTCGTCGGCGGCCAGTCCGTGCCGTACATCGTGATGGAGCTGGTCGAGGGCCGGACCATCCGTGAGCTGCTGATCGACGCCCAGGCGCCGGGACCCGAGCAGGCCCTGATCATCGTCTCCGGGGTCCTTGAGGCGCTGGCCTACTCGCACCAGCACGGCATCGTGCACCGCGACATCAAGCCCGCCAACGTGATCATCACGCACAACGGCGCCGTCAAGGTGATGGACTTCGGCATCGCCCGCGCCCTGCACGGCGCGTCCACGACGATGACGCAGACCGGCATGGTCATGGGCACGCCCCAGTACCTCTCCCCGGAGCAGGCGCTCGGCAAGGCCGTCGACCACCGCTCCGACCTGTACGCCACCGGCTGCCTGCTCTACGAACTCCTCGCCCTGCGGCCCCCGTTCATCGGCGAGACTCCGCTGGCCGTGGTCTACCAGCACGTCCAGGACATCCCGGTGCCGCCGTCCCAGAGCTCCGAGGGCGCCGCCCCGCCGGAGCTGGACGGCCTGGTCATGCGCTCGCTCGCCAAGGAGCCCGACGACCGCTTCCAGACCGCCGAGGAGATGCGCGGCCTGGTCCAGTACGGCCTGCAGATGCTGTACGACCAGGGCAGCCACACCGGCACCTGGAACACCGGCCCGGTATCCGTGCACGACGGCCGGCACACCCCGGCGGCCGGTTTCGCCGGTACGACCGTGATGCCGCACCCGACGGCCGCCGCCGGGACCACCCAGATCCCGCAGCCGATCCTGCCGGGCGGCTACGGAGGCGGCGACGACGGCGGTTTCGAGGGGCACGGCAACCAGGGCAGCGGCCGCGGCAAGCTCTGGATCCTGGCCGTCCTCGCGGTGATCGCCATCGCGGCGGGTGTCGCCCTGGCGCTGAACAAGGGCGGTGGCGGCGGCGACGGCGGCACCGGTACGACGCAGTCGCCGACCACCTCGCAGACCACCAAGGACGAGACCGCCAGCGCGAGCCCGTCCGACGAGGCCAGCGACACCGCCACGGACACGGAGACCGACACCAGCGGCACGGGCAGCGACGACAACTCCGGCTACACGCCGTCGTCGACCCCGTCGTACACCCCGTCCGAGACGCAGAGCAGCGAGCCGAGCGACGAGCCGAGTGACACGGCGAGCGCCTCGCAGCCGACCGACACCGCGAGCTCGCCGGAGGGACAGCCCTCCGACACGACGGGTACGGACGGCGGCAGCGGCGACGGCGGCAACACCATCGAGGGCACCGGCCTGGGCGGCGGTTGAAGGACAGCGACGCCCTTCGGCTGACCAGCCGCTACCGGCTACCGGTCACTGGCTACCGGCTACCGGCTACTGGACGAAGGCGTCGCACACCGCGTCGTACTCCCGGGTCCACCACACGGCGAGCGCCGAGGCGGCCGGGAACTGGGGGTCCGCGCGGGTGTCGCCGCGCTCGTAGTGCCAGCGCAGCATCCAGAAGTCGTTGAGCCGCTCCCACCACACGCGGTGCACGGCCGCCGCGAGCTCCGAGGGCGTGGCCCCGGCCGCGCGCCGGTACGCGCGCGCGTACGCCCGCACCTTCCGCAGGTCGAGCGCTCCCGCCGAGCGGACGAAGAAGATCACGGCCGCGCGTACGGCCTCCTCCGCGCGGGGCTGCACCCCGAGCCGGTCCCAGTCGACGATCGCGGCGGGCGCGTCGTCCTTGTAGAGCAGGTTGAACGGGTGGAAGTCGCCGTGCACCCAGCCCACCGAGGCGCCGCGCGGGGGGCGCCGGCCGGCGTGCTGCTCCAGAAGCGCACGGCGTTCGAGCAGCCGGTGGCGGGCGAGTTCGTCGAAGGCGTCGGCGGGGCGGTGCCGGCTGACGTGGGCGAGCAGGTCGTCGATGAGCGCGAAGGTGTCGGCGGGGTCGGCGCTCTCGACCGGATGCGGGCTGGTGGCCGGGCGGGTGCGCCCCGTGGGCGGCATCACACACTCCAGGCAGGCGTGCACGGCGCCGAGGAGCGCGCCGAGCCGCGCGCACTCCCCGCGTGTGAGCTGTCCGCCGTGCCGGTGCCGGCCGTCGATCCAGGGGTGCAGCGCGTAGGCGTGGCCGCCCACGACGGCGACCGTACGGCCGTCGCGGTGGGCCAGGGGCGGGGCGACCGGGACGCCGAGGGCCGCCAGTCGCAGGGTGGCCAGATGACGTCGCTCGATGGCGGCCGGGTCGGCGGTGTCCGGGTCGAAGTGGTGCTTCAGGAAGTAGCGGCCGCGGGTGGTGCAGAGGCGGTAGCCGCGGTTGAGCAGGCCCTGTTCGACAGGCTCGCAGGCGAGCGCGGAACCGGCGGCGTACAGCCGGAGCAGGGGGCCCAGAGGGGGCGCGTGGGGCACGAGGGGTGGTACACATGAGCGCGGCACGCGCCAGATGCTAGGGCAAGCGTCAGCCCTGTGAGCTGGGCGTTATCACAGGCAGTCGTCAATGGTCGCTTTCGGTCACGTGGTGAACCGTGGCGAATGCAAGTGCGAAAGATGCGCCCCGGGGGTGTGCCGCGAGGCGTAGGGTCACGGCGCCGCGCTCGGTGCCCGGCGAGCGGATCGGGCGCCTCGATGTCTTCCCGTGGCCCTGGGCGGCGGGATAACGTGCCGTTGCTCCGGCCTCCTGCAAGGCTCTGACCAGCGACCTTCCGGCCCGCGTCGATTTACTAGGAAACCCAAGCAAAAAGTACTTGGATTTCCAAGCAAAAACGCAGGTCAGGAGGGGTTTCACAGAAATGTGGAGCACTGGGTAACGTGCTTGTTGCAGGGCGCTCGCCGGGGCACCTGTCACGCCTGTTCCCGGCCGAGTGGCACACACCCCGTGCCACGGGTGTCGGAAGCAGGTGAGCCGCACTGGTTCACCCGGCAACCCCGGGGGCCGGACCGACGGAGGAGCACACGTGACCGTGGACAGCAGTGCCGCGAGCGAACCGCGACGCAGCGCCGCAGGCAAAGCCGGTACCACCGGCAGCAAGGCCGGCACCAAGCGCACCACTCGCACCACCAGTCGCACCACCACCAGCACCGCCTCTCGCACCACCACACGCAGCACCACGAAGAAGAGCACCGATCCCGAACTCGTCCAGCTGCTGACCCCCGAGGGCAAGCGGGTCAAGAACGCCGAGTACGACGCGTACGTCGCCGGGATCACCCCCGAGGAGCTGCGCGGCCTGTACCGCGACATGGTGCTCACCCGCCGCTTCGACGCCGAGGCCACCGCCCTGCAGCGCCAGGGCGAGCTGGGCCTGTGGGCGTCCCTGCTCGGCCAGGAGGCCGCCCAGATCGGCTCCGGGCGCGCCACCCGCGAGGACGACTACGTCTTCCCGACCTACCGCGAGCACGGCGTCGCCTGGTGCCGCGGGGTCGACCCGACCAACCTGCTGGGCATGTTCCGCGGCGTCAACCACGGCGGCTGGGACCCCAACAGCAACAACTTCCACCTCTACACGATCGTCATCGGCTCCCAGACGCTGCACGCCACCGGCTACGCGATGGGCATCGCCAAGGACGGCGCGGACAGCGCGGTGATCGCCTACTTCGGCGACGGCGCCTCCAGCCAGGGCGACGTCGCCGAATCGTTCACCTTCTCCGCGGTCTACAACGCCCCGGTCGTGTTCTTCTGCCAGAACAACCAGTGGGCGATCTCCGAACCCACCGAGAAGCAGACCCGCGTCCCGCTCTACCAGCGCGCCCAGGGCTTCGGCTTCCCCGGCGTCCGGGTCGACGGCAACGACGTGCTGGCCTGCCTCGCGGTCACCAAGTGGGCGCTGGAGCGTGCCCGCAGCGGCGAGGGCCCGACGCTCGTCGAGGCGTACACCTACCGGATGGGCGCCCACACCACCTCCGACGACCCGACCAAGTACCGGGCCGACGAGGAGCGCGAGGCCTGGGAGGCGAAGGACCCGATCCTGCGCCTTCGCCGGTACCTGGAGGCCTCAAACCACGCGGACGAGGGATTTTTCGCGGAACTCGAAGCCGAGTCCGAGGCGTTGGGCAGGCGAGTGCGCGAAGCGGTACGGGCCATGCCGGACCCGGACAACTTCGCCGTCTTCGAGAACGTGTACGCGGACGGGCATGCGCTCGTCGACGAGGAGCGAGCCCAGTTCGCCGCCTACCAGGCGTCGTTCGCGGACGTAGAGGGGGTCTGACCATGGCAGCGGAAAAGATGGCTCTGGCCAAGGCGATCAACGAGTCGCTGCGCCGCGCGCTGGATTCGGACCCCAAGGTCCTCATCATGGGCGAGGACGTCGGCAAGCTCGGCGGCGTCTTCCGGGTCACCGACGGCCTGCAGAAGGACTTCGGCGAGAGCCGCGTCATCGACACCCCCCTCGCGGAGTCCGGCATCGTCGGCACCGCGATCGGCCTCGCGCTGCGCGGCTACCGCCCGGTGGTGGAGATCCAGTTCGACGGCTTCGTCTTCCCGGCGTACGACCAGATCGTCACCCAGCTCGCCAAGATGCACGCCCGCTCGCTGGGCAAGGTCAAGATGCCGGTCGTCGTCCGCATCCCCTACGGCGGCGGCATCGGCGCGGTCGAGCACCACTCCGAGTCCCCGGAGGCGCTGTTCGCGCACGTGGCGGGCCTGAAGATCGTCTCCCCCTCCAACTCCTCGGACGCGTACTGGATGATGCAGCAGGCCATCCAGAGCGACGACCCGGTGATCTTCTTCGAGCCCAAGCGCCGCTACTGGGACAAGGGCGAGGTCAACACCGAGGCCATCCCCGGCCCGCTCCACAAGGCCCGCGTGGTCCGCGAGGGCACCGACCTGACCCTCGTCGCCTACGGCCCGATGGTGAAGCTCTGCCAGGAGGCCGCCGACGCGGCCGCCGAGGAGGGCAAGTCGCTGGAGGTCCTGGACCTGCGGTCCGTCTCCCCGATGGACTTCGACTCGATCCAGGCCTCGGTGGAGAAGACCCGCCGGCTGGTCGTGGTCCACGAGGCGCCGGTGTTCTTCGGTTCGGGCGCGGAGATCGCCGCGCGCATCACCGAGCGCTGCTTCTACCACCTGGAGGCCCCGGTCCTCAGGGTCGGCGGCTACCACGCCCCCTACCCGCCGGCCCGCCTGGAGGAGGAGTACCTTCCGGGCCTTGACCGGGTGCTCGACGCCGTCGACCGTGCCCTGGCGTACTGAGGAGAGGGTCGTGACGACGATGACGGAAGCGTCCGTACGCGAGTTCAAGATGCCGGACGTGGGCGAGGGGCTCACCGAGGCCGAGATCCTCAAGTGGTACGTCCAGCCCGGCGACACGGTCACCGACGGCCAGGTGGTGTGCGAGGTCGAGACGGCGAAGGCGGCCGTCGAACTTCCCATCCCCTACGACGGCGTGGTCCGCGAGCTGCGCTTCGCCGAGGGCACCACGGTGGATGTGGGCACGGCGATCATCGCGGTGGACGTGGCGGGCGGGGCGGCCGCTGCCGCGGCTCCCGCGGCTGCCGTGGAGGAGTCCGCGCCGGCTCCGGAGCCGGAGGAGAAGCCGCAGGGCCGCCAGCCGGTCCTCGTCGGCTACGGCGTGGCGGCCTCCTCCACCAAGCGCCGCCCGCGCAAGGGCCCGGAGGCCACGGTCGCCGAGGCGACGGTCCGGTCCGCCGTCCAGCAGGAGCTGAACGGCCACGGTCCTGCTCCGGTTTCCACCCCCGCTCCCGTTCCCGTTCCCGCTCCGGCCCCCGCCCCGGCCGCGGAGGATCGCCCCCGCCCGCTGGCGAAGCCGCCGGTGCGCAAGCTGGCGAAGGACCTGGGCGTCGACCTGGCCACGGTGACCCCGTCCGGCCCGGACGGCGTCATCACGCGCGAGGACGTGCACGCGGCGGTGACGGCGGCGACGGCCGTACCAACGGCGGCGGCGCCGCAGCCGGCGGCCCCCGCGACCGCCGTGACCCCCGCGGCCCCTGCCGCCTCCTACGACACCGCCCGCGAGACGCGTGTCCCCATCAAGGGTGTCCGCAAGGCGACGGCGGCGGCGATGGTGGGTTCGGCGTTCACGGCGCCGCATGTCACGGAGTTCGTGACGGTGGACGTGACGCGCACGATGAAGCTGGTGGAGGAGCTGAAGCAGGACAAGGACCTGCAGGGCCTCCGGGTCAACCCGCTCCTCCTCATCGCCAAGGCCCTGCTGGTCGCGATCAGGCGCAACCCGGACATCAACGCGTCCTGGGACGAGGCGAACCAGGAGATCGTGCTCAAGCACTACGTCAACCTGGGCATCGCCGCGGCCACCCCGCGCGGCCTGATCGTGCCGAACATCAAGGACGCCCACGCGAAGACGCTTCCGCAACTGGCGGAGGCGCTCGGTGAGCTGGTCGGCACGGCCAGGGACGGCAAGACGTCACCCGCCGCGATGCAGGGCGGCACGGTGACCATCACCAACGTCGGCGTCTTCGGCATCGACACGGGCACGCCGATCCTCAACCCGGGCGAGGCGGCGATCCTGGCGGTCGGCGCGATCAAGCTCCAGCCGTGGGTCCACAAGGGCAAGGTGAAGCCGCGTCAGGTCACCACGCTGGCGCTGAGCTTCGACCACCGTCTGGTGGACGGCGAGCTGGGCTCGAAGGTCCTGGCGGACATCGCGGCGGTCCTGGAACAGCCGAAGCGGCTGATTACCTGGGGCTGAGGTCGGATAGGTTGAGAGAGTGGGCGGCCGCAACTTCGGATTGCGACCGCCCACTCTTCTCATCGAGTCTCAGGCCTGGTTGAGCACGTAGACCGGTGCCTCGCCCTGCGGACCGCCTCGCGGGCGGATACAGGCGTACTGGCGCAGCAACCGGAGGCACTCGCCGACCCGGTGCGCGGTCAGGCCGGTTCGGGCCGCGATCGATTCGACGGGCTCGCGCAGCTCGCCCTTCTCGACGAGGACTGGGATGATGACGACGGCCACGGGCCAGACGTCACCGATCTCGGGCACACGTTGCCTCCACGTGGCCAGCACGGATCCAACGGTGGGCTGAACATGGTGGCTACCGCCGGGTACCAGAGCGTCGGAGACCAGGCCATCAAACTGGTCGGTGATGCGCTCCATCAACTGCGCCAGGTCCTCTTGCGTGGCCAGCATCTCCCGCTGTAGATCCAGCATCTCCTTCTGCCGCGCGAGCGATTCACACCAGCTGTCCGCCAACTTCCCGCCGGCGTCAAGGCTGTGGGCCTCAAGCCGGACGATGGCCTCCGTCACCGGCTGCGGCACGGCATACGCGACGGTTGTGCCCGGGTCGGTCGGCTGCACCTCGGCCGCTTCGAGTGTGTAGGAACCTGCCTCGTGAACCTTCGCGATGATCTCGGCGGCCCACTGTTTGAAGGGGGCTGCGGCGGGCTTGGTGCAGGCGAGGACGAGGATGAGCAAGCCCCGGAGATCGATGAGTTGTAGGTCCCGGCGCCACCTTCTACCTGCGGGAACGCTGAGACCGTAAGCGCTGCTGACGCTCTCGAGAGTGCCTCGGCGCTGGTTGGGCACGTGATCTGCAAGGGCCTTGTGCGTGTTGCTGAGCCCCAACTCCTTGCAGACAGCCACTGCCGGGAACCAGTGGATTCCGTCGGGCATGGTCAACCGAGGAACGCGCGCCCCTGTGGCCGCGTACACCAAATCGTCGATGCTGATGGCGTCGTGCCGGTCGTCGGGCTGGCGTTTTCCGGGTTCATTCATGTGAACCACCTCCGCTGCGGAACCTAGGGCGGAGAAAATCGAATATGCCAGTCAAATACCTTGATGTTCACGATTGCGAGGGAAGGGCGGGAGTTCTGCTGCGTGAGGTCGTTCGGGTATGGCAAAAGGCCCACCGCATGGGGTGCGGCGGGCCTTCGTCGGCTCAGTGCGAGTCGGGTCAGATCGTCGAGAAGCCGTAGTTCAGGAGCTTCGTCGCGTCCGTCGCGCGCTGGGTGATCGAGGAGGAGGCGAGGACGGTGCCGATGACCGTCTTGCCGTTGCGGGTCGCGGCGAAGACCAGGCAGTACTTGGCCTCGGGGCCGGAGCCGGTCTTGATGCCGATGGCGCCGCTGTAGCTGCTGAGCAGCGTGTTGGTGTTGGTCCAGGCACCCATGGTGCGGGTGGAACCGGTCTTGGTGATCGTCTTCGCCGTGTAGCTCTTCGTCTTGACGACCGTGCGGAACGTGGCGTTCTTCATCGCGCTGCTGGCGATCTTCGTCAGGTCGCGCGGCGTCGAGTAGTTGTTGCCGTTGCCGATGCCGTCGAAGGAGTCGAAGTGGGTGTGCGTCAGACCCAGGTTCTTCGCGGCGGTGTTCATCTTGGCGATGAAGTTGGCGACCCGCTTGGCGCGGGTGGTGCCGGTGCCGTACGTGTCCGCGAGCGCGTAGGCGGCGTCGCAGCCGGAGGGCAGCATCAGCCCGTACATCAGCTGGCGGACGGTGACCTTGTCGCCGACGATCAGGTGCGCCTGGGAGGCGTTGTTGGCGACGACGTAGTCGCTGTACACCTTCTGGATCGTGACCTTCTTGTCGAGGTTCAGGTTCGACTGCGCGAGCACGACCTTCGCGGTCATGATCTTCGTGGTGGAGCCGGTGGACAGCTCGGTGTCCGCCTTCTTCGTGTACAGCGTCTTGGCGTTCGCGTTGTTCATGACGTAGCCGCCCTTGGCCACGATCGTGGGCGCGGTGACGGCCTGCGCGGGAGCCGCGGTGAGGGCGCCGGTCGCGAGCATCGCGCCGGACGTGACGGCGACGGCGACGGCCCTGCGGAAGCTGGTGCCCTTAATACCGGTAATCAACTGAAATACCCCGAGTCGAGTCGAGTCGTAATGCCCCTGGCATGCGGCCGAGTTGGGGGTGCCAAAGCGGGTGGGGCCGCACGTGTGTGACACGTAAGTAGCACAGATGGTTGTGCGGTTGCTGAGGGCGATTTACATCACGTCCGGATGGTGGACGAACGGGCTCCTTGCGTACGTGTTGTATCTAAGCTGTGGGCATGAGCCTGGCCGTCAAGCAGCCCCCCGCCGCCGACCGTGTGTACTCCCATGTCAAGCAAGGCGTCCTGGACCGTCATTACGAAGGCGGCACGCTTCTCACCGAGGGCGAGCTGGCCGAGGCCGTCGGGGTCTCCCGCACCCCCGTCCGCGAGGCGCTGCTGCGCCTGGAGGCCGAAGGCCTGATCAAGCTCTACCCGAAGAAGGGCGCCATGGTGCTGCCCGTCTCCGCGCAGGAGATCGCGGACGTGGTGGAGACCCGGATGCTGGTGGAGGAGCACGCGGTGCGCAAGGCCGTACCGGCGTCGGCGGCGCTCGTGACCCGGCTTCAGGAACTGCTCGACCGGCAGAAGGCCGAGGCCGCCGCCGGTGACCTGGCCGCCGCGGCCGTCACGGACCGCTGCTTCCACGCCGCGATCGTCCGCGACGGCGGCAACGAGATTCTCTCCCGCCTCTACGACCAGCTGCGCGACCGCCAGCTGCGGATGGGCGTCGCCATCATGCACGCGCACCCCGACCGCATCGCCAAGTCGCTGACCGAGCACGAGGAGATCCTGGACGCGCTGCGCGCGGGGGATGCTGATCGCGCGGTCGACCTTGTGCACCGGCACGTGGACTGGTTCGCGCACCTGGCGCGGGGTGAGGTCCGATGAGCCGCGGCAGCGCGTCGCTGCCCGGTGATCCGCCGGGCGGCCGCCGGGCCGTCGCCGTCTGGTGCATAGGCGTCTCGGTCTACTTCGTCGCCGTCATCTTCCGTACGTCCCTGGGGGTCGCCGGTCTCGACGCCGCCGACCGCTTCCACGTGGGTGCCTCGGCCCTGTCCACGTTCTCGATCCTCCAGCTGCTGGTCTACGCCGGCATGCAGATACCCGTCGGCCTGCTGGTCGACCGCCTCGGCACGAAGAAGATGCTGTCCATCGGCGCGGTGCTGTTCACCGCCGGACAGGTGGGCTTCGCCTTCTCCCCGTCGTACGGCACCGCGCTCGCCTCGCGTGCGCTGCTCGGCTGCGGTGACGCGATGACGTTCATCAGCGTGCTGCGGCTCGGCACCCGCTGGTTCCCGGCCCGGCGCAGCCCGCTCGTCGCCCAGCTCGCCGGTCTGGCCGGCATGGCCGGCAACCTCGTCTCCACGCTGGTCCTGGCCCGGCTGCTGCACGGCATCGGCTGGACCCCGGCGTTCGCGGGCAGCGCCCTGGCCGGTGCGGTCGTCCTGGTCCTCGTCCTGTTCTTCCTGCAGGACCACCCCGAGGGCTACGAGCCCGAGCCCTTCCCGCACCAGGGAGCGGCGTACGTACGGAAGCAGATCGCCGCGTCCTGGCGGGAGCCGGGGACCCGGCTGGGTCTGTGGGTGCACTTCACCACCCAGTTCCCGGCGATGGTGTTCCTGCTGCTGTGGGGGCTGCCGTTCCTTGTCCAGGCGCAGGGGCTGTCCCGCGCCACGGCCGGTGAGCTGCTGACCCTGGTCGTCCTCTGCAACATGGTGGTCGGCCTCGTCTACGGCCAGATCGTCGCCCGGCACCACACGGCGCGGCTGCCGCTGGCGCTGGGCACGGTCGGGGCGACGGCCGTGGTGTGGGCGGCGACGCTGGTGTATCCGGCCGACCATGCGCCGATGTGGCTGCTGGTGGTGCTGTGCGCGGTGCTGGGGGCGTGCGGGCCGGCATCGATGATCGGCTTCGACTTCGCGCGTCCCGCGAACCCGCCCGAGCGGCAGGGGACCGCGTCCGGGATCACCAACATGGGTGGTTTCACGGCCTCGATGACGACGTTGTTCGTGGTGGGTGTGCTGCTGGACGCCACCGGCGACAACTACACGGTGGCCTTCTCGTGCGTGTTCGTGCTGCAGGCGGTGGGGGTGAGCCAGATTCTGCGGTTGCGGGGGCGGGCGGTTCGGCGGGAGCGGGAGCGGTTGGTGGCGAGCCGGGTGGAGACGGTGCACGTGCCTGCGTGAATTGTTTGCCCACCTGCGCACCACCCGTTCACCGTCGGCAGAGAGGCCGGGCGACCTGTGGGGGCGATCGCCGTCGGCGGCTTTCCGAGCGTGCGACGCGGTCAGTCGGCCGCCGGTGCAGCGGTCGGTCGGTCGTTGGCGCAGCGGTTCAGCGGTCGGTTGGTGGTTGGTGTAGCGGGTCAGCGGGCCGTCGGTGCAGCGGTCGGCGCAGCGATTGCAGCGGTCAGTCGGGCGGCGGATCGAGTGGGGCGGTCAGCGTGCTGTCGGGACGAGGGTCAGGTAGGCCAGGCCCAGGGTGCCCCGGTATGTCAGCCAGGACGCGCGGTGGGAGTCGAGGTGTTCGCGGGTCTCCGCTGCCAGGGGGTGGTCGGGGTTGGACGCCAGCCACAGTTCCTTGTCCGCCTGATACGCCGACTCGAACTCCTCCCACTCGTCGAGGTTCGCCGTCTCGATCCACTCCGGACGGAAGCCGGCGGACACCGTCAGGTCGACCAGGGTGGCCAGGTCGTGGTGGTCGGCGGCCGAGGCGCCCGGCCACATCCCGGCCAGCTCCGCCTCGGTCGGGGTGCGCTGCCAGAAGCCCTCGCCGAGCAGGACGCGCCCGCCGTCGGCCACCAGCCGCCGCAGCTCCCGCAGGGCAGGCACGAGGTCGTCGCTCAGCGCCTGGCTCGCCCCGAGGCACAGCACCACGTCGGCCGGGCCCCGGCCGGTGCCCACCGCCGACTCCTCGGCGAACTCCACCCGGTCGGCCAGCCCCCGCGCCCCGGCGGCACGCCGCCCCCGCTCCAGGTCCGCCGCGTTCACGTCCACCCCGACGCCGTGCGCCCGCGGCACGGCTGCCAGCAGCCGGAGCATCAGCTCGCCCCAGCCGCAGCCGATGTCGAGCACGGTGGCAGGAAGGGGCGCGGCGAGGCGGCCCACCATCGCGGCGGCGCGGGGCTCGGAGAGCGGGCCGTGGAAGGTGAGCCGGGCGAGGCGGGGCGGGAGGCCGTCCTGCGGTGTGGTGGCTGTGGTCATGCCGGGAAAGATAGGTCGCGACGGCCGCCGCAGGGCACCGAATTATTACCGGCGCAGCCTCATCCCGGCCACCGGGGTATCTCTATCCCACTTCTTACTGCGTGACCGCGAAATTGCGCAGGATCGCCGTCGTCAGTTCCTGGTCGCCCTCCGCCTTCACCCGGTCCGCGACCGCGTCCGGGGTGGTGCGGCCGCAGGCCAGGCGGACGTAGGTCTCCCAGTCGAGGGTGAAGATGGCGGCGGGGCCGAGCGCCGGGGTGGCCTCCAGGGTGCCGCGGCCCTGGATGTCGATGCGGATCGTGCGCAGGAACTCGATCGGCCCGTGCACGTCGAAGATGACGGCCGAACTGCGCGGCGCGTCGGCGTCCTTGGCGACCACCCGGGGCAGCTCGCCGAGCAGCACGTCCCGGGCGATCTGCGCGCCGGGCGAGTCGAGGTTGCCCGGCCGTCCCAGCGCCGCCCGCAGGTCCTGCTCGTGCACCCACACGTTGAACGCGTGGTTGCGCATGGCCTTTTCGAGGGTGATCTCCTTGCTCATCGGCCCGCGCACGAGGTGCCCCGGCTCCCGCGACTCGTTGCGCAGCTGGCGGTTGCGGCGGATGACCGTGTACTCCAGCTCCGAGGTCATCTCCGGCGCCGTGTGGTGGCGTCGTACGTCGACCTGCATCTCCATGTAGCGCTGGGCCTCGTTGGTGACGTGGTAGAGGTCGCGCGGCAGGGTGTGGATGGGGCGCGGGTCGCCGAGCATCTCGCAGTCCAGGCCGATGACGTGGGAGACCACGTCCCGCACCGACCAGCCCGGGCACGGTGTCCGCCGGTTCCACTCGCCCTCGACAAGCGGCGTCACCAGCTCGGATATCGCTTCGATGGAGTGGGTCCACGCGTCGGCGTAGGGCTGGAGGGTGGGATGCAGACTCACGGAACGGGACCCCTCGGCGGTCGGTACTCGGGCAGGTGGTGGCGGCGCTGCCAGTGGGAGGTGGCTGCTGTCGGCGGGTGTCTTGAGACGCTAAGTTACGCTGCTGTGAGGCACCCCGGCAGTGCTTTCGTGTGACGATCGTAGGCCCGTGTGGACGGCTCGAATGTCAGGACGGTGGTAGTGTGCGCGCCTCGCTCATCCAGATCGACGTAAACGAGGGCGAATCGGTCGAATCTCGTCGGCAGCGCGTGACCGCACTGGTGCGCGAGCAGGCGGATGCCGATCTCGTCGTACTGCCCGAGCTGTGGACGACCGGCGCGTTCGCCTACGAGGAGTTCGCGACGGAGGCCGAGCCGCTCGAAGGGCCGACGTACGAGGCGATGGCGAAGGCGGCGAGCGACGCGGGCGTCTGGCTGCACGCCGGCTCGATCCCCGAGCGGGACCCCGAGGGGCCCCTCTACAACACGGCTCTCGTCTTCTCCCCCTCCGGTGAGCTGGCCGCGGCCTACCGCAAGATCCACCGCTTCGGCTTCGACAAGGGCGAGGCGGTGCTGATGGGCGCGGGACGGGAGCTGGTGACGGTCCGGCTGCCCGAGACCACACTGGGCGTGGCCACCTGCTACGACCTCCGTTTCCCCGAACTCTTCCGCGGACTCGTCGACGCCGGCGCCGAGACGCTGGTGCTCTCGGCGGGCTGGCCCGAGCGGCGACGCGCGCACTGGACGCTGCTGGCCCAGGCGCGGGCGGTCGAGAACCAGGCGTTCGTGCTCGCGTGTGGAACGGCCGGGACGCATGCCGGAGTTCCGCAGGCGGGTCACTCGATCGTGGTCGATCCGTGGGGCGAGGTGCTGGCCGAGGCGGGCTCCGGCGAGGAGATCCTCACCGTCGACCTCGACCCGGCCAAGGTCGCCGCGACCCGCGAACAGTTCCCGGCCCTCAAGGACCGCCTGCTGGGCCTGGACCCCCCGCGCCACCGCTAGACCCTTCTCCCTAGTCCCCGTCCCGCTCCTTGTCGGCGAGGTGGATCACGCACACCGCCACCGCGATCAGCAGCGCCGGGTCCGCGTCGTCGCGTACGACGTCGACGCCGTAGGTCTCCCGCACGTGCAGCCAGCGCCGGGAGATCACGGCCAGCAGTTCGCCGTCGTACTCGACGGCGAACTCCCGGTCGAGGATCTTGCCGCTGACGTCGAGTTCGGTGCCGTCGACCAGGTGGACCCGGTAGTGGTTGCGCAGGAGTGAGAGCCGCTTGCGTCTGATGGTCGCCAGGGGCTCGCCCTCGCGTTCGATCACCATGGTGTCGCGCAGGGCGAACATCTTCTGGTGGATGTCGACGAGCACCCGCCCGTGCCGGTCCTTCAGCTCGAACGTGTCGCGCACCCGCATGGCCTTGCCGTCGACGAGGAACACCTTGTCGCCGTGCTCGTCCTCGATCCAGTAGTCCTCGCCGAAGCCGAGGAGCCGGTCGCGTACCAGGAATCTCATGCCTGTACCCCTTCCCGCACCACCGGCCCGAAACGCCGCCGGTAGTCCGAGGGGCTGAGCCCGGTCTCGCGCCGCAGCCGTGCGCGCAGGTTCGCCGCCGTACCGAGCCCGCTGCGCGCCGCTACGACGTCGAGCCGCTCCTCCCCGCGCTCGATCAGCCGGCAGGCGAGCGCCACCCGCTCCCCGGTCAGCCAGGCCAGCGGGGTGGTGCCCAGCTGGGCGCGGAACCGGCGGTGCAGGGTGGCGGGGGAGACGGCCGCCCGCGCGGCCAGGTCCGCCACCGTCAGCGGTTCGCCCAGCCGCTCCTGGGCCCAGGCCAGGAGCGGTCCCAGTGACTCGTCCGGCACCTCGGGCACCGGCCGCTCCACGAACTGCCGCTGCCCGCCGTCCCGGTGCGAGGCGAACACCAGCCGCCGGGAGACCGCGTTGGCGATCTCGGCACCGTGGTCCTGCCGCCAGATGTGCAGCCCCAGGTCCAGCGCGGCCGCGCTGCCGGAGGCGGTGAGCAGGTCGCCGTCGTCGACGAAGAGCACGTCGGGCCGGAGCAGCACCCGGGGATGCAGTTCCCGGAACGCGTCCGCCCAGCGCCAGTGCGTGGTGGCGGGCCGGCCGTCCAGCAGCCCGGCCTCGGCGAGCGCGAAGGTCCCGGTGCAGAAGCTCACCACCCGCACCCCGCGCGCGTGCGCGCGCCGGATCGCGTCGATGACGTCGGCGCCGCGCGGTACGACGTTGTCCGGCCGCCCCGGTACGACGACCGTGTCCGCCTCGTCCACGGCCGCCAGTCCCGCCACCCCGCTCAGGGTGAAGAAGCCGTGGTTCATGCGCACCTCGCGCGTGGGCGCGCACACCGTCACCTCGTACGGCGGCACGCGCAGCCCCAGCTCGGGCCGCGGCAGCCCGAACAGCTCGGTGGCGACCCCGACCTCGAACGGATTGGTGCCCGCGTCGACGATCACGGCCACCCGGTGGGTCGACTGAGAGGATCCTTGCGCCATATGCGATTTCTAGCACTCACGCCGATGCCTGGCCACGGCCCAGGATGACCGCCATGACCAGTGAACCCATCTCCCTCGCCCACGCCCTCGCCTCCTTCGAGGACCGGTGGAGCCCGCGTATCGTCACCGCCGTCAACGACTACGACGTCCGCGTCGCCAAGGTCGAGGGCGAGCACCTCTGGCACGTCCACGACCACACCGACGAGTTCTTCCTGGTCCTGGAGGGCGAACTGCACATCGCCCTGAGGGAACAGGCCGGCGAGCGCACGGTCGTTCTCCCCAAGGGCTCCGTCTTCACGGTGCCCCGCGGCACCGAACACAAGCCGCACGCGCCCGTGCCCACCGAGATCCTGCTCCTCGAGCCCACCGGAACCCTCACGGTGGGGGATCGGCACGACGAGGTTCCCGGGCACGTGGACGCGACGACCGGACACGTCCTCACCTGACCGGGCCGCGGATTCCCCCGGTCCACTGGATGTCCGGGAGTTGAACTCCCCGTGCGTGTGCGGAAGCTGCCCAACCAATGAGGCGGGCTCCGAGTCCGACAGTGCGTAGTTCGCGCAATTGCGCACGGTCCTCTCGGAGGTCTCCATGCACGCTCGTTCCGTCCGCCGCCGGGTCATACGCGCCGTCCCGGCGATGACACTGGCTCTCGGTGCGGCCATGGCCGCGGCACTCACCACGGCCGGCACCGCCGACGCCGCGACGACACCGGCCACCGCCGTGGTCAACCACGACTGGCAGCTCACCTACAAGGCCGCCCCCGGCCAGACCAACAAGGCCACCGTCACGGGGACCCTCACCGCGGACAAGACAGGCATCACCTACGTGATCGACGACGTCGTCCCGATCGACGCGGGCCAGGGCTGCGTCTACCCCGACAGCACGGACCGCACGCGAGTCTCCTGCACGGTCACCTTGATCGACTCCCAGGACCCTTACGCCGCCCTCGTCGTGAACCTCGGCGACGGCAACGACATGGTCGCGTACAAGAACTCCACCGATCAGATCTACTTCTACGCCGAGATCTCCCTGGGCCCCGGCAACGACCGGGCGGCCGACTACGGCCGCCTCGACGGCGCCTACGTCTCCGGCGACACGGGCAACGACACCATCACCGTGGGCAAGGAAGGTCTCGCCTGGGGCGGCGACGGCAACGACACGGTCAACGCGAGCGGCGGCGACAACATCGTGCAGGGCGGCAAGGGCAACGACGTGCTGCACGGCGGCGCCGGGGCCCAGTACCTGTCCGGCGACGACGGCAATGACACCATCACCGGCGGAGCCGGCGCCGACACCCTGTACGGCGGCAAGGGCAACGACGTCCTGTACGGCAACAGCGGGAACGACGCGCTGTACGGCAACAGCGGCAACGACAAGCTGTACGGCGGTGCCGGCAAGGACACCCTGTCCGGCGGCCCCGGCACGGACGTCGTCCACCAGGACTGAGACCGCTCGTCACAGGCGCCTGGCCGGCTCGTCCACAGGCGCCTGGTCGGGCTCGTCCACAGGCGTCTGAACGGCTGTCGGAGACAGATGGCACCCTTGGAGCCATGACCCACTCCGCACCCCGACGCGTACGAGTCCGTGCCCCCGAGCTGATCGGCAAGGGCGGCTGGATCAACACAGGTGACAAGCAGCTCAGCCTCGCGGAGCTCCGCGGGCGCATCGTAATTGTTGATTTCTGGACATTTTGTTGCGTGAACTGCCTGCACGTCCTGGACGAGCTGCGGGAGCTGGAGGAGCAGCACCGGGACACGGTGGTGATCATCGGGGTGCACTCGCCGAAGTTCGTGCACGAGGCGGAGCACCAGGCGGTCGTGGACGCCGTGGAGCGGTACGGCGTGGCGCACCCGGTGCTGGACGACCCGGAGATCGCCACCTGGAAGCAGTACGCGGTCCGGGCATGGCCGACGCTGGTCGTCATCGACCCCGAGGGGTACGTCGTCGCCCAGCACGCCGGCGAGGGCCACGCGCACGCGATCGCGCGGCTGGTCGAGGAGCTGGAGGCGGAGCACGAGGCGAAGGGCACCCTGCGGCGCGGCGACGGCCCGTACGTGCCGCCGGAGCCCGAGCCGACCGCTCTGCGCTTCCCCGGCAAGGCCCTGCTGCTGCCCTCGGGGAACTTCCTGGTCAGCGACACCACCCGGCACCAGCTGGTGGAGCTGGCCGAGGACGCGGAGACGGTCGTACGGCGGCTCGGCTCCGGCACGCGCGGTTTCACCGACGGTACGGCGGACACCGCCTCCTTCAACGAACCGCAGGGCCTCGCGCTCCTCGGCGACGGCTCGGTGGCCGTCGCCGACACCGTCAACCACGCCCTGCGCCGCCTCGACCCGGCCACCGGCGAGGTGAGCACCCTCGCCGGCACCGGACGGCAGTGGTGGCAGGGCTCCCCGACCTCCGGTCCGGCCCGCGAGATCGACCTGTCCTCCCCCTGGGACGTGGCGGTCTTCGGCGGCAAGGTGTGGATCGCCATGGCGGGCGTGCACCAGCTGTGGGCGTACGACCCGGAGAGCGGCGAGGTCGCCGTCGCCGCGGGTACCACCAACGAGGGGCTGGTGGACGGCCCCGCCGCCGAGGCCTGGTTCGCGCAGCCGTCCGGCCTCGCGGCCACCGCGGAGCGGCTCTGGCTCGCCGACTCCGAGACGAGCGCCCTGCGCTGGGTCGACCTGGACGGGCACGTCCACACGGCCGTCGGCACCGGCCTCTTCGACTTCGGACACCGGGACGGCGCGGCCGGCCAGGCCCTGCTCCAGCACCCGCTGGGCGTGACGGCCCTGCCCGACGGCTCGGTCGCGGTGTCCGACACCTACAACCACGCGCTGCGCCGCTACGACCCGGCGACCGGCGAGGTCACCACGCTGGCGACGGACCTGAGAGAGCCGAGCGACGCGGTGCTGGCCGGCGAGGACATCGTGGTGGTCGAGTCGGCCCGCCACCGGCTGACCCGGCTGCGGCTCCCCGAGGAGGCGGTCCGGGTGGAGTCGGTCGCCCACCGCACCCAGCGCGCGGCGACCGAGGTGGCCCCGGGCAGGCTCCGGCTGGACGTGATCTTCCAGGCCCCGGCGGGCCAGAAGCTGGACACCCGGTACGGCCCGTCCACCCGCCTGCTGGTGTCGTCGACCCCGCCGGAGCTGCTGCTCAAGGGCGAGGGCGCCGACACCGACCTGTCGAGAGAGCTGGACCTGAACCCGGCGATCGAGGAGGGCGTCCTGCACGTCTCGGCGATGGCGGCGTCCTGCGACGACGACGCGGCGAACGAGTACCCGGCCTGCCATGTGCACCAGCAGGACTGGGGCGTACCGGTGCGGATCACGGAGGGCGGGGCGAACCGGCTTCCACTCGTCCTGGCCGGGATGGATCAAGACGCCTAGGAACAGCGCCCCGTAAGGGGCGCGGGGCTGTGTCGATTTGCGGCTGCCGCCGCGTGGGCGCGCTCAGCCCCCACGCACCGGCAGTAAAAACACAACCGGCTACCGCCTCCGCGGAGCCAACTTGAACAGCGCCACCCCGGCCGCCACCAGCGTCGTGGCCGCCACCACCATCGCCATGCTGTTGAGCCAGAGCCCCGTGGCGGCCAGGGTCGCACCGCCCGCGCCCGTCGTGCCCGCGCCGATCACTCGTCCGTACATCGTGCTTCTCCTATGAGGGTTGCCATGTGGGGGGCGGGGTCGGTGGGGATGCCCGGCAACGGGCACCGGCTCACGTCGCGACCCACTTCTCCTCGCTGCGGCGTACCAGCCCCCACAGCGAGGTGAAGTAGACGGCGTGCTGGAAGAGGTCGTAGAGCATCTCCGGGATCATCAGCGCGGCGACCAGGACGGCCCTCGGTCCCGCGCGCCGTACGGAGACGGTCTTCTCGACGACGAAGACGAGGCCGATCGCCGTCCAGAACGGCGACAGGCCCGGCCAGCCGTACAGCGAGGTGTACGTGGCCATGAAGGTCAGGTAGATCAGGAAGGAGAGCGCGCCGAAGCCCATCAGGAACTGCTGCATGAAGTAGCGGGCGGTGACCCGGGTCCAGCCGTAGTCCCGGAGGTTCTCCAGCGCGCCGCGCTGCCACCGCAGCCGTTGGTGCCACAGCTTGGGCAGGGTGGGCATGACCTCGGTGGTGACCTCGCAGCCCGCCGGGGACATGGCCCGGTAGCCGAGGGTCTTGACCGCCTTGGTCATCTCGTCGTCCTCGGTGAGCGAGGCGAGGCTGTAGTAGCCGGTGCCGCCGCCGAGTTCGCCGGCGCGGCGGGCGGCGCGGACCTCGCGCAGCACGCGGGCGCGGAACATGGTGCCGGTGCCGGTGAGGACCTGGGCCCTGCCGCCGGTGCGCTCCAGTTCCCAGGCGTAGCGGTGGAACTCCATGCGCTGCAGCAGGCCGAGGAAGCCGCCGCCGTCCTCGCCGTAGAAGACCCCGCCGACCGCGCCGACCTTGCGGTTGAAGGTGGCGAGCGCGGTCTCGACGAACCAGGGGTTGAGGACGGTGTCGGCGTCCTGCACGAGGAGCAGGTCGCGGTCGTCCAGGTGCGGCAGCACCCAGGCGATGGCCTGGTTGAGGGCACCGGCCTTCTTGTGGGTGTTGCCCTGGGTGGGGAAGACCTGGGCGCCGTGGGCGGCGGCGACGTCGGCCGTGTCGTCGGTGCAGTTGTCGGCGACGACGACGATCAGGTCGGGGCGCCGGGTCTGTTCCCAGAGGCCGTCGATCGCGTCGGAGATACGTTCCTGCTCGTTGTGGGCCGGGATCAGCACGGCGAGTCTGGGTCTGTTGCCGGGTTCTTCGGGGGCGGCGTGGGCACGGCGCATGGCGTGACGGCGCACGGCTCGGTACCCCCTGTCGTGAAGACCGCGGTGGATCCGGAAGTCGATATTCCGGACCCGTCAGTGATCCACAGTCTTCACGAAATCCGTACAACTCCGATAGTTGAACGCTGTAACGGATTGCTCACGGTTGCCTGTGATGACCCTGTGAGTGCCGCTGTGTCCGTTACGCGCCGTACCCGCCGCCGTGTGCAACTACCCTTCCAGGAACGCCACCAGTGCGTTCGCCAGCAGGAACGGGTCGTCGGCGCCGCACAGTTCGCGGGCGCTGTGCATGGAGAGGGCGGCCGCGCCGATGTCGACGGTCCGGATGCCGTGGCGGGCCGCGGTGATCGGGCCGATGGTCGTGCCGCAGGGCATGGAGTTGTTGGAGACGAAGGTCTGGAAGGGGACCCCCGCCTTCTCGCAGGCGGCGGCGAAGACCGCGCGGCCCGAACCGTCCGTCGCGTAGCGGTTGTTGACGTTGACCTTGAGGATGGGGCCGCCGTTGGGGCGCGGGTGGTGCGTCGGGTCGTGGCGTTCGGCGTAGTTGGGGTGGACGGCGTGGCCCATGTCGGAGGAGAGACAGATGGTGGCGGCGAGGGCCCGGGCCCGGTCCTCGTACGACCCGCCGCGGGCCAGCACCGAGCGCTCCAGCACGCTGCCGAGCAGCGGGCCGTCCGCGCCGGTGTCCGACTGGGAGCCGGTCTCCTCATGGTCGAAGGCGGCGAGCACCGGGATGCAGGGGAGCGCCGCGCCGCCCGTCGCCACGGCTGCGAGGGCCGCCGTACCGGCGTGCACGGACAGCAGGTTGTCCATCCGGGGGCCGGCCAGCAGCTCCTGGTCGCGGCCCAGGTAGGCCGGCGGTTCGATGGCGTACGTCATCAGGTCCCAGCCGGTGACCGAGCCGGCCGGCAGCCCCGCCTCCTGCTCCAGGAAGGCGATCAGGTCGCCGTCGCGGATGTCGTCGCCGAGGCCCCAGATCGGCTGCAGATGGCGCTGCTTGTCCAGCTTGAGCCCCTCGCTGCTGACCGCACGGTCCAGGTGGATGGCGAGCTGGGGCACCCGCAGCAGCGGCCGGTTCACGTCGACGAGGCGGGTGGAGCCGTCGCGCAGGCTGAGCCGGCCGGCCAGGCCCAGGTCCCGGTCGAGCCAGGAGTTCATGAGCGGTCCGCCGTAGATCTCCACGGCGACCTGGCGGAAGCCGTGCGCCCCGGTGTCCGGGCGGGGCTTGACCCGCAGGTTCGGGGAGTCGGTGTGGGCGCCGACGATCCGGAACGGCGTGTGGGGCGCGGCGCCCTCCGGGACGTACCAGGCGATGATCGCGCCGCCGCGCAGCACGTACTTGCCGCCGGAGGTGCCGTCCCAGGCGTCCGTCTCGGCGACCTGCCGGAAACCGGCCTTCTCCAGCCGTTCGCCGGCGTTCGCCACGGCGTGGTACGGCGTGGGGCCGGCCGCGAGGAAGGACATCAGGTCGTCGGTGTGGCCGCGATCGAAGCGGGAGGGTTCGCTCATGTTCTTCACCTTAACGACGTATGGTGGCCCGCTCCCCGGAAAGGGAGTGGGCCACCGTCGGTTGAAGCGGTCGGCCGGGACGATCAGAAAGCCGCCTCGTCCAGCTCCATCAGGTCGAGGTCGACGCCGGCCGCGATCTTGCGGGCCAGGGTGACGCCCGGCAGCACGTTGGCCGCGAAGAACTTCGCAGCCGCGATCTTGCCGGTGTAGAAGGGCTTGTCCTTGCTGGACGCCGTCTCCAGCTTCTCGGCGGCGATCGCGGCGCCCTTGAGCAGCAGGTAGCCGACGATCACGTCGCCGGAGGCGAGCAGCAGGCGGGAGGTGTTCAGGCCCACCTTGTAGATGTTCTTGACGTCCTGCTCGGTGGCCGCGAGGTCGGTCAGCATCAGGCCGACGATCGCCTCCAGCTCGACGGCCGCCTTCGCGAGGTGCTCGCGGGCGCCCGCCAGCTCCTCGCCGCCGGTGCCGAGCGCCAGGAACTTCTTGATGTCCTCGGCGAGGGAGTTCAGCGCCGCGCCCTGGTTGCGGACGATCTTCCGGAAGAAGAAGTCCTGGCCCTGGATGGCGGTGGTGCCCTCGTAGAGGGTGTCGATCTTGGCGTCGCGGATGTACTGCTCGATCGGGTACTCCTGCAGGAAGCCGGAGCCGCCGAAGGTCTGCAGCGACTGGGCGAGCTGCTCGTAGCCCTTCTCGGAGCCGTAGCCCTTGACGATCGGCAGGAGCAGGTCGTTGAGCGCGTGCTCGGTCTTCGGGTCCTCGCCGTTCGCCTCCTTGACGGCGATGGCGTCCTGGATCGAGGCGGTGTAGAGGACGAGGGCGCGCATGCCCTCGGCGTACGCCTTCTGCGTGATCAGCGAGCGGCGGACGTCGGGGTGGTGGGTGATGGTGACCTTGGGCGCGGTCTTGTCCATGAAGTTCGCGAGGTCCGGACCCTGGACGCGCTCCTTGGCGTACTCCAGGGCGTTCAGGTAGCCGGTGGACAGCGTCGAGATGGCCTTCGTGCCGACCATCATCCGGGCGAACTCGATGATCCGGAACATCTGGCGGATGCCCTCGTGCTTGTCGCCGATCAGCCAGCCCTTGGCCGGGTGGCGGTCGCCGAAGGTCATCTCGCAGGTGTTGGAGGCCTTCAGGCCCATCTTGTGCTCGACGTTGGTCGCGTAGACGCCGTTGCGCTCGCCCAGCTCGCCGGTCTCGAAGTCGAACAGGAACTTCGGGACGAGGAAGAGGGAGAGCCCCTTCGTACCCGGGCCGGCACCCTCGGGGCGGGCCAGCACGTAGTGAAGGATGTTCTCCTCCATGTCGTGCTCACCGGAGGTGATGAAGCGCTTCACGCCCTCGATGTGCCAGGAGCCGTCCTCCTGCTGGACCGCCTTGGTGCGGCCGGCGCCGACGTCCGAACCCGCGTCGGGCTCGGTGAGCACCATGGTCGAACCCCAGGTCCGGTCCACGGCGAGCTGCGCCCACTTCTTCTGCTCCTCGGTGCCCTCCTCGAAGAGGATGCGGGCGAACGCCGGGCCGGAGGAGTACATCCACACGGCCGGGTTGGCGCCGAGGACCAGCTCCGCGTACGACCAGATGAGCGACGGCGGGGCGGTGGTGCCGCCGATCTCCTCGGGGAGGCCCAGGCGCCAGTACTCGGAGTCCATGAAGGCCTTGTAGCTCTTCTTGAAGGACGCCGGGACCGGGGCGGTGTTGGTCTCCGGGTCGAAGACCGGGGGGTTGCGGTCGGCGTCGGCGAAGGACTCCGCCAGCTCGTTCTCGGCGAGCCGGGTCAGCTCCTCCAGGACGCTCTTCGCGGTGTCGGTGTCCATCTCGGCGAACGGGCCGGTGCCGTACAGCTTGTCGCGCCCGAGCACTTCGAACAGGTTGAATTCGATGTCGCGGAGGTTGGACTTGTAGTGCCCCATGGTGACGCTCCGTATCCGGATCGGCGAGGCACTGAATCCTCGCGCAAGCTTTCACATACCAACGAGTAGCTCCGATGATGCTACCCGCCGGTAATAAGACGCAACCCCTATCCGATGAAGTGTGAGAAGGGTCTACCTTCTCGCAGACGCCGCGTGTCTCGGTAGGCTTGCCGCCATGTACGGATACGGCCAGCCCATGGACGGTGGGGCTGCTCAGCAGCAGTACGCCTCGTCGCAGCAGCAGATGGCCGGCGGGCTCGGCGGGTACGGCCAGCAGCCGCCGCTCTACCCCGAGCCGTCCCCGCCCTCGCTCGCGGACGCGGTACGCGCCTTCACCACGGGCCAGGTGACCGCCGAGGACTTCCAGCAGGTCTTCGCCACGTCCAAGGTGTACTGCCCGCGCGGCGACAATCCCGGGTTCCTGGCCCTGCACAACACCCAGCAGCCGGTGATCCCCATGTTCACCTCGCTGAAGGAGCTGCGCCGGTACGCGGGCAAGGAGTCCAAGTACTTCGTGATCACCGGCGCGGAGGTCATCGACCTCCTCCCGACCGGCTACGGCTTCGTCCTGGACATGGAGGGCGAGCACCGGATGGTCTTCGACGCGAAGGCGGTCGAGCAGATGGTGGAGTTCGCGATGCGGCGGATGTACGGCTGACGTCCGGCTGACGTCCGGTTGACGTCCGGCCGGACATCTCCCTCACGCTGCCCCTGACGGGACGAAAATTCCCCCCTGGTTGTCACAGGCATGCCATAGGCTGACCGTCGGCAGCCGCGCCCCGGGTGTCATCGGTCTCCCGATGGCCTTGTCCGGGCGTCGCGCGGCGCTCACGTCCTCCCGGTGCCACCGGGATTCCTGTGGGGGGTTTCAGCACTGTGCGTATGCGCAGCACTTCCGCCGCGACGGCGCTCGCGGTCCTTTTCAGCTCCGTCGCGCTGAGTGTCGCGGCGGCCGGTTCGGCGTCGGCGGTCCCCGTCAGCGTCGGTTCTCCCGGGGGCATCGTCGTGGACGCCGCCCTGGGGCGGGTGTTCGTCGGCAACGACACGAACGACACCATCGTGGCCGCCGACTACAACGGCAACCGCGTCGACTCGGTGAGCGGTATCGACGGCATCTTCGACCTGGCGCTGTCCGACGACGGTGCCACCCTGTACGCGACCGCACGGGTCAGCCACGAGATCGTCGCCCTCGACGCGGCCACTCTGGACGTCAAGGCCCGCTATCCGGTCGCCACGGGCATCGGGCCGCTGTATGTCGCGGTCTCCGCCGGGAAGGTCTGGTTCACCTACGAGGACGACCAGTCGAAGGGAAACCTGGGCTCGATCGACCCGGCGGTGGACCCGGCGAGCGGCGCCGATCCGATGACGCTCGGCCTCTTCCCGCAGGACCAGGACCATCAGGTGGTCGGCGGTGCGGCCTATCTCGACACCGACCCGTCCTCACCCGGGGTGCTGGCCGTCGCCACGACCGACTTCAACGACTCGTCCAAGGACCTGATGGCCGTCCTCGACGTCTCCGGCGCCGCACCGCGGCTGACCGCGTGGCACGACGGCAGCTACTCCCTGAACTACGTCAACGACGTCGACCTGGTCCCGGGTGCCGCACAGGTCCTGGTGGACGGTACCGAACGGCACTCCTACGCGGACGGCAGGTTCAGCCCCGCCGGGGCCTACCCCTCCGGGCGGGGCGCCGACATCGCCCCGAACGGCCTGGTCGCCCAGTTCGGCGAGGAGCAGCTGGCGGTCTACCGGCCGAACACGACCGTTCCGGTGCGCAGCTACGCCGGGTACACGGCCGACGCCGCGTGGGCCCCGGACTCCTCCCGGCTCTTCGCCCTGGTGTCCTCGTCCGCCGGCTACCAGCTCAGGGTGCTCACCGACCCCGCGCGCAGCGTCCCGGCCCTCACCGTCAACGCGCCGGCGTCCGCGCCACGCGCCAAGAAGCTCACGGTCACCGGAAAGATCACGGCCACTGTGCCGTTCGCGGCGGGCACCCAGCTGGCCGTCACCCGTACCGACCTGGAGAGCCCGAGCGGCAAGAAGCTCGCCGCCGTCACGGTCAAGGCGGACGGCACGTACTCCTTCACCGACACCCCGCCGGCCGGCGGCACGGTCACCTACAAGGTGGACTACGCGGGCGACGCCGACCACACCACGGCCACCGCCTCCGACAAGGTCACGGTCTCCCGCGCGGCCACCGGCCTGAGCCTGAACAACAACGGCAAGCTGTACAACTACAGCGCCGACGTGAAGTTCACCGCGCACCTGGGGACGACGTACAAGAACCGCTCGGTGAAGATCTACGCGGACCCCTTCGGCGGCGACAAGCCGAAGAAGCTGATCAAGACCGGCAAGGTGGACTCCCACGGGAACATCGCCGCCTGGGTGGACATGACCCGCGACACGGCCGTCTCCGCGGTCTTCGACGGGGACGCCCGCTACGCGCCCAAGACCGCGAAGGTCACGGCGTACGCCCGGGTCAAGATCTCCACCGCCGTCTCCAAGCACTACAAGACGGCGAAGATCGGCTCGACGTCGTACTACTGGTTCCACAAGAACACCGACCCGGTCATCACCACGACGATGACCTACTACCCGGGCCGCCAGCAGCGCTTCGACCTGCAGGTCTACTACCAGGGGACGTGGTACTCGACGGACTCCGAGTACTTCCCGGTCTCCTCGAACGGCAAGTCGGCCGTGCAGCTCGGGGCGCCGGGTGAGTCCGGGATCCGGGCGCGGGTGCGGTCGGTGTACGTCAACGGCTCGTCCGGCGACTCCGTGAACTCCACGACGTACGGCGCGTGGAAGTACCTCTACTTCAGCAACTGATCCACCGATCGGGGGATGACCGGGCCCGGAGGGAATGTCCTCCGGGCCTTCTCCGTTAGGGGTAGCAGAAAGTTCAACGCTCAACTAAAGTGGGCGCACAAGGAGGAGCCAACATGCCTGCAGTGACCGTCGAGAACCCGCTGACCCTGCCCCGGGTGGCCGCACCGGCCGACGCCGTGGCCCGCCCCGTGCTCGCCGTCACGACCGCGCCGAGCGGTTTCGAGGGCGAGGGTTTCCCGGTGCGCCGGGCGTTCGCGGGGATCAACTACCGCCACCTCGACCCGTTCATCATGATGGACCAGATGGGTGAGGTGGAGTACGCGCCGGGCGAGCCCAAGGGCACCCCCTGGCACCCGCACCGCGGCTTCGAGACCGTCACCTACATCATCGACGGCATCTTCGACCACCAGGACAGCAACGGCGGCGGTGGCACCATCACCAACGGTGACACCCAGTGGATGACGGCCGGTGCCGGTCTCCTCCACATCGAGGCCCCGCCGGAGTCCCTCGTCGTGTCCGGCGGTCTCTTCCACGGCCTCCAGCTGTGGGTGAACCTCCCGGCCAAGGACAAGATGATGGCGCCGCGGTACCAGGACATCCGCGGCGGCCAGGTGCAGCTGCTGGCCTCCCCCGACGGCGGTGCGCTGCTGCGCGTCATCGCGGGCGAGCTGGACGGCCACGCCGGCCCCGGCATCACCCACACCCCGATCACCATGATCCACGCGACGCTCGCTCCCGGCGCCGAGGTCACGCTGCCCTGGCGCGAGGACTTCAACGGCCTCGCCTACGTGCTGGCCGGCAAGGGCTCGGTGGGCGCCGAGCGCCGCCCGATCCACCTGGGCCAGACCGCCGTCTTCGGCAGCGGCTCCTCCCTCACCGTCCGCGCGGACGAGAAGCAGGACTCGCACACCCCGGACCTGGAGGTCGTGCTCCTCGGCGGACAGCCGATCCGTGAGCCGATGGCCCACTACGGCCCGTTCGTCATGAACACCCAGGCAGAGCTCCAGCAAGCCTTCGAGGACTTCCAGAAGGGCCGCCTGGGCACGATCCCGGCGGTACACGGCATGACGGAGAGCGGCCCGCAGGCGTAAGCAACGGAGCCGTCCAGGAGGCCTGACGCAACCAAGCGCCAGGCCTCCTGCCTTCACCTCGCCTCTTCACCGACCGAGTCGCCTCCCCTCTTCTCTCGACCTCGGCTCTTCACCGACCGAGTCGCCTCCCCTCTTCTCTCGACCTCGCCTCTTCACCGACCGAGTCGCCTCCCCTCTTCTCTCGACCTCGCCTCTTCATCGACCGAGTCGGGTGGTGGGTGGGCACAGGTTTCGGGGGTCCAGGGGGCGGAGCCCCCTGGTACGGCGGCCGGGGGGCGTTCACTCGGTGGGAGGTGTACGGCGGGGCATTCGTCGGCCTCGCATGGTCCGCTAGGACCTGTGCAGCTGTTGCCCGAGCCCGTGCGCCGTTTCGCCGCGTGGTGTGCGGTGCTGCTGCTGGCCGCCGGGGTGGGGTACGTCGGTGTCCGGCTCTGCTCGGAGTTCCGCACCGCGGTGACCCCGGTACTGCTCGCCCTGCTCGGCACCGCCCTGCTCGGCCCGCTGTACCGACGGCTCGTGCAGGTCGGCGTGCACCGCTCCCTCGCCGCCGGACTCACCTGCGTCGCCGTCGTCGCCGTCGTCGGCGGTGCCGTCTACATCGTCGTCGCCGCGCTCGTCGACACCGGCGACGAGATCGTCGCCTCGCTCAAGGACGCGGCGAAGTCGCTTGCCCGGCACTTCGGGGCCGCCGGGACCTCGGTCGGCGACCTGGCCGGCAGCGCGAAGGAGCTGCTCGCCAAGTTCGGCGGGACCGCCGCCTCCAACGTCATCAGCGGGGTGAGCGTCGTCGGCGAGGGCATCGCCATGGCCGTACTCGCGCTACTGCTCGTCTTCTTCTTCCTGCGCGACTCGGACCGGGTCGTCTCCACCATCCGGGCCGTCGCTCCCGGCTCCAGCGCCGACATGGTCGAGGCCATGGCCCGCCGCGCCTTCGAGGGCATCGAGGGGTTCATGCGCGGCACCACCGTCATCGCGTTCATCGACGCCGTCTGCATCACCGTCGGCCTGCTGGTCCTGAGGGTGCCGGGGGCCGTCGGACTCGGCGCGCTCGTCCTCGTCGGCGCGTACATCCCCTACCTCGGCGCCTTCCTCTCCGGTGCCGTCGCCGTCCTGGTCGCCCTCGCCGACCGCGGCTTCGTCATCGCGCTGTGGGCGCTGGGCGTCGTGCTCGCCGTGCAGGTGCTGGAGGGGCATGTGCTGCAGCCCATGATCCAGAGCCGCACCATGCAGATGCACCCGGCGGTGGTGATGCTGGCCATCACGGGCGGCGCCTCCGTCGCCGGGATCCTGGGCATGCTGCTGGCCGTACCGCTCACCGCGGCCGCCTTCGGGGTCGTACACGAGCTGCGCGCCCGGTACACCACCGGCGAGGCGCCACCGGCTGACGCCACCGGCTAGGGCTTGTCGTTCTCGTACAGCTCGAACCAGATGCTCTTGCCCTGTCCGCGCGGATCGACGCCCCAGGCGTCCGCCAGGACCTCGATCAGGACCAGGCCGCGGCCGGAGGATGCCAGTTCGCCGGGGCGGCGCTTGTGCGGGAGGTCGTCGCCGGCGTCCGTGACCTCGACCCGCAGACGGCGTTCGGGGGCCTGGCCGGAGACCTCGGCGAGCAGCAGCGCGTCCGCGTCGGTGTGGACGAGGACGTTCGTGAGCATCTCGGAGACCAGCAGGACCGCCGAGTCGACCTGGTCGGGCGGCCCCCAGTCGTGCAGCAGCTCGCGCAGGTGCTGGCGGGCCTCGGAGATCCGCTCGGGCTCGTCCTGGGCCACCGACAGCAGGGTGCGGCGGATCCGCGGCCGTACGGCCGGCGGCTCGTCGCCGCGGCCGCCGCCCGGCCGGGACAGCAGCAGCATCGCTATGTCGTCCTCACGACGGTCGGCCAGCGGCCCGGTGGTGTAGTGGGAGGAGGGGCCGTGCACGGCCTGGACGAGGCCGTCGGCCAGTTTCTCCAGGTCGCCGTCGTCGTGCTCCTCCATGATCGCCCGGATCCGCTGCCAGCCGCTCTCGATGTCGTGGCCGCCGGTCTCGATCAGACCGTCGGTGCAGATCATCATGGTCTCGCCGGGTTCGAGGGCGAACCGCGTCGTCGGATAGTCGGCGTCCGGGTCGATGCCGAGCGGCAGCCCGCCCGCCGTCGGCCGCCGCAGCACCGTGCCGTCGGCCATGCGGATCGTCGGGTCGAGATGTCCCGCCCGCGCGATCTCCAGCACCCCGGTCGCCGGATCCGCCTCGACGTACAGGCAGGTCGCGAAGCGCAGGTCGGCATCGTCCTCGTCGTAGGTGATCCCGTGCAGGAAACGGGAGGCCCGGGAGAGCACCGCGTCCGGGCGGTGGCCCTCGGAGGCGTAGGCGCGCAGCGCGATCCGCAGCTGGCCCATCAGACCCGCGGCCCGTACGTCATGCCCCTGGACGTCGCCGATGACCAGGGCATGCCGGCCGGACGGCAGCGGGATCATGTCGTACCAGTCGCCGCCCACCTGGAGCCCGCCGCCGGTCGGGATGTAGCGGGCGGCCGTGGCCATACCGGGTATCTCGGGGCCCAGCGTCGGCAGCATGGAGCGCTGGAGGCCGTCCGTCAGCTCCCGCTCCGAGTCGGCGATCCCGGCCCGGGACAGGGCCTGCGCCAGCATCCTGGCCACCGTGGTGAGCACGGACCGCTCGTCCGGGGTGAACGACACCGGGTAGGTGAAGCCCGCCATCCAGGCGCCCATGGTCCGTCCGGCCACCGTCAGCGGCAGGAAGGCCCAGGACTGCCGGCCGAAGCGCTCGGCCAGTGGCCAGGTCACCGGGTAGCGGGACTTGTACTGCTCGGCGGAGGAGAGGTAGACGGCCCGGCCGGTCCGTGCCACCTCGGCCGCCGGGTAGTCGGTCTCCAGCGGCATGCTGCTGAAGGGGCTGTCCTCGTCGATCTGCTGGCCGTGGTGGCCGATCATCATCAGCCGGTCGCCCTTGATCCCGAAGACGACCAGCCCGTCCGGGGAGAACCCCGGCATCGACAGGCCCGCGGCGACCCGCAGCACCTCCTCCGTGGACCGCGCCTCGGCCAGCGCCCGGCCCGCGTCCAGCAGGAACGCCTCCCGGGAGCGCCGCCAGTCGCCGGTGACCGGATGCTGGACGGCGGCGCCGGGGGTCGGCTCGGTGACCTCCTGGAGGGTGCCGGTCACCCGGTACACGCGCTCCTCGGAGTCGTACACCGGCCGAAAACGGCTGCGCACGGTACGGATCAGCCGGCCCCGCTCGTCCATGACCCGCAGCCGTACCTCTGCAAGGGTGCCCTCGACCGCGGCCAGCCGGGTGATGCTGGTGTTCTCGTTCCAGTCCACGGGATGGAAACGGGACCGGACCAGGGCCTCCGACAGAACGGACGCCTCGGCCGGCAGCCCGATCAGCCGGGCCGCCTCCGCGTCCGCGGTGACCAGCCCGGTGGCGGTGTCCCAGTGCCACAGCCCGGTCGCGAGGGCGGTGAGGACGTCCTCCACGGCGGGCAGGGGCTCGCCAGTTCGCATTGCCCCACTTTAAGAAGATGAGATCGGAGAGTGCCACTGTTTCAGGGCCGCATTAATGGTGGAGAGCCGATCTTTGGGTGCCCGGTACCCTTGATGGGTCCGGGCCCCGTGGCCCGTCCCGGTCGAGGAGAGCACCTCGGCAGAACCCGAAGAAGAGGAACACCCGACGATGCATCGGTACAGGTCCCACACCTGCGGCCAGCTCCGCGCCTCTGACGTCGGCACCGACGTCCGGCTGAGCGGCTGGCTGCACAATCGGCGCGACCTGGGCGGCATCCTCTTCATCGATCTGCGCGACCACTACGGCATCACGCAGCTCGTCGCCCGCCCCGGCACCCCGGCGTACGAGGCCCTGGACAAGCTCTCCAAGGAGTCCACGGTCCGCATCGACGGCCGCGTTGTTTCACGTGGAACCGAGAACATCAACTCCGACCTGCCCACCGGCGAGGTCGAGGTCGAGGTCGGCGAGGTCGAGCTGCTCGGCGCGGCCGCTCCGCTGCCGTTCACGATCAACACCGAGGACGGGGTCAACGAGGAGCGGCGCCTGGAGTACCGCTTCCTGGACCTGCGCCGCGAGCGCATGCACCGCAACATCATGCTGCGTACGGCGGTCATCTCGGCCATCCGCCACAAGATGGTCGCCCTCGGCTTCAACGAGATGGCGACGCCGATCCTCACCGCCACCTCCCCCGAGGGCGCGCGTGACTTCGTCGTCCCCTCCCGCCTGAACCCGGGCAAGTTCTACGCCCTGCCGCAGGCCCCGCAGCAGTTCAAGCAGCTGCTGATGATCTCCGGCTTCGACCGCTACTTCCAGATCGCGCCCTGCTTCCGCGACGAGGACGCCCGCGCCGACCGCTCGCCCGGCGAGTTCTACCAGCTCGACGTCGAGATGAGCTTCGTCGAGCAGGAGGACGTCTTCCGCCCCATCGAGCAGCTGATGACCGAGCTCTTCGAGGAGTTCGGCAACGGCCGGCACGTCACCTCCCCCTTCCCGCGGATCCCGTTCCGCGAGGCGATGCTGAAGTACGGCTCCGACAAGCCGGACCTCCGCGCCCAGCTGGAGCTCGTCGACATCACGGACATCTTCGAGGGCTCGGAGTTCAAGGCCTTCGCCGGCAAGCACGTGCGCGCGCTGCCGGTCCCGGCGGTCCAGGACCAGCCCCGCAAGTTCTTCGACCAGCTCGGCGACTACGCGGTCTCGCAGGGTGCCAAGGGTCTGGCCTGGGTCCGCGTCGCCGAGGACGGCTCGCTCTCCGGCCCGATCGCCAAGTTCCTCACCGAGGAGAACGTCGCCGAGCTCACCAAGCGGCTCCAGCTGGCCGCCGGGCACGC
The DNA here is from genome assembly GCF_019091475.1 of Streptomyces sp. GbtcB6. Taxonomy (NCBI): domain Bacteria; kingdom Bacillati; phylum Actinomycetota; class Actinomycetes; order Kitasatosporales; family Streptomycetaceae; genus Streptomyces; species Streptomyces sp. GbtcB6. The sequence goes on along the minus strand of NZ_JAGXJL010000004.1, from coordinate 78,351 downwards.
CGTGTTCTTCGGCGCGGGCGAGTTCGACGAGGTCTCCAAGATCATGGGCGCGGTGCGGGTCGAGGCCGCCAAGCGCGCCGGGCACTTCGAGGAGAACGTCTTCCGGTTCTGCTGGATCGTCGACTTCCCGATGTTCGAGAAGGACGAGGACACCGGGAAGATCGACTTCTCGCACAACCCGTTCTCCATGCCCCAGGGCGGCATGGAGGCCCTGGAGACCCAGGACCCGCTGGACATCCTCGCCTGGCAGTACGACATCGTCTGCAACGGCGTCGAGCTGTCCTCCGGTGCCATCCGGAACCACGAGCCCGACATCATGCTCAAGGCGTTCGGCATCGCGGGCTACGACGAGGAGACCGTCGAGCGCGAGTTCGCCGGCATGCTGCGCGCATTCCGCTTCGGCGCCCCGCCGCACGGCGGTATCGCCCCGGGCGTGGACCGCATCGTGATGCTCCTCGCCGACGAGCCGAACATCCGCGAGACCATCGCCTTCCCGCTCAACGGCAACGCCCAGGACCTGATGATGGGCGCGCCGACCGAGCTGGAGGAGACCCGCCTGCGCGAGCTGAACATCTCCATCCGGAAGCCGCAGCCGAAGTAAGCGAAAAGCGCCGCAGCAAGGGGCGAAATAAGGGAAGCCTTGCCGCGCTGGAATTTCACGAGGGCCGGAAATCACCGTAGATTTCCGGCCCTTGTCGTGTGTGGCAGTCCGCTGCAGACACCCCGTGCGAGCTGCGGCCCCGGTGGTCGTCGAAGGCACTGCTTTCCGGCGCGTCGGGCGTATCCGACGCGCCTCCGGCATTTCCGGCGCCGCTTTCCGGCCGTAATTCTGTACGCCACGGACAGGGCGCCCTTTTCTCAGCTCGCTCCCAGCTTTCTTACCTACCTTCCAGCCGCATGACAGACAACGAAAAGCTCGACCAGCAACGTCTGGACGACCCGACTCGCCGCAAGGTCGTCACCGTGGGCGCCGGTGCCGTCGCGGCCGTGGGGCTGGGCGGGGCGTTCGCCGCGAACGCCGTCGCCGGGGAGAGAAAGACGCCGGGGCGCGGGGAGCCGAAGCCGGCTCCGCCGGAGGACTGCTACCAGCTCACCTCGGAGGCCGTCGAGGGCCCCTACTACATCGACGCGGACAAGCTCCGCCGGAACGTCACCGAGGACAAGCCGGGCATCCCGCTCACCCTGAGCCTTCGCGTGATCGACACCGAGACCTGCAAGCCGGTGCGCAACGCGGCGGTCGACATCTGGCACTGCGACGCGGTCGGCGTCTACTCCGGCTACGAGTCACAGGGCAGCGGCGGCGGGGGCGGCGGCCCGGCGCCGACCGGTTCGCCCACCGGCACGCCGACCGGCACCCCCAGCGGGCCCCCGCCCGGCGGTGGAGGCGGCGGCCACCAGGACCCCACCGACGACACCCGCTACCTGCGCGGCACCTGGCACACCGACCGGCACGGCCATGTCACCTTCAAGACCATCTTCCCGGGCTGGTACCAGGGCCGCTGCGTCCACATCCACGTCAAGGTGCACGTGGACGGCGAGTGGACGGACGCCGGCTACGAGGGCGGGCACACCTGCCACACCGGCCAGTTCTTCTTCGAGGAGGAGGCCGTCATCGCGACCATGACCGTCGACCCCTACGTCACCAACACCAAGACCCGCACCACCCTCACCGAGGACACCATCTACGACCAGTCCGGCACCAAGGGCGGTCTGCTGAAGCTCCGCTACCACGAGAACGACATCGCCAAGGGCGTCCTCGGCTCGATCACCATGACCGTGGACACCGACGCCACCAACGACGGCGAGGGCGGCGGCGGCCCGGCCCCCTCCACCTCGGCGTCACCGTCGGCCTCGGCGTCGTGATCCTGCCGCGTACGCACCCGTAGACACCCGTAGACACCCGAAGGCGCCCGGGACCACGAAGGACCCGGGCGCCACCGTGCACGCGAACCGGCCGGTCAGGAGAGGGACTTGTACCCGCCCCAGCCGCCGGCGATCTTCACCCGCGCCGCGAACGACCCCTTGCCGTCCCCGCTGTTGCGGTAGACGTTGCCGGAGGTGTCGCGGGAGACCAGGTCGGCCCTGCCGTCGCCGGTGATGTCACCCACGCCGACCACGGCGTTGTACGAGCCGCCCCACGCGCCGAACAGCTTCACCCGCGCCTTGAAGGCGCCCTTGCCCGTGCCGCTGTAGCGGTAGAGGTTGTTCGACTTGTCCTGGGCGAGCAGATCGCCGACGCCGTCCCCGTCGAGATCACCGACGCCGACGACTTTCTTGTACGTCTTCCAGTTGTCGTACAGCTTCACCCGCGCGGAGAGCCTGCCGGTGCTGGTGCCCTTGTAGAGGTAGACCGCGCCGGTGGCGGAGTTGCGGGCGATCAGGTCGGGCCGGCCGTCACCGCTGACGTCGCCGGGCGAGGTCAGCACGTCGTACTGGTTCCAGCCGCTGCTGCCGAGGGTCGTGTACGACGTCGACGGCGTGAGCGCCTTGCCGCAGGCCGGCTTGTACAGCCTGAGGGCCCCGCCGCCCGTCCGCACCAGCACGTCGTCGCAGCGGTCGCCGCTGACGTCGCCGTAGGGCACGAACCGGGTCGACGCGGCCCAGCCGCTGCCGGTGACCTTGCCGGAGAACGTCCCCGTGCGGGTGCCCAGCTGGTACGTCAGCCCGCCCGAGGAGTTGAGGGTGAGCAGGTCGCCGGCCCCGTCCGGGGTGCCCGAGGCGCCGCCGAAGTCCCGGGCGACGGCCGCGCCGCCGGTCACGGTGACCTTGCCCGAGGCCAGCGTCACGGGCGCGGCGGCGCCCTGCTGGGTGGCGCTCAGTGTCCAGCTCAGGGGGCCGTTCGGGGCGTAAGCCCCGGACGTCGTACGGCCGTTCCAGCTCGCCGCGACGGTCAGGCCGTCGGTCGAGCCGGTGAGCGTACGGACGGTCTTCCCGGCCGCGTCGGTGAGCGTCACCGTCCAGGACGAGGTGGGCCGGCTGAGCGTCCAGGTGGGCGCCCAGGCGCTGCTCGCGGTGGTGGTGCCCTTCAGCGCGGCGGTCGCCGGCACGCTGGAGCCGCCGACGGCGAGCGCCGGCCAGGCGGTACGGCTGCCGAACAGCTGCCAGTTGGCGGCCGAACTCGTGGCACCGGACCAGACCGCGGTGGCGGCTCCGTCCTCGCCGACGCTGACCTGGCCGAGGACGTAGGCGGCCGACGAGCCCGGCAGCAGCGTGGGGGCGCTCCACGCGCCGTCGACGCCGCGCACGGACTCCGCGAGGCCCCGCTTGCCGCTCACCGTCTGCGGCCACAGGGCGTGCACGGTGCCGTCGTCGGCGATGACGGCGTCCCAGGCCTCGGGGACGTACGACGTGGACAGCGTGCGCACCGCCGACCAGGTGCCGGTGGCGGCGTCCCGGGTGGCGGTGCGGGTGCTGAACGTCGTCGTGTAGTCGACCCAGACCAGGGTGACGTCACCGTCGGGGGCGATCAGCGGCTCCGGGGTCCCGGCGAGGTCGTCGGTGGGGGTCACCGTCTCGGGCGCGGCCCAGGTACCGTCGGCGGCCGAGCGGGTGGCGGTGAGGACGGCCTCGTCCTCGGACTCGTCGGTGGCCTCGAAGGCGACGGTCGCGGTGCCGTCGCCGGCGGCGGTGACCTCGGGGTCGCTGACGGACTGGTAGGCGGGGCTCGCGGCAGCCGGAGCGGTCCAGCCGGCGGCGCCGGCCGCGCGGGAGACGGTCCGCACCGAGGCGGACGGGCCGTCGGTCTGCTTGTAGACGACCACGGTGGTGCCGTCGGAGGTGACGGCGACACTCGGCGAGTGGGCCCCGTCGGCGCCGTCCGCGACCGTGTCGCTGAGCTGTGCGGGCGCCGACCAGGTGCCGTCGGCGCCGCGGGTGGCGCCGTACACCTCCGCCGGTGCGCCGGAGTCCGGCGACCTGGCGCCCCAGACGGCGGTGAGCGTGCCGTCGGGGGCCTCGGCGAGGTCGATACCGCCGTCGCCCCAGGAGGCGTCGGTGCCGACCAGCTCCACCGGCGCGGACCAGCCGGAGTGGTCGGCGGCGAGCACGGAGCTGACGACCCGGCTGTCGAAGGGCCCGCGTCCGGGCGAGGTCTCGTCGGGGTACTCCATCCACAGCGCGGTGACCGTGCCGTCGGCGGAGGCGTGCAGCTTGACGTTGCCGGCCTCGTCCGGGGTGGTGGTGAGCAGCGCCGGGGCACCCCAGGTGTCGCTGCCGGCCGGCCTGACGGCGGCGTACAGCCTGCGTTCGGCGGACCCCGCGGCGGCGAACTGGTTCCAGATCGCGACGGCGGACCCGTCCGGGGCGGTCACGAGGTCCTTCGCCATGGTGGAGACGTCGGTGCCGGTGAGGGCGGTGGCCGAGGTCCATGGCACGACCGGGGCCGCCACGGCCGTCGTAGGAAGCACGGCGCCGCCGGTCAGAACCAGCGCCACCGAAGAGATCGCGACCGCCAGCCGGCGGCGCGGCAGGGCGTATCTGCCCACGTGAGAGTCCCTCCCGCGAGGGCCCCCTGCCCTCGCACAAGTGGACGGACTTTACCAGCACTTGGGCGTGTCCATGCCGATCAGGTGTCGTACCGGCCGTCCCAGGGCTCACCGAAGCCCAGGTGGTCCGGGTAGAGCTCGGCCCACCCCCCGTCCTCGTCGTCCTTCGCCACCAGCCCGAAGAACACGCCGTCCACCACGAGCTGGAACGGGCGTATCGCGATGTCCTTGTACGTCCGCCTCGGCAGGCTGCGCAGCATGCCCGCCAGGTGCGCGCGGGCCTGCGCCAGCACCGAACCGGCGCCGTCCGGATCCCGCTGCTGCTCCGCCCAGCTGCCCGCGCACCAGATCTGCGAGTCGCGGTAGTGACCCTCGGCATCGAAGAGATGCAGCACCGAGTAGAGCCGCTTCTGCTCCTCCCAGCCCTCGTCGAGCCGGAACCCCTCGGGGAACGCGTAGGTGACCGACGCGAGGAACTGTCCGCCGGTGTAGTGACCGATGGCCTCGGTACGGCCGTGGGGCTCGTAGGCGATCGGGATGAGCTCAGGTGCCATGGCGAAACCATACGGATGTGTTGTGGACATGCGGAGGTCGGGGCGGCCGGGTGCCACCCACCGGGCTGTCCGGCCGGGGAACGGCTGCCTGGGTCAACTTTCGCCGTCCGCCCCTGGGATGGGCACCACCCCGCGGAAAAATTCACGGCAACCTTTTCGATCTCCACAACCACAGAGGGGTGAAGCCCGCCCCAGCGGGCCCGTTTCCCGTACTTCGGAAGTATGTAAGGACTCCCCCGTGGCCTCTGTCTCTCACCGTCGGTCCCTCCGTAAGCGCCGTGCCCTCGTCGTCTCCGCCGCTGTCGTGGCCGCCGGTGTCGGTGCCGGTGCGCTCGTGCTGAGCGCGAACGCCACGTCGGCCGTCGACCTCTACCACCAGACGCTCGCCGCCAAGGACGGCTGGGCGTCGTCCGGTTCCGGTACGACCGGTGGTGCGAAGGCCGACGCCGCGCACACCTTCACCGTCGCCACCCGCGACCAGCTGGTGAAGGCACTGGGTTCGGCGAGCGACACCACCCCGCGCATCATCAAGGTCAAGGGCACCATCGACGCCAACACCGACGGCAGCGGCAAGAAGCTGACCTGCGCGGACTACGCGGCCGGCACGGGATATTCGCTGAGCGCCTACCTGAAGGCGTTCGACCCGTCGACGTACGGCCGCTCCAAGCTGCCCTCCGGCACCCAGGAGACGGCGCGGGCCGCCGCGCAGAAGAAGCAGGCCGCGAGCATCGTCTTCAAGGTGCCGGCCAACACCACGATCGTCGGCGTCCCCGGCACCAAGGCCGGCATCACCGGCGGCATGCTCCAGATCCAGAAGGTCGACAACGTCATCGTCCGCAACCTGACGTTCTCCGACACCGAGGACTGCTTCCCGCAGTGGGACCCGACCGACGGCGACGACGGCAACTGGAACTCCGAGTACGACGCGGCGACGCTGCGCGGGGCCACGCACGTCTGGGCCGACCACAACACGTTCACCGACGCCGGGCACTTCGACAGCCTCAACCCGAAGTACTACGGCCGTGAGTACCAGGTCCACGACGGCGAACTCGACATCACCAAGAGCTCGGACCTGGTGACCGTCGAGCACAACCAGTTCACCAGCCACGACAAGACGATGCTGATCGGCAGCAGCGACAGCGAGCCGAGCGGCAAGCTGCGCGTCACCCTGCACCACAACATCTGGAAGGGCATCGTCCAGCGCGCCCCGCTCACCCGCGTCGGCCAGGTGCACCTCTACAACAACGTCTACGACGTGACCACTCTGAACGGCTACGCGCTGCAGTACAGCATCAACTCCCGCGCCAAGGCCCAGGTCGTGGCCCAGAACAACTACTGGACCGTGCCCAGCTCTCTCAAGGTCTCCAAGCTGCTGAGCGGCGACGGCACCGGCTCGATCGCGGGCAGCGGCAACCTCGTCAACGGCACGACGACCGACCTCGTCGCCGCCTACAACGCCGCGAACTCCAAGAAGATCAAGACGACGGTCAACTGGACGCCGACCCTGACGGCGGGCCTGGAGAGCAGCGCCAAGAACCTGCCTGCGGAGCTGGCGAAGACGGCGGGGGCTGGTGTGCTGACCGCGAGCTGAGAAATTCTCCGCGTCGGCTGTCACACAGTCGGGGGCGCATGCGTCAGAGAGGTGTCCGAGACTCGAACGGCCCTGATCGGAGCCTCTCATGCGTATCGCCCACGATGTCGTCACCGCTCTCGCGGCCCTGCTGGCCGGGTTCTCCGGAACCGTGCTGCTGATGCGGGCCGACTGGATCGTCAAGGCGCTGACCGACTACCGGGTGCCGCCGGCGTGGTGGACCCCGCTCGGGCTGGCCAAGGCCGCCGGTGCGGTCGGCCTGGTCGCCGGGCTGTTCGTGCCGGTGGTCGGGGTGCTGGCAGCGGTGGGCCTGCTGCTCTACTTCACCGGGGCCGCGATCACCGTGGCCCGGGCGAAGTGGTACTCGCACATTCCGTTCCCGCTCGTCTACGCCGCGCCGGTGGCCGGAGCGCTGGTGCTGGGCCTCGTGGGCTGACGACCGGGGGAGCTCAGTTCTGGGGGGACTTGGGCTTCGCGCGGTGGACGCGGCGGCGCAGGGCCGGGCCCAGGCGGACCATGAGGCGCTTGTCGATGCCGGTGACCTGGCGTTCCACCGCCGACAGCCGCTTGGTGGCGGCGGTCAGTTCCTTGCGGAGGGCGGCGAGCTCGCGGGCCGTCTCGGTCGCGCGCTTCTCGGCGGTGGTCAGCCGGGTGCGCAGCTCCCTGTTCTCCTTGGCGTGCCGGTCCGCCTTGGCGTCGGCCGCGGTGATCCGCTCGCGGAGCCGGCTGATCCGGTACCGCATCTGGCCGTCGTCGCCGCCGTCCCAGACCGGCATCGACGCGGGCAGGTCGAGGGCGGCCAGCCGGGCGTCGAAGGCGGCCCCGCCGTCGCCGTGGGTGTAGGTGTTCCGCAGGTCGTTGCGGTCGAGGAAGGCGATCATGCGCTCGAAGCGCTCACCGTGTCCCTTGACCATGGCGGAGAAGTCGGCGCCCTCGTACAGGTCACGCGGGTCGGTGCCGGCGTCGAGCTCGGTGAGCGAGCGGTGCGGGATGTCGAAGTAGCGGCAGAGTTCGAGGGTGCGCGAGTCGTGGGTGAGGACGACGCTCGGGGTGCCGGCCAGCAGGGCGGCGACATTGCCGTGGATACGGGTGCCGTACGCGAAGTCGAAGCCGCGCAGTTCGTCGATCCAGGTGGCCGGGTCCAGCGGCATGCGGACCTTGTTCTCCTGGAGCAGGGCGTGGCTGAGCTGCAGCGGGAACGGGTCCGTGTGCCCGGACTCCGGCGAGGTGTCGCCCCACATCAGCAGTTCCGCGTCGACGGTGTTCTGCGCGTAGTAGACGAGGTCGGGGTAGCGCTCCCACGCGCGCCGGGCGATGCCCGATATGTCGCCGACGGGTATCGCGTCCGGCGAGAGGTTGAGGGCGATGCGTGAGGCGGCGCTCAGCTCCGAGGCCCGGATCTCCGGGAAGGTGTCGCCGTACAGGAACATCGACGGGCAGCCGATGATGTCGACGTCGTGGAAGCCGAGACCCTTGAGATAGTCCGAGGTCAGCTCGCCGCGTACGCCGATGGAGGCGGAGCGGTCCAGGACCGCTCGGGCGAAGCGGCGGACCGAGTCCGCCATCGGGTTCAGCCACGTGGTGTCGTAGTCCGCGGGGGCCTGGGCGCCGACGCCGAACACCACGACCGGGATGGTGAGCTGCTCGATGAGCGTCGTCAGCCGGTCCAGGGAGGCCTGGAAGGCGGGGCGGAAGGCGTTGGCGAGCGGGACGACGAACACGTCGTACTGCTCGTTGATCTCCGCGGCTCGGCGGGCCGAGGGGTCGGTGCGGATGCCGTTGGACGTCACCTCGGTGTCCGGGGTGGTCAGCATCTTGTGCGCCGAGTCGCTGAAGAGAAGGTTCCCGGTGTTGGTCCCGATCAGGTCCTGGTGGATGAACTCCGCCGGAGTGGCGACACGGAACGGGCTCTTCCCGGAGCGGATCAGGATTCGTTTCACGGACGGCAGACTAACCCGCAGGTAAACGTGAGGTGAAGGAGGAGTAAGAGACTGATCGGTCTCTTGCCTGAGACTTACCCCACGTCGAAGGCCCGGCGGGAGAGGGTCTCCCACCGGGCCTTCGACGGTGTGTGCGGTGTGCGCGGTGTGTGTACGGGCGTCAGGCGTCCGTGCCGCCGAAGCGCTCCTTGTACGTCTCCAGGTCCTCGTCCGTCAGCTTGGCGAACAGGACCGGGGGCACCGTGAACGGGGTGCCGGCCGAGACGGCGGCCAGTGACCTCGCCTCGTCGGCGGCGACCCAGGCCGCGGTGTCGCCGGTGAGGGCGAACGCCTCGCGCATCGTCTTCGCCGTCGCCGGGATGAAGGGCTCAGAGACCACCGCGTAGAGGTGGATCAGGTTCATCGCCGTGCGCAGGGTGAGAGCCGCGCCGTCCTTGTCCGTCTTGATCTCCAGCCAGGGGGCCTTCTCCTCCAGGTAGGAGTTGCCGGCCGACCACAGGGCGCGCAGGGCCGCGGCGGCCTTGCGGAACTGGAGGGACTCCATGTGGGACTCGTACTCGGCGAGGAGCGCGGCGATCTCCTCGCCGAGCCTCGCCTCCGCCTCGCCGGTCTCGCCGCCGGCCGGGACCTCCTCGCCGAAGCGCTTCTTCGAGAAGGACAGGACGCGGTTGACGAAGTTGCCGAGGGTGTCGGCCAGGTCCTTGTTCACCGTCGCCGTGAAGTGCTCCCAGGTGAAGGACGAGTCGTCCGACTCGGGGGCGTTGGCGATGAGGAAGTAGCGCCAGTAGTCGGCGGGGAGGATGTCGAGGGCCTGGTCGGTGAAGACGCCGCGCTTCTGCGAGGTGGAGAACTTGCCTCCGTAGTACGTCAGCCAGTTGAAGGCCTTGACGAAGTCGACCTTCTTCCACGGTTCGCGGACGCCGAGTTCGGTGGCCGGGAACATCACCGTGTGGAAGGGGACGTTGTCCTTCGCCATGAACTCCGTGTAGCGGACGGTGTCGTCCACGTCGTACCACCAGGACTTCCAGTCACGGTTGTCCGGGTCCTGGTCCGCCCATTCCTTTGTGGCGCCGATGTACTCGATCGGGGCGTCGAACCAGACGTAGAAGACCTTGCCCTCGGCCGCCAGCTCCGGCCAGGTGTCGTCCGGGACGGGCACGCCCCAGTCCAGGTCACGGGTGATCGCACGGTCGTGCAGGCCCTCGGTCAGCCACTTGCGGGCGATGGAGGAGGCCAGCTGCGGCCAGTCGTCCTCGTGGCGGGAGACCCACTCCTCGACCTCGTGCTGGAGCTTGGACTGGAGGAGGAAGAGGTGCTTGGTCTCGCGGATCTCCAGCTCCGTGGAGCCGGAGATCGCCGAGCGCGGGTTGATCAGGTCGGTCGGGTCCAGGACGCGGGTGCAGTTCTCGCACTGGTCGCCGCGGGCCTTGTCGTAGCCGCAGTGCGGGCAGGTGCCCTCGACGTAGCGGTCGGGGAGGAAACGGCCGTCGACCGGGGAGTACACCTGGCGGATCGACCGCTCCTCGATGAAGCCGTTCTCGTTCAGCCGACGGGCGAAGTGCTGGGTGATCTCGCGGTTCTCGGTGCTGGAGCTGCGGCCGAAGTAGTCGAACGCGAGTGCGAAGCCGTCGTAGACCGCCTTCTGGGCGTCGTGCGCCTGGGCGCAGAACACGTCGACCGGGAGGCCCTGCTCCTTCGCCGCGAGTTCGGCGGGGGTGCCGTGCTCGTCCGTCGCGCAGATGTAGAGGACGTCGTGGCCGCGCTGGCGGAGGTACCGGGAGTACACGTCCGCCGGGAGCATGGACCCCACCATGTTGCCCAGGTGCTTGATCCCGTTGATGTACGGAAGGGCGCTGGTGATGAGGTGTCGAGCCATCGGGGGCTGCTCCCAGGTCGCGGTTGCTGCAGGTGGTTTCTACAGGTGTGAACCTTGAAATCGTAGCCGACATGTGTATGCCGCCCGCTTCCCGTTTTACGGGCTGAGAAGCGGGCGGCACAAGGAGGAGTGCTACGGGCGCCAGTCGATCAGGAGGCCGTCGTAGAGCTCCGCGTCCGTGAGCTCCAGGGGGGTCGGGCCCGCGTGGAAGAAGGCCGCGTTGTCGGTCTTCAGCTTGCGGAGGTAGTCGAAGGCCTTGTTCTCGTGCTCGCCGAAGGCGACGAAGGAGAAGAAGACGGAGGGGTGGGACTTCGCCGCGTCCGTGAGGGACTGGGTGGCGGGGGTCTTCGCGTCCGGGGCGCCGTCGGTCTGGAAGACGACGAGGGCGGGGGCGGCCGGGGTGGCGTCCTTGTCGTGGTGCTTGTCGTAGTGCGCGAGTACGGCCTCGACGGCGGCGTGGTAGCTGGTACGGCCCATGCGGCCGAGGCCGGCGTGCGCCTCGTCGATCGCGTTCTCGGGGGAGGCCGGGGTGAGGTCGGTGGTGCCGTCGACCTCGGTGGAGAAGAAGACGACGTGGACGGAGGGGGTGTCGCCGTCCGGGGTGAGGCGGGTGGCGAGGGCGAGGGTCTGGTCGGCGAGGGCCGCGGCGGAGCCGTCCTTGTAGTACGGGCGCATGCTCGCGGAGCGGTCGAGGACGAGGTAGGTGGCGGCGTGGGTGCCGGTGAGGCCGGCCTTGGCGAGCGCGGCCTCGGCTTCGCCTTCGGCCGGGGTGTTCCCGCCCGCACCACCCGTGACGGTTTCGTTGTCGGGTGCGGGTGGCCCCTGCGGGGCGGATTCGCCGTCGGCGGCCGCGGCGGGTTCCGGGGCGGCGGTCTCGACTGCCGCCGCGACCGGTTCGGGAGCGGGCTCCGGGGCGGGTTCCGGGGTGGCGTCGGGGATGGCGTCGGGGGTGGGTTCCGCGACGGTTTCGGCTACCGGCTCGGGGTCGGACTGGGGCTCGGCCGCTGCGACGGCTGCGACCGGTTCGGCCACTTCGGCCTCCGGCTCCGGGGCCGCCTCCTCGGTCACCTCGGCCTCGACGTCGGCTGCTGGCTCCACCGTCGGCTCGGTCTCGGCCTCGGGTGCCACCCCGGCGACCGGCTCGGACCCGGGCTCAGCCACCGGCTCAGCCACCGGTTCCGGCGTCGGCTCAGCCGCAACCTCGGCGACCGGTTCGACCTCGGCCTTCGCCCCCGGGGCCCCCCCCTCGGTCACCTCGGCTCCCGGCCCCGGTTCTGCTCCCGTCCCGGCTCCGGCCGCCGCCGTGGGCGCAGCCGCGCCCTCGGCGACCGGCTCGGCCGCCGGCTCCGCGGTCACTTCAGCCACCGGCTCGACCTCGGCCTCCGGCTCCGGGGCCGCCTCCTCGGTGACCTCGGCGACCGGCTCCGGCTCGGCTTCCGCCACCGGCTCGGCCGTCACCTCGGCCTCGACGTCGGCCACCGGCTCAACCGTCGGCTCGGCCTCGGCCTCGGGCGCCACCTCGGCGACCGGCTCCGGCTCGGCTTCGGCGTCCGGCTCAGCCTCGGGAGTCACCTCAGCCTCGGCCGTCGGCTCGGCCTCGGCCACCACGTCGGCCTCCGCCGTCGGCTCCGCATCAGGCGCAGCCTCCGTCGTGCCGACCTCCACCTCTGGCTCGATCAGGCGGGTCGCCTGCTTCGGGACCGTTACGTTGTCGAAAGCCGCTGAGACCAGATCGTGTTCGTCGGTCGTTGCCGGGCGGGGCTCCGGGACCGCGGCCGGGGTTTCCGGTTCCGGGGTCTTCTGCGGAGCCGCCGGGGGTGGCGTCGACTGCGAAGGGAGCTGGTCTGCACCCTCTGCCTCGGCAGGGCGCGGCTTTCGCGACCTGCCGAATGCGTTCCGCAGGAGAGTGAGAATGCCCATGTGCGCAACCCTTCGCGTGAGTTGATACCCGTCAATCGCTGGCCAGGACGGACACGTAAGGTTAGCGGCCCCAGGTTGCGATCTTGGGGAGGGTCGATGACTCCTGTCGGGCGTACGGCGGTCGAGTCCCAGCCCGTCCTCAAGTCCCCCTCGGCTGCGTTCAGTTCGCCCCTCGTTCATCCGGCGGCCGTTCGTGTGCACAACCGCGCCCATACCGTCACGCTCGCGCCAATAATTCGCAAGATGGGAGTAAAGTGCGCAACGTCCGGACACCGTCGCCTTCGATCCGCACGGCGGTCTGTTCGGCGTGGCCGCCAAGGAGTCAGTGCGGGGAGGCGATCGCCCTCGCCGCCGCGACCTCCTGGCGCAGTGGTTCCAGGACGCTGTCCGGGGGGCCCGTGAGGTCCGTGCGGACCGCGACGAGGGTCTCCGAGCGGCGGACGCCCTCCGCCAGCTCGCGCAGTTGCAGGGTCACCTGGCCCACCTCGGCCTGGGCCGGGGGCGGTGCTCCGTGCCGTACCCGGACCCGGGCCGCCGTCGTCGCGTCGACGATGCGTTCCACGGCTACGACCAGGGGCCACCAGGCGGCCGCCCGGCGGCCGGTGGGCGGCGGCTCGGTCAGGGCGCGCTGGAACTCGGTGCGGATGACGGACAGGTCGCGGTAGAGGCGGCGGCGCATCCGGGCGCGGGCGGCGGGGTTCGCGCCCGCGTTGAAGGCCAGCTCGACATAGGCCGCCGTGTCCGCCACCGCGTCGGCCAGGCGGTCGCCGACCCGGGTGCGCCAGCTCTCCGGCCAGAGCAGGTAGCCGGCGATCAGCGCGATCGCGCAGCCCATCAGGGAGTCGAGGAGGCGGGGCAGGAGCAGGGCCGTGCCCTGGTGGTTCAGTACGTCGGAGAGGAGCAGGATCACCGGGGTGACGGCGGCCGTCTGGAAGCCGTAGCCGCGGGGGGTCAGGGCCGGGACCAACGGGGCCAGGATCATCATCGCCGGTACGTCCCACCAGCCGCGCGGCACCACGGTGAGGACCGTCGCCGCCACCACCAGGCCCGCCACCGTGCCGACCGCGCGCAGCAGCGCCCGGGAGAACACCGAGCCGAAGTCGGGCTTGAGGACGAAGGTGATGGTGAGGGCGACCCAGTAGGAGCGCGGGACCGGGACGAGGGAGACCAGGGCCTGCGCGATGCCGATGCACAGGGCGAGGCGGATGCCGTAGCGCCAGGAGTTGGCGGAGAGGACCACGTTGCGGGCGGCTCGGGCGGTGCGGATGCCGAGGGCGGCGGGGCGGCCCAGGCGGTCGTCGATGCCGCGCGGGTCGACGTCGGGGGTGGTGGCGACCTCGGCGACGTGCCGCAGGGCGTGGTCGACGGCGCGGCCGGTCTCGTTGACCGGCTGGGGCAGGTCCAGCCCTATCGGGCCGGTGTAGCCGGTCTCGATGGCGTCGGCGATGTGCAGGACCGCCGCCGGGACCTCGGGCGGCAGCGGCTTTCCGGCGAGCCGCGCGAGCCGGACGGCGGGGGCGGCCTCCACCACCGGGGTGATCGCGTTCAGCTGGGCCAGCATGCGGGTGAGTTCGCTGCTGCGGCCGCGGTACCGGGCGCGCCGGGCCAGGATCAGGTCGTACGACTGGTTCAGCGACTGGGTGACGGTGTGCCGGGCGCGGTCGTAAGCCTCGCCGTCGTCGGAGTCGCTGACGGACAGCAGGTCGGCGACCGTGCGGTAGGCGGCGGCGACCGCCGAGCGTTCCGGTACGCCCGAGCGCAGCGGCCAGGCCAGCAGGGCGAGGAGGAGGACCAGCAGGCCGCCGCCGGTCATCAGCACGGGGGTGAGCCACCAGGCGCCGGGCAGCGGGAGGCCGGCGCCGATCACGGAGTTGAGCAGGAGGAGCAGGCCCGAGACGGAGGACACCGCGCCGATCGTCGAGATCATTCCGGAGAGCAGGGCGATGCCGGTGATGACGGCGACCGTGAGCCAGCCCTGGCCGTAGACCAGGGAGCCGACGGTGACGCCGACGGCGCCGAAGAGCTGCGGGACCGCGATGTTGAGGATCCGCATCCGGTAGGCGTCGGCGGTGTCGCCGATGACCCCGGACAGGGCGCCCATCGAGGCGAGCGCCCCGTAGGCGGGCTGTCCCACCGCGAGCCCGACGGCGAGCGGGAGGGCCATGCCGAGGGCGGCGCGGGCGAGGGCGGCCCAGTTGAGGGGGGCTGCCTGCTGCGGCCGGAGGTTCCTTACCAGCCAGTCGGGAGGTGTGAGGCCGATGGGGAACTCGCGGGACATGCGCCCATTATCAGGGGCTGTGCGCGGCAGGCGGCTACGCCGGTGACGCCGAGGAGAAGCAGCCCTGCCGTCCGGCCCCCGAACCGACGCCCACGGCTGCTGGGCGCACCGCATCGGGGGCTGCCGCCCCCGGACCCCCGCTTCGGCCTGAACGGCCTCGTCCTCAAACGCCGGACGGGCTGAAAGGGGTGCGGACCGGCTTTTGTCCTCAAGTGGCGGAGGGGCTGAAAGGGGTGCGGACCGGCTTTTGTCCTCAAGTGGCGGAGGGGTTGGAGGGGGTGCGGACCGGCTTTTGTCCTCAAGTGGCGGAGGGGTTGGAGGGGGTGCGGACCGGCTTTTGTCCTCAAGTGGCGGAGGGGCTGAAAGGGGTGCGGACCGGCTTTTGTCCTCAAGTGGCGGAGGGGTTGGAGGGGGTGTGGACCCGCTTTCGTCCTCAAGCGGCGGAGGGCCTGGAGGGGGTGTGGACCGGCTTTCATCCACACACGCCGGACGGGTTGGAGGGGGTGTGGACCGGCATTCGTCCTCAAGCGCCGGAGGGGTTGGAGGGGGTGTGGACCGGCTTTCGTCCTCAAGCGGCGGAGGGGTTGGAGGGGGTGTTGGTTGGCTTTCGTCCATACGCGCCGGATGGCCTGGAGGGGGTGTGGGGCGGCTTTCGGGGTTGGGGGTTGGGTGGGGTGGTGTGTCACTTGTTCGGGATTACGAGGCTTCGTTCACTTGTGTCAGGAACTCCTCCAGCGCCCGGTTGAACTCCTCGGGGCGTTCCAGGTTCGGCATGTGGGATGCCCGGTCGATGATGCGGAGGGTGGCGTCGGGGAGGAGGGCGTGCATGGCCTCGGCGTCGGCGATCGGGGTGTATTCGTCGTCCGCGCCCACCACGACCAGGGCCGGGACCGTGACCTTCGTCAGCAGCGGGCGGTAGTCGGGGCGTTCGGCGCGGCCGCGCAGGGCTGCTGCCGCGCCTTCGGGGTTCGTGGCCGTCATCATGCGGTGGACGTGGGCTTTCACGTCGGGGTGGGTGTGCGGGGCGACCATCTTCTCCAGGACCTCGTCGGCGTAGCCGCCCATGCCCTCGCGGAGCAGCCGGTCGGCCATGGCGTTCCGGGTTTGTTTGCCCTCCGGGGTCTCCGGGTCGGGGAAGGTGTCCGCCAGGACCAGGCCCCGGACGCGCTCGGGGCCGAGGCGGTCGTAGCACTCCATCGCGATCTGGCCGCCCATGGAGAGGCCGACGAGGACGCAGGTCGTCACGCCCAGCGCGTCGAGGAGTTCTTCCAGGTCGGCCGCGAAGCGGGAGAGGGGGGTGATGCCTGGGGTTACCGGGGAGGCGCCGTAGCCGCGCAGGTCGGGGGCGACGACCCGGCGGGTGGGGGCGAAGGCCGTTCGCTGGGGGTGCCACATCGTGCGGTCGAAGGGGTGGCCGTGGATGAGGAGGAGGGGGGTTCGCTTGGTATGCGGGTGATTGTCGTCGTAGTCGTCGTAGTCGTCGTATGAGAGGAAGGGGGGCATGTGGTCGACCCTAGGGATCTTCGACTCCTCGGTGCAATAGAATCTTTGCCCTCGGTGCAATGAGGGTGAGGGGGGCCATGGACGACTTCCGGGGGATCGCCGACCGGATCGCGTTGGACATCGCGCGGGGGCGGCTGCGGGCCGGGCAACGGCTGCCGCCGCAGCGGGCGTTCGCGCGGCGGCACGGGATCGCCGCCTCGACCGCCGGGCGGGTGTACGCCGAACTCGTGCGGCGCGGGCTGGTGGTGGGCGAGGTCGGGCGGGGCACCTTCGTGCGGGCCGCGCAGGCGGCGCCGGAGGGGCGGGCGCTGGTCGAGGACGGCGCCGCCCCCGTCAACCTGGAGCTCAACTACCCGTCCGTGCCGGGGCAGGCGGAGCTGCTGGCCCCGGCCCTCGCTCCCCTGCTGCGGCCCGACGCGCTCACCGACGCCCTGCGGCCGGCCGCCGCCGACGGCACCCCGCACGCCAGGGAGGCCGCCGCCGAGCTGCTCGCCATCGGCGACTGGCGGCCCGACCCCGGCCGCATCCTCTTCACCGGCAACGCCCGGCAGGCCATCGCCGCCACCCTGGGGTCCCTGGTGCGGCCGGGCGGCCGGATCGGGGTCGAACCGTTGACGTATCCGCTGGTCAAGGAGGTCGCCGGGCGGCTCGGCGGCACGCTCGTCCCGGTGCGGGCGGACGAGGAGGGGCCTGTCGTCGAGTCCGTCCTCGCCGCGCACCGGTCCGCGCCGCTCTCCGCGCTCTATCTCCAGCCGACCCTGCACAACCCGACGTCGGTGACCGTCCCGGCCGAGCGCCGGCTCCAACTGGCGCGCGCGGTGAGCGACATGGGGCTGCCCGTTGTGGAGGACCGGATCTGGTCGTTTCTGCACCGCGGCCCCGAGCCGCCGCTCGCCGCCCTCGCGCCCCGGCTCGTGCATCTCGTGGACGGGCTCTCCAAGCGGGTCGCGCCCGGTCTCACCGCCGGGTTCGCCGTCGTACCGGAGGACCGGGTGGCGGCGGTGGCGGCCGCCGTGCGGTCCGGGGGGTGGAGTGCGGGGGCGTTCGCGCTGGAGGCGGCCGTGCGGTGGATCGGGGACGGGACGGTGGCGCGGCTGGTGGCGGCCAAGCGGGAGCAGGCCGTACGGCGGCAGGGGCTCGTGCGCGAGGTGCTCGACGGGTTCGCCGTACGGGGCGATCCGTCGGGGTACTTCGCCTGGTGGGAGCTGCCCGAGCCGTGGCGGGCGGACGCCTTCACGGCGGCCGCGGCCGCCCGCGGGATCGCGGTCACGCCCGGTACCGCCTTCCGCGTCGACCCGAAGCGGACGCCGGACGCGGTACGGCTCGGGCTCGCGTCGGCGGCGGAGCCGGAGCTGGTGGGGGCGCTGCGGACGCTGGCGGGACTCGCGGCGCAGCGCCCCTGAGACCGCCCTTGAGGCGGCCCCTGAGGCGGCCCCTGGGTCAGTCCAGCAGGCCGTCGTAGTCCGGCAGCTTGTAGGTGGTGTCGGCGTAACCGCCGGACAGGTCCGTCGTGTTGTTGCCGATGTTGGCGATGATGTCGTAGCCGTTCGCCTCGATCGCCTTGCGCTGCGAGGTCTTGAAGTCCGCGACGGACTCGGTCAGCAGCTGGGCGACCGTCCGCGCATAGAGGCCGTCGACGGTGTAACCGACCGACTTCAGGTTGGCCTTGGTCACCACGTTGTACAGGTCGCTGCGGGCGCTGACGAAGAACACGGTGACGCCCTTGGCGTGCGCGTCCTGGGCGAGGGCGAGCACCGGCGGGGTGGCGGGGATGGTGATGCCGCCCTCGAAGTAGGTCTCCAGCGAGGTGTTGTCGATGTCGAGGACGATCGCCTGCTTGGCGCCGGAGCCGTTGGCGGCGACACGGCCGTCGATGTAGGTCTGCGCGGGGCCGGTGACGGCGGCGACGTCGGACAGCCACTGGGCCTCGGTGACGGTCGAGTCGGCGGCCTGCGCGGGCAGGGCGGCGGCGAACGACAGGGCGAGGCCGGCTGTGAGGACGACGGCGGCTCGGCGCGCGGTGGGACGGTTCATCGGTTGGTGGCTCCTCAGCTCACGTCGGCCGCCGGCGTTCCGTACCGGTGGCCGTCGTTCCGCCACGCTGGTCGGCCGGGGCGCCCGCCGGGTGACCCTAGGAGAAGCAGCCGGTTACATGACTGTCATGTTCTGGTCAGGAGTCTGTGAATCGGCCCTGAGGGACGCGGAATCGGCTGTGCCGGCGGCCTGTCGCTGCGTCTCCTCCCGCCTGGACCGGCGCAGGCGTCCGCTGGTCCAGGCCACCGCGGCGACCGTCAGGCCGAGGGCCAGGAGCAGCCAGGAGACCGTGCGGAGGGTGGACGTCAGGGCGTCGTAGACGGCGGCCGCGGCCGGGTGCGAGACGTCCGGCGGCAGGTCGGCCAGGGTGAGGCGGCGGCCGACCGAGAGGGCGAGGCCGAGCAGGCCGCCGCCCAGGGCCGTGCCCAGCGCGGTCGCCGTGACGGCCCGGCGGCGGCGGACGGCGAGGGCGATGCCGCCGACCGCGAAGACGACGGCCGCGACGGGAAGCCAGAAGCCGGCGACTTCGAGCACGTGGAACCCCTTCCGGAGCTGGTCCAGTTCGGCGGCCGGGAGTACGGCGACCGCCGTGTGCTGGACCGGGATACGGGCCGCGAGCGGCACATGGTCCTGGGTGAGCTGGTCCTTGACCTGAGCGGTGACCGGGGCGAGGTCGACGGTCACGGGCTCCTCGCGCTCGCCCTGGAGGGCGCGCAGCACGGCGTCGTGGGTGGCCCGGTTGCCGGCGTCCCAGGCCAGCCGGAACGCCCGGGTCTGGGTGAAGGAGCGGACCGCCTCGCGCACGAACGGCGCCACCGTGCCCCGCATCGGCAGGCCGACGTCCACCTCGCGCATGATGCCGTCGCCGACGGTGTCCGCCACGGCGTCCCGGACATCCGGGTCGTCGGCCAGCGGCGCCATCGTGCTGACGTACTGTCCGGTGTCCGCCAGCCCGTACGCCGCCCAGGCCGCGAGCGCGCCGAACGGCAGCAGCAGGCAGGCCAGCACGATCAGCAGGGCCGACAGGGCGCCCCGAAGGCGTGAGGGCGGCGCGGGCCGGGGAGGCACGGGGGGCACGCTTCCAGGCAAGCCCCTGAGGGCCGGTCAGGCGAGCGGTGTGACTGCATTCGGGGGTATCGCGGGGCGCAGGTCAAGCCGAACGGGCGCTACGACGGCCCCGGCCTGCCCGGAAACCCCTGGGGCGCCGGGCTCCGGTGGAGGGCTGACCCGAACGGGTGTTTCCTGGTCTGGGAGCGGCAAGACCGGAGCGGTTGGGCAGGAACGTCGCCGGGCGCCCGCAGCGGCCCCGGCGACAGGTGAGGGGAAAAAGGGGAACGCGTGGGCCCCGGCCGTGGGGGCCGGGACCCACGCGTACGCCGCGTTCACCGGGCCGCGGCGCTACCGGATTCGGTGTCCGGCCGCGTCCTCGTGCGTGTAGAACCGGTAGAACATCAGGATGAACATCACCGCCGCGACCGCCAGCGACATGCCGACGGACCTGAGGACCGACTCCCCGGTCTGGCTGTAGAGGAAGCCGAAGGCGATGCCCGTGAACGCCGTCCACACCAGGGCGTGCAGCTCCCGCCGCAGCCGTGGGGCATAGGTCAGCAGGGCGAACAGCACCACCGCGAAGACCAGAGCGGTCAGGAAGCCGAACAGCAGGTTCCCGCCGGTGATGGGTCCGCCGCTGCGCCGGTTCGCCGCCGCCCAGTCGCCGTAGATCAGCCCGGTCACCACGGGTACGGCCACCCGGGCCCTGGCGTGCGTCTGTGCGCTGAACACGTCGGGCGTACGGCCGCCCCGGGGCATACCGCCGGACGTGGGTGCCGCTTGAGCCATAGCGGGCTCCTCTCTCCTCGCCCCCACCTTCCAGAGCACACCTGCGGGTACCCACTGGCAAGTCGGTCGGTACGGAATTCCGCACGAGATCCCTGACGGCGTCGCGTACGACGTGCGGTGCGTCCCCGCCCGTGTTTCCCTGACTCTCGTGACCGACCACCAGGCCCTGCGGCGGTGGCAGGAGCTGCTGCGGGCCAGGGGCCAGAGCATCGCGTGGGTGGCGCCGCTGCTGCTGCTCGCCGGGATCACGGCGGTCGACCTCAACACCACGGAGCGGTTCCGGATCGTCTCCTGGATCGTCCTGGTCCCCGGTATCGCGGCGGCGATCTGCGGGGTCTTCACGACCGCGGTCTTCGCGGTGCTGTCGGTCCTCGACTACATCGTCGTGGACAGAGCCTGGCCGCACCGGTACCAGGCCGGGCTGCCCGACTTCATCCTGGTCGCCTTCGCGGGGCTGCTGGCCATTCTCGCCTGCGCGGTCCGCAGGAACGGCGAACGGCGGATGCTGCACATGCGGGACATCGCCGAGACGACCCGGCGTACCGTGCTGCGGCCGCTGCCGCCGGGGTGGGCCGGCCTCGACCACGCGGCGGTGTATCTCGCCGCCGACACCGAGGCCCGGGTGGGCGGCGACTTCTACGACATCCAGCCGGGGCTGTACGGCACGCGGGTGCTGGTCGGGGACGTCCAGGGCAAGGGGCTGGGGGCGGTGGAGACGGCGGCGGCGCTGCTGGGGACGTTCCGTGAGGCCGGATACCACGAACGGGACCTGGCGACGGTGGCCGACCGGCTGGAGACCCGGATGGTCCGGCACCGGCGCCACACGGTGGCGCTGGGCCGCGACGACGGCGACCGCTTCGCGACTGCGGTGCTGCTGGGGTTCCCGCCGGGGGTTCCGGACACCGTGGAGGTGGTCAACTTCGGCCACGAGCCGCCGCTGGCGGTGGGACCGGAGGGCGTACGCTCTCTGCCGCCGGGTGACGGACTCCCGTTGGGAATGGCCGAGTTGGCCCCCGGCACGGGACCTCCGCCGACCCTGACCGTCACCCTGGCCCCGGACGAGACCCTCCTCATCACCACGGACGGCGTCACCGAAGCCCGGGACGGGCACGGGAGGTTCTACGACCTCACGGACCAGCTGACCCGCGCGGTGAGCGCCGACCCGGACACGGCCGACCCCGCCCGTCTGGTCGCCCGGGTCCGTGACAGCGTCATGCGCCACAGCCGCGGCCGCCTGGCCGACGACACCACGGTCTTCGCGGTACGCCGAACGTCCTCGGACCCGGTGCACCCGGGGTGACGAACTGCCCATGCCGCCCGCTTTGCAAGCGCACCGGATAACGTGCTGGTCTGACCTGAGTGATCCTGGGGAACAAAAGGGAGGGGCCGATGCCCGGAACCGTGCTGCTGCTCGCGGCCTCGCCGATCGGCAAGGGGCGTCTCGTGGACGCCGCCTCCGTGCTCCCCGTACTGGCCGCTGTCGCCCCGGCCATACTCTCCGGCACCGACACGGCCAACGTCGTCGAACTCGCCGACCCCCTGGAGCCGCAGGCCGTCCTCACCCGGCTGCGGGCCGCCGCGGCGGCCCCCGGCCCGCTCACCGTCTTCGTCACCGGCCAGCTGCATCTGGACCGCAAGCAGCATCTGCCGCACCTGGCGCTTGCCCGCACCACTGCGGCCACCGTCCGCTACACCGGCCTGCCCTGGCACTGGATCCGCGAGGAGCTGCGGCTGCGCCCGCCCGGTGCCACCACCCTGGTCGTCGATCTGCACGCGGACCCCGAGACCTGGCGGTACCTGCTCACCACGCCCCTCGACTCCGGGCGCAACAACGCCGTGCACGGCCGTGTCGCGCCCCCGCCCGCCCGCCGGGAGGTCGCCGGACCGTCGTACATGAAGGCCGTGGCGACCGTGTTGCGCAGCGGGCACCGGCCGGCCATGGAGGAGCTGCATCAGCAGGTGCTGGCGCGGCTGGGTGCCGAGGTGGCCACGAACATCCTGCTCAGCTCGCGGACCCGGCGCGACAGCACCGATCCGCATGACGCCATCAGCGCCGCCGTCCGGGCGGGGCGGTACGCCGAGGCCGACGAGCTGGCCGTGCGGTGGGAGCAGGCGGCGGCGCGGGTGCACGGGCCGGCTTCCGAGGACGCCCTGCACTGGTCGGAGGTGCGGGCCGATCTCGCGATGTTCGCCGGGGACGCGGCGCGGAGCTGCCGTACCTGGCTGACCGTCGCCGGCGCACGGCTGGGCGCCGGGCAGCCGGCCGACGCACCGGCCGTGGAGGCGGCCGTGGACCGGGCCCACCACCAGTGGGGCGCCATCAAGGACGCGGCCCGGGCCCGTGAACTCGGCCCTGTGCTCGCGGAGTTGAGACTCAGGGTGCCGGGCCGCCGGGAAGGCGCCCTGGACCATGTCCAGCAGCACCTGCGGCAGCTCCAGACCAACTGAGCGCTCCGCTGGAAGTGCCGCGATGTGCCGTCTGCCGTCTGCCGTCTGCGGCGCCGTCGTGGCCGGTCGCGCAGTTCCTCCCCCAGCCTTCGGCCGGGGGTACCCCCAGCGCCCCTTCGGGGGCGCTTCGCCGGACCCGCTTGGACACTCATGACGAACGGCGCGCCCCTGGTGTCGCGGACGGCCGCTTTCCGGCATGGCGAGGCATCCGCGAGAACGCCTCGCCGTCGGACCGTCGGCCGGGTCAGGCGTACGCGTCGAACGTGATCGCGCTCGGCTTGGCCTTGTTGAGGTGGTCGTCGAACTTGGCGTCCTGGAGCGGGAAGTTCGCGTCGCCCCAGTCGGAGGCGTTCAGGATGTCGCGCAGGTTGGACGCCATGTTGTCCCAGGTGAGCAGGTTCTCCTGGTGCCAGGCGGCGTCGTCGTTCTCCGGAGTCTCGCCCCACTTGGCGAACCGGAAGTCGTGGGTGCTCAGGCCGTCCTTGTGGTAGACGACCTGGACGCGCTGGCTGCTCATCGGGACGTCGGCGACCGCCTCGGTCTCGAAGTCGCCGTGCTGGGAGGCGGACAGGTACGACGGGTAGTCGGCGCCCTGCTTGACCCAGACGACGATGCACTCCCAGTCGTGGCGGTGCCCGATGCCCGGGGAGGCCTCGTCCTTCTCGAAGTAGCTGGCGTAGATGATCCCGCACCAGCCGTTGTTGCACTTGGCCCGCGAGTAGGTGTTGGCGTGGTCGAGATGGCCGGTGCGGCAGCTGCCGGTGACGGAACCGGTCGGCTTCAGGCCGCCGTTGAGGTTGCCGTCGGGGTCGATGGCGGCGGCGGGGTAGCAGCTGTCCGTGTCGTAGTCGTACAGCGGCTCGAAGAACTTCTGGAACGTGGTCGCGTTCTCCGGGAGGTTCTGGAGCACGCCGGCGGAGGCGCTGAAGGGGAGGGCGAGGGTGAGCGCGGCGGCGCTGCCCGCGACGGCGGCGGCTCGGCCGAGGCGGCGGGTCCTGGTTCGGGACATCGGGGGGCTCCAGTCGACGGTCCGGGGTGCGTGTGTGCGTTGACGCGGTCCGTTGGTACGGTCCTTTTCGTCCCGGACATGACATCCGGGTGGGGACCAAGACTGGCAAGTTGAGAGTTCAATGGAAGGGCTTTCTGTCAAACAGGGGGCGGCAATTCGCGGAACTGATCAACGTGCGTGCACAGCGGAAAGCCCCCGGCGGGACAGGGGGAGGGTCCCGCCGGGGGCGATCGTGGGGTGTGGGGGTGGTGGGGTGGTGGCGCGGGCAGGCTTCTAGTGGCCGGCGGTGTGCCGGGCGGTCGCCGCGGCCGGGGAGCCGGGGGAGCTGTCCGTCGCTCTGGCCGGGCCGGCGTTGGCGGCGGTGATGAGCGCGGCCACGGCAATCACGGCTGCCGCTATGCCGCGGGCGTAACGTGCAGTGGGGCTTGCGGTGGGGCGTGCGGATGTGCGTCCGAGCACGGCGACCTCGCAACAACAGGGGCGGGTTAAGCACGTTTAATTCGCGGTTTAACCTAGGGGTTGGCAGAGCGCAACGGCAAGGGGTCCAGGGGGAGTTGGGGGTAATGGCAAGATGCAGGAACGGGACGATCCGGAGACCATCGGGCGGCGGGTGCAGCAACTGCGCACCGAGCGGGGGCTGACCCAGCGGCAGTTGGCCGAACCGGCCTACACGCCCGCCTACATCTCCACGCTGGAGGCCGGGCGGGTGCGGGCCTCCGACGAGGCGTTGCGGCACATCGCGGGCCGGCTCGGCGTCGGCTTCGAGGAGCTGGCCAGCGGGCGCCCCGCGCACCTCGCCACCGACCTGAGGCTACGGCTCACCGAGGCACAGCGCACCCTGGCCACCGGCGAGGCCGAGACGGCCGCGGCCCAGTACGCCGCCCTCTTCGAGGAGGCGGAGGCGCACGGGCTCGCCGTCGAGCAGGCCACCGCGCTGCTCGGGATGGGCGAATGCGCCCTGGACACCGGTGAGCTGGGGCAGGCCAGGGAGTTCTTCGAGCGGGCCGAGCTGTGGACGGCCGACGAACCGCTGCCGGTGCGCGTCCCGGCGATCCGCGGCCGGGCGGTCAGCCACTACCTCGCGGGTGAACTCCGGTACGCCGTCTACCTCCTTGAGACCACCCTCGACGAACTGAACCGCAGCGGCCTGCACGACCCCGACGCCCTCCTGCTCCTCTACGCCTCCGCCATCGGCCCGTACATGGACATGGGCGCCCATGCCCGCGCCGCCCAGGCCGCCGAACTCGCCCTCGCCCTCGCCCCGCAGTCCGGCGACCCCGCGCTGATCGCCCGGATGCACCGCTCCGTCGCCCGCACCCTGCTCGCCGAGGGCCGGGTCGCCGACGCCGACGCCTCCCTGGCCAAGGCCGCCGAGCTGTACCGCCAGCTCCAGCTCCGTACCGAACTCGCCAACTGTCACTGGATGCGCGGCTACGTCTACGCCCAGAACGGCGAACTGGAGCGTGCGGAAAAGGAGTTGCGGGAGGCCCTCGCGATGCTGTCGGAGACCCGCGCCGCCCTGTACCGCAGCCAGGCGGCCGTCGAGCTCGCCGACGTCCTGCACCGCCGGGGCAAGTCCGACGAGGCCGCCGAGCTGCTGCACGACGTGCTCGGCGACTTCTCCTCCGAGCGTGGCGCGGTCCACTCGGCCGCCGCGCACCGGCTGCTCGGCATCATCGCCGAGGACGCCAGGGACACGGAGGCGGCGGAGGAGCACTACGTACGGGCGCTGAGCCTGCTGGAGCGGGCGGGCGCGGCGGGCGACCTCGCGGACCTGTGCCGCCTCCTGGGCGACCTGCTGCGCCGCACCGGCCGGGTGGAGGCGGCACTGGACGCCTACCGCACCGGACTCGGCCACCGTACGGCCCCGGGCACGACGACCCTGGGACCGGCACCGGCCCAGCCGCCGCTGTAGGGCCGCCTCTCCGTTCCGCCGTCTGTCGCATGATCCGCGCAAGAGGCGGCAGGAATGGCGTGTTTCTTGCACTCACACCCTCGATATGGCGGTGAACCACCGATCGGCTTCTACAACGGTCTCGTCAGCGAAACCTTCGCGACGCCACGAGCTGAGGGAGAAGACGATGACCGACCACGGAGCCGACCTGCTGATCCGCGCCGGCGCGGTGCACACCCTGGTGCCCGGCCAGGCCCCGCAGCGGGCCCTGGCCGTGCGCGGCGACCGGATCGCGGCCGTGTCCGCGGACCCGCACGGCCTCGACCACCTGGTGACCGAGCGGACCGAGGTCCACGACCTGCCCGGCGCCACCGTGCTGCCCGCCTTCGACGACACCCACACCCACATGATCTTCGCCGCGCTCGGCGCCCAGGACGTCCCCGTCCACCAGGCCCGCACCATCCCGGAGTTCCTGGACCTGATCCGGCAGCGGGCCGCGGTCACCCCCGAGGGCGAGTGGATCCGCACCACCACCAACTGGCAGGAACTGAACCTGGCCGAGCGCCGCATGCCCACCGCGGCCGAACTCGACACGGCCACCGACCGGCACCCGGTCCTGGTCAAGCGCGGCGGCCACAACGACGTCGTCAACAGCTACGCGCTGCGCCTCGCGGGCATCACCGAGGACACCCCCGTACCGCCCGGCGGCGCCATCGGCCGCGGCGCCGACGGCAGGCTGGACGGCCGGCTGGTCGACAACGCCCTGCACCTGGTCGAGCGCCTGGTCCCGGCCCCGGACCGGGCCCAGCGCATCGAGGCACTCCGGATCGCCTCCCGCGACTACGCCGCCACCGGCATCGGCACCGTGCGCGACTGCGCGGTCGCCCCCGAGGACTACCGGGTGCTCCGTGCCGCCCGTGCGGCGGGCGCGCTGCACACCAGGGTGCGTGCGCTGGTCTCGGCGCTCGGCATGACCAGCGCGGCCCAGGTGGAGGACCTGCTCGACGTCATGGAGGACTGGCGCGACACCTCCGACCCGTGGCTGTCGGTGTGGGGCGTGAAGTTCGGCCTCGACGGCGGCCTGGAGGCCGGCGCCACCGAGGAGCCGTACGCCTGTGACCACGCCTACTCCGGGATGCTGATCTGGGAGCCGGACGCGCTCGTCGAGGCGGTCGAGGCGGTGGTCCGGCGCGGCTGGCGGGTCGGCACCCACGCCTACGGCGACCGCGCCGTCCGCACCCTCCTCGACGTCTACGAGCGCGTCCTGGAGCGCAACCCCGGCCTGCCCGCCGGTTCGCTGGTCATGGAGCACGGCGGCCTCGCCGGCCCCGAGCAGCGCGCCCGCGCCGTCGCCCTCGGCATCCCCGTCACCATCCAGCAGCCGCTGCTGCACGACACCGCCGAGGTCGAGGAGGTCTTCTGGGGCCCGGAACGGGTCGCCCGCCTCTTCCCGGCCCGCGGCTGGATCGACCTGGGCGCCCAGGTCAGCGCGGGCTCCGACTTCCCGGTCGGCCAGTTCGGCGCGATGCGCTCGGTGTGGGGCATGACGACGCGGCAGACGGTCATCGGCGTCAAGGGCCCCGAGCACGCGATCTCGTACGAGGAGGCGGTGACCCTGCAAACCACCCAGGCGGCCCGTCTGACGGGCGAGGACCGGGTACGCGGCACCCTGACCCCGGGCCGCTGGGCGGACTTCACGGTGTGGGACGGCGACCCGGCGAACGCGGTTGGCGATGCGCTGCGGGACCTGAAGCCGACGCACACGTTCGTCGGCGGTGCCTTGGCGACCCCGTGAACGGCAGCGCCCCGTAAGGGGCGCGGGGCTGTATCGATATGCGGCTCCGCCGCGTGGGCGCGATCAACCCCCACCGGCCCGCACCCGACACACAGCAATCTCTGTGCCGAGCAACAGCCCCATTCACTAGCGTCCCCCACGTGCAAGACCAACGGACAGTCGCCGACGGCCTGCGTCTCCTGACACGGGCCGTCGTCCACGTGGTCCTCGGCGGCACCGCCCTCCTCGCCATCGCGACCGTCGCCTCGGTCCTGGGCCCGACCCTCGCCCTCGACCTCTACACCCCACCGGTGGCCGCCTGGTGGACCGTGTTCACGGCGGTCGCCGTCCAGGGCGTCCCCTTCCTCCTCCTCGGCACCGTCGTCTCCGCGGCGATCGGCGCCTTCGTCCCGGAGCGGGTGTTCACCCGCCTCCTCCCCCGCAACCAGGCCCTCTCCGTTCCCGTGGCAGGGGCCGCCGGCGTCGTACTGCCCGGCTGCGAGTGCGCGTCCGTCCCCGTGGCCGGCAGCCTGATGCGGCGCGGGGTCGCCCCGGCCGCGGCCCTCGCCTTCCTCCTCTCCGCACCGGCGATCAACCCGGTCGTGCTGGTGGCGACCTCGATCGCGTTCCCCGGTCAGCCCAGGATGGTGCTGGCCCGCCTGCTCGCCTCCCTCGGCACGGCGGTGGTGATGGGCTGGCTGTGGGCCCGGTTCGGCCGCGACGACTGGCTGCGCCCGCCCCGCACCGCCCGGGACTCCCACGCCACCGGCCCCCGCGCCTTCGTCACCGGCCTCCAGCACGACTTCCTGCACGCCGGCGGTTTCCTGGTGCTGGGCGCCGCGGCCGCGGCGACCTTCAACATCGCCGTGCCCAGATCGGTCCTCGACGTCTTCACCGGCTCCGCGTGGACTGCCGTCCCCCTCCTCGCGGTGCTCGCCGTCGTGCTGTGCGTGTGCAGCGAGGCCGACGCCTTCGTGGCCGCCTCGCTCAGCGCCTTCCCGGCCACGGCCCGGCTGGCGTTCATGGTGGTGGGCCCGATGGTCGACCTGAAGCTGATCGCCCTCCAGGCGGGCACCTTCGGCAGGCGCTTCGCGCTCCGCTTCTCCTCGGCGACCTGGCTGGTGGCGTTGTCGTCCAGCGTCCTGGTGGGGTGGTGGCTGCTGTGAGGCGGTACGGCGGACCGGTGCTGCTCTGCCTGGTCGGCGCGGCGGCCCTGCGGATCACGCTCTTCAGCGACCTGTACCTGCGGTACGTGCAGCACGCGTTGCGCCCGTACCTGATCGTCTCCGGGATCGCCCTGATCCTGCTGGGCGTGACGACGGCGGCACTGAGAAGCCGCACGGCGGACGACCACGAGAACCACCAGGACGACCGGCACGGCGATGGTGACGGCCACGGCCATCACGGTGCCGCCGGTCCCCGGATCGCCTGGCTGCTCACCCTTCCGGCCCTTGCCCTGCTGCTCTTCCCTCCCCCGGCCCTCGGTTCGTACAGCGCGGGGCGCGAGGCGGCGCAGCGGGCGGCGCAGGGGGTCGGGGCCTTTCCGGCGCTGCCGGCCGGGAACCCGGTGGAGCTGACGCTCGCCGAGTTCAGCTCGCGGGCGATCTACGACAGCGGACGCTCGCTGACGGGCCGTACGGTCCGGATGACGGGCTTCGCGACGCACGGCTCCGACGGCACCTGGTACCTGACCCGGCTCATGGTCACGTGCTGCGCCGCCGACGCGACCACCAGCAAGGTCGAGATCCGGGGCGAGGACGCGCCGCCCACCGACACCTGGGTCACCGTCACCGGCACCTGGCACCCCAAGGGCAAGCTGGGCTCGGACGCGGCGTGGCCGCCGGTGCTGGACGCGGGGTCGGCGAAGACGGTGAAGCAGCCGTCGGACCCGTACGAGACGCCCTAGGCCTGCACTCGTCCCTGCTCCCGTACCTGGGCCAGCCGTTGGACGCCGATGTCGAGGGCCTGCTCGGTGGTGTCGTCGGGGAGGGTGCCGAGGGCGCCGGCGGTGAGCACGATCGCGTCGTCGCCGATGCGGACGACGGCGACGTCGAGGGTGAGGGTGGTGGGGTCGCCGGTGGCGGAGGGCTGCGCGGTGAGGGTGATCCGCAGCCCCTGCCGCGCGTCGCCGAAGTCCCGTAGCCCGGTGTCGGCGACCTGGACGGCCTCGGTCCCGGCCGCGGTCGTCTGCGCGGTGAACTGCCCGCAGGTGCTGGGCAGGGTCCGCAGCCAGGCCAGCGTCCGGTCGACGTCGGCGGAGCGGCTCGCGTCGACCTGGTAGCGGAGCTGGGCCGCGTCGTCGCCGTCGTCCAGGGCGGTGACGGCCTGCGGACCGGCCGGAGCGCCGAGCAGTTCGTCGGTGTAGAGGGCTTCGAGGAGGCGCTGGCAGCCGGGTTGGCCGGTGGCCGCCTTGAGCAGCCCGTCGTGCCAGGTGGCCGTCCCTTCCGCCGCCGTCCACGGCACGCCCAGGTCGCTTTCGCCGATCAGCGCGGCCTGCGCCTGCCCGGGGGTGAGCGCCGGGGTGCCGGTGCTGGTGTCGGTGCCGGGTGAGGCGGCGGGGCTGGCCGGGGCGGGCCGTTCGGCGGCGGTCGGGGCGGCGGCGGGAGCGTCGGCCTTCGGCGGCCCGGCGGCCGTACAGGCGGTGACGGCGGCGAGGAGGCCGGCCACGACCAGGCCGGACGCGGTGACTCTCATGACGGGGCCTCCCCGGGAACCAGGAGCAGCGGAACGCGTGCTCTCACGGCATCACCGCTCGGGCCCGTCCACCACCGCTCCGGTCCGTCCGGGTGAGGTGTGCCCGGCGGGTCGCCCGGGTCACTGTGGGCTGGCGCGGTTGCGGGGGCCGGGGGACTGGCGGCCGCCCGAGCGGGGGGCGTGGGTGGCGGGGAGTTGCCGCAGGCGTTCGGTGTGCTCCTGCTGGATGTCGCGGCTCTGGGTCAGGTAGTCGGCGACGAGGGCGAGTTGCTCGGGTGTGTAGCGGGGCAGGAGGCGCTCGGCGGTATCGGCGAGGAACGGGCCCATCAGGCCGTAGGCACGTTCGGTGACGTCCGGGGTGGCGCGGACGACGGTCTTTCGGCGGTCGGTGGGGTGCGGGCTGCGGGTGAGGTAGCCGAGCTTCTCCAGGCGGTCGAGCATGGCGGTGACGCTGCCGGTGCTCAGACCCAGCTTGGCGCTCAGCGTGCGGGGGTTCGTCTCCTCGACGTCCAGCAGGATCTCCAGGCAGCGCAGATCGGTCTCGTTGACGCCCAGCAGCCGGGCGAGCTCGCGGTCGAAGTCGTCGACGGCCGCCTGGTAGCTCTGGACGACTCTGCCCAGGTCCGGGCCGGACGGACCGGATTCCCTTTCGCTTGACATTCGAGATACCTCTCTGCGTGGTGATGGTGGCTCGACAGACGACGTCGGCAGCGCCGCGCCCTACGCTAAGCGGTGGGCGACCGCGATTGTCATGCGGACGGGCATGATCGCCGGGTTCGGCCGCACCGTCCTCGTCCTCGGCGCCCTGCTCATGGCCGGAGCCTGGCCGCTGGTACCCGGACTCGTCGTCGCCGGCATCGGACTCGGCTTCCTGGTGGTGCCGCTGGTCAACGTCGTCCTGCCCCGCGGGAACCTCACGCGATGCCTACCTGCTCCCGGGCCTGGTCGCCTACGATCGGACGGCCCGGTTCGGCAGGGGCGGCCCGGTTTCCGATGGTGGTCCGCCCGCGCGGACCGGCCGCCGGAGAGGTTCACCCCGCGCGCCCACGTCCGTCCAGCCCCCGGCCGGCATCCGCCGCGCCGCGACGATCACGACTGCCCGCCGGCGACCGCCTCCACCCATCCGCAGCCCAGAGTGTGCAGGAGAGATGATGGCTCACGAATTCGTGCGTGTATCGGGGCGGGAGATCGCCTACCGCCGCAGTCCCGGGCAGGGGCGCCCGGTCGTGCTGGTGCACGGCAACTCCTCGTCGTCCAGGACCTGGCGTCATCTCCTCGACGGTGAGTTCGGCCGGCGCCATCGCTGCCTGGCCCTCGACCTGCCCGGACACGGGGAGTCCCCGGCGGCGGAGCCCGGGTCGGGCGTGTACTCGGTGCCCGGCTACGCCGCCGTGCTCTCCGGGTTCGTGGACGCGCTCGACGCACGGGACGCCGTGATCGTCGGATGGAGCCTCGGGGGTCACATCGCCCTGGAGGCGTCCGCCCTGCTCCCGGACGCGGCCGGCTACGCCGTGTTCGGCACCCCGCCCATCGGCGGACCCGGCGACCTGGCCGAGGCGTTCCTCCCGAACCCGGCGACGCAGATCGGCTTCACGGCGGACGTGGACGAGGACACCGCCCGCACCTACGCCGAGTCCTTCTACGCCCCCGGTTCACCCCTCTCGACCGCGGACCTGGTCGCCGGCATCCTGGCCACGGACGGCGCCGCCCGCGGCGACCTGGGCGCCAGCCTCGCCGGGGCGACCGCCGACGAGGTCGAGATCGTCGCGACCCTCGACAAGCCACTGGCCGTCCTGCACGGCGCGGGCGAACAGTTCGTCAACCTGGCCTACCTCAACAAGCTGCACGCCCCCACCCTGTGGCGCGCCGCCGTCCAGATCATCCCCGACGCCGGACACGCCCCCCAGGAGGAGACCCCGGCCGAACTCACCGCCCTCCTCGACGAGTTCATCGCGGACCTGCCGCCGAGTCCCCGCGCCTAGGCCCTGTCGTTTGGATCATCCCGGCGTCGCGGGGTCTGGCACGCACTCCCCCAGAGGGGGTACCCCCAGCGGCGTTGTCGTCACTCGCCGACGTCCCCCAGCCTTCGGCCGGGAGGTGCCCCCACCGCGTCGCCCGCCGCGGCAGCGGCTGATCGTCTACGCCTCCTCCGCCTTGCAGCTGCACGCACCAGGCCCCGCTCGGGTCGGTCGAAAGGTGCCGCACCTCATAGCCGGCCTGATCCAAACGACAGGCCCTAGCCCACCACCGGCGGCGAAGCCCGCCGTGGCAGCGAGTGTCGGCAACGGGATCGCGTCCCGTTGCCGGCCTTCCGGGGTGCGGATGACCGCGATGCCGGCCCGGCGACAGAAGGGTGACCATGGCACGGACCGAGTACTACGACGACCCGGCGGCACCGGAGCCGAACAGCTTGGTGGTCGCCGCGTCCGCCGTGGTCACCGACGACGAAGGGCGTGTGCTCCTTCAGCGCCGCCGGGACAACGGTCTCTGGGCGCTACCCGGTGGCGGCATGGAGATGACCGACTCCCTCCCGGGAACGGCCGTCCGCGAGGTGAAGGAGGAAACGGGTCTGGACGTGGAGATCACCGGACTCGTGGGCACGTACACCGACCCACGCCACGTCATCGCCTACTCGGACGGTGAGGTGCGCAGACAGTTCAACATCTGCTTCACCGCCCGCACGGTCGGCGGCCGACTCACGATCTCGGACGAGTCCACGGAACTGCGATTCGTCCAGCCGGAGGAGATCGATCAACTGCCGATGCACCACACACAGCGACTCCGCCTCCGCCACTTCCTGGAACACCGCGACCGGCCCCATCTCGGCTGACCTCCTTGAGCCGCGGCGACGGCGCCGGAGCCCTGACGTCGGCACGGCCTGAGGGTAGGGCCTTGAAAACCTGTCGTGCGCTGTCCCGGCCGTTGCTACGGTCGGGGGCATGAAGCGTGCCCAGTCGTGTCCGTTGCGTACGACGACGTCGGAGACCGTCCCGGCGCGCTGACAGCTGACCAGTCCTGAGCCCCGGGGTGAACGCCCCGGGGCTTCTTCGTGTCGCGGGTCGTTCGCCTCCTCGAGGGAGGAGATCCGCCATGCACGACCATCGCAGGCTCGGCCGTGAACTCGGCCTGTTCGACACCGATCCGCTGATGGGCGCCGGGCTGCCGTACTGGCTGCCCGACGGGGCGGTCGTACGGCACACCCTGGAGGAGTACGTCCGCGACGCGGAACGCCGGGCCGGGTACCGGCACGTGTACTCACCCGTCCTCGGCAAGCGCGAGCTGTACGAGATCTCCGGGCACTGGGCGCACTACCGCGAGGACATGTATCCGGTCATGCGGGTGGGGGCGGAGGAGGTCGTGCTGCGGCCCAGTCTCTGTCCGCATCATGCGCTGATCTACCGGTCGCGGGCGCGCAGTTATCGCGAACTGCCGTTGCGGATCGCAGAGGTGGGGGCCATGTACCGCGCCGAGCTGTCCGGGGTGCTGGGCGGGCTCACCCGGGTACGGGCCATCCAGCTCAACGACGCGCACATCTTCTGCACCCTGGACCAGGCCGTCGGGGAGGCCCGTGCGGCCCTGGCGCTGATCGCCCGCGCCTATGCCGACCTCGGCATCCGCGCCGTACGGCACCGGCTGTCGCTGCCCGGTGAGGGCGGGAAGTACGTGGCCGACCCGGAGCTGTGGCGGCGGGCCACCGTGCTGCTGCGGGAGGTGCTGGACGGGGCCGGGGTGGCGTACGAGGAGGCCGAGGGGGAGGCCGCGTTCTACGGTCCGAAGATCGACGTGCAGATCGCGGACGCTGCCGGGCGGGAGTCCACCCTGTCCACCGTGCAGATCGACTTCCACCAGCCGGAGCGGTTCGATCTGCGGTACGTCGGGGCGGACGGCGGCCGGCATCGGCCGGTGATGGTGCACCGGAGCGTGATCGGGAGCGTCGAGCGGGCCGTCGCGCATCTCGTCGAGGTGCACGGCGGGGCCTTTCCGGCCTGGCTGGCGCCGCTGCAGCTGGTGGTGCTGCCGGTCGGTGAGGAGCAGGTGGCGCAGGCGGCGGCGCTGGTCGCGGCGGCGGTCGGGGCCGGGCTGCGCGCCGAGGTCACCGGGCCGGAGCGGGGCAGCCTGGGGGCGCGGGTGCGGGCCGCCCGGCTGGTGCCGTACCAGGCGGTGATCGGTGGGCGGGAGGCCGAGGCGGGGCTCGCGGCGCTGCGGCTGCGGGACGGGCGGCGCGTGGGGGCGCTGCCGGTGGCGGAGCTGGTGCGGCGGATCGGGGAGCGGGTGGTGGGGCGGGGGGCCGGCCTCTGGGAGTGAGCGGGCCCCTTCGGAGGGGTGCCTACGTGAGGGCGGCGGTCGCCTCGCGTAGTTCGTTCAGGGACTGGTGGGTCAGGTCGGGGAGGGTGCGGTCGTTCGCCGGGGCGATCCAGCGGGCGAAGGCGGCCGAGAAGGCCTGGGCGCCCAGATGGGCGGCGAGGGACGCGGTGGGGTCGGGTACGCCGCGGTCGTGCAGGGCCGTGGCCAGCGTCGTGGCGAGGTTGAGGCTCTTGAACGCGGCGCGTTCCCGCAGCTCGCTGTGGCTGCCGATGACCTGCATCAGCCGAGGGCCGAACGCGCGCTGCTCCGGGGTGAAGGAGGCGGCCAGGGCGTCCAGGGCGGCGGCCACCGTCTCCAGCGGGGTCGCGGTGCCGGGTGCGGCCGCGGCTCCCTCGGCCAGCAGGCGGCCGTGCTCCTCCTGGCCCGCGAACAGCACCTCGCGCTTGTCCGGGAAGTGCCGGAAGAACGTCGTCTTGGTCAGCCCGGCCCGCTCGGCGATCTGGGCGACGGTGGTGCTGTCGTACCCCTGCTCGCCGAACAGGTCGATCGCGGCTTGCACGAGGCGCAGTCGCGCGTTCGGTTCCCATCGAGCCATGGGGACAGCCTAAGTGATGTGACTCGGTACCGTCACAGGGGTATGGTGACGGTACCGAGTCACATCACCTTTTCTTCCGTCCTGGGGAGAGTGCTGTCATGCGTGTCTTCGTCACCGGCGCCGGTGGTCATATCGCCTCCGCCGTCATTCCCGAACTGCTGAACGCCGGGCACGAGGTCGTCGGCCTCGCCCGGTCCGAGAACTCCGCGGCGGCCGTGAAGGCCCTGGGCGCCGAGGTGCGCCGCGGTGACCTGGCGGATCTGGACGGCCTGCGGGCGGCCGCGGTCGATGCCGACGCCGTCGTCCATCTCGCCTTCGACCACGCGGCGATGGCCGCCGGCGACATGGCCGGGGCGGCGGCGACCGACCTGACCGTGGTGCGGGCGTTCGGCGAGGCGCTCGCCGGGACCGGCAAGGCCCTCCTGGGGGTCGGCATGGGGCGCGGCGACGGCAACGGGCATCTCGCCGAGGCGTACGGCGCCAATCCCCGGATCGCCACGGGGCGTCTGTTCGGAGAGTTCGCCGAGCAGGGGGTGCGTGCCGTGCTGGTGGGGATTCCGCCGGTCGTGCACAGTACGCGGGACCGGAGCGGGTTCCTGCCCATCCTGATCCGGATCGCGCGGGCCACGGGGGTCTCCGGCTATGCCGGGGACGGGTCGAACCAGTGGTCCGCCGTGCACACGCTGGACCTCGGGCGGTTGTACCGGCTGGCGTTGGAGAAGGCGCCGGCGGGCGCGGAGCTGCATGCGGCGGCTGAGGAAGGGGTCGCGGTGCGGGAGATCGCCGAGGCGATCGGGCGGCGGCTGGGGGTGCCGGCGGAGAGCGTTCCGGAGGACCGGCGCGCCGAGCACTTCGGGTTCTTCGGCGCGCTGATATCGCTGGACGTGCCCGTGAGGAGTGAACGGACCCGGGAGCTGCTGGGGTGGCGGCCGGTGGAGGCGGGGCTGGTGGCCGACCTTGAGAAGGGGCATTACTTCGAGGGGGAGTGAAGAGGGCCCCTCAGGCGGGCTCAGGCGGGCTGTGGTGCCGTCGGTGTGCTTGCTCGCGTTCCTCCGGTGGCTGCTGTGGCCTCTGCTGGAAGGTTTCGGCGCTTAGAGTCGAGGCTGACGGAAGGAGCCCCCCGTGGCCGGTCAGCGCATCCCCGTGATCATCGACTGTGACACCGGTGTCGACGACGCCCTCGCCCTGCTGTTCGCCGTTCGGCACCCGGGGCTTGAGTTGCGGGCGGTGACCTGTGTCGCCGGGAACACGGACGTGGACGGGGTGGTCCGCAACACCCTGACCGTGCTGGAGCAGGCCGGGGCCGGCGACGTACCCGTCGCCCGGGGCGCCGAGCGGCCGTTGATCGAGGCGGCGCGGTCGGCACGGCATGTGCACGGGGCGGACGGGATGGGGGATCTCGGGCTGCCCGCACCGAGCCGGCGCCCCGCCGACGTCGACGCCGTCACCCTGCTGCGCCGCGAGATCCTCGGCTCGCCCCGCCCGGTCACCCTCATCCCCACCGCGCCGCTCACCAACATCGCCCTGCTGCTGCGCACCCACCCGGAGGTGACCCGGAACATCGAGCGGATCGTGTTCATGGGCGGCGCGGTCGCCACCGGGAACGCCACCCCGGTCGCCGAGTTCAACGTCTGGCACGACCCCGAGGCCGCCGCCGTCCTGCTCACCGCCGGAGTGCCGATCACGATGTACGGGCTGGACGTCTTCCAGCGGGTGGTGGTGCCGGGCGCAGAGGTACGACGGCTGCGCGCGAGCGCGGAACCGGGGGCCCGGCTCGCCGGAGAGCTGCTCGCGCACCGGCCCGCCGCCCCGGATCCGGACGCCGACGGGCAGGACGGCGACGACCCGGACGGCGGCCTCGGCGACGCGGGCGCGGTCTGTGCCGTGGCCGATCCGGCCGGTCTGACCACCCGGCTCCTACCGGTCGAGGTCTCCCTCGCCCCGGGGCCCACCCGGGGCCAGACCATCGTCGACCGCCGCCCCCGCCCCGGCGAGGCCGAGATCCACGGCGGTGCCCGCGAACAGGCCCTGGTGGACGTGGCGTTGGACGTGGACGTGGAGCGGTACGTCAGCCTGTACCTGGGGACCGTCGGCGGCTGAGCGCTCCGCTGGAAGTGCCGGGACAGGCCGTCTGCCGACTGCGGCGCCGTCGTGGCCGGTCGCTCCCCCAAGTTCTCGGCTTCGCTCGAACCCGGGGGGACCCCCATCGCGGCGGAGCCGCACATGGATACAGCCCCGCGCCCCTTCAGGGCGCTGCACACCTACGCCCCGGCCGTCACCGACGGCCGGGGCGTACGCATGGGTACCCGGAGGGATCAGGCGCGGGTCGCCTTGCGGCGCCGGCTCGCGACGACGATCGCGCCGCCGCCGGCCAGCAGCAGGGCCGCGCCGCCGGCGATGTAACCGGTGCTGGAGCTGGCGCCGGTGTGGGCCAGGTCGCCGCCACCGCCGGAGTTGGTGCTCGGGGCCGACGCCGGGGAGGTCGTCGACTCGGACGGGGCGGGGGACGCGGAGGACGTGCCGGTCGCCGAGCTCTCCGAGGGCGCCGGGGTGGTGGTCTCGGCGGGCGGCGGGGTGGCCGGGGTGGACTCCGACTCGGAGGCGGAGGGCGACGGGGACGGCGAGGACGACTCGGTGGTCGAGCAGTCCTTCGTACCGCCGTTCCAGGACGCGATCAGCTTGTCCTTGATGACCGTGTGGTCCGGGCCGGCCGGCAGGTCGCCGTGCTCGAAGCCGTCGTTGACGTCCGTGTTCCCGTCGAACTTCGTCGCGCCCCGGTAGAGGTCGATCTGCGCGAAGCAGCCGGCGTCCGGGACCGCGATGTCGAGGGAGTCGGTCTGGCCCTGCTTGACCGTCACCGTGTCGAAGTCGACGAAGATCTGCTGGCCCGAGGTGGCGAAGGAGGAGCCGTGGGCGATGTAGGAGGCGAGCGAGGCGGTGCAGGAAGCGGCGTCGGCGGCGGCGCGGACCTTGAGGTGGACCTTGCCGTCGTCGGTGACCTTCAGGTTCTGGTCGTCGACCTTGACCGAGTCGAAGAAGTTCGAGCCGTCGATCGAGAACTGGCACTTGTCGGTGCCGGTCTCCGTGCCGGCCCCGGTGCCGGGGCTGTAGTGGCCGCCGGACTTCCAGCCGTCACCGCCGGGGGTGCCGTGCGCCCAGGCGCCGGACGCGCCGGCGACGGAGGCGGCACACAGGGCGAACGACGCGACGCCCGTCCCCAGCAGGCGACGCGCGGTGACATGTCTGGCTATGGACATGGAGATCCCATCCGTGGGGTGCTCATCTCTCGCCGGCCCGTCGCTGCTCGTCGCGAGGAGCGGACGGGCAGATGGCGGGCGGCGGAAGGGCAGCGGAAAGCGAAGAGACACTGCGCCCATTGGTCACATGCGCCACAGTGTGCGGCCCATGGTGGTTGGCCCTGCCGAACCCTGTCAACCTGCCTTGAATCAAGGGCGGTTCGGGCACCATCACAACTCCCTCACACGGGGAACGATCCGCTCCGGCCGGTGTGAAGTTTCGCTTTCTCGGCAATAGGGACAGACTTCTTCTCGGTGTCTCTCCGCCCGATCGGTGTCTCTCCGCCCGAAAGGAACGCGCGTGGTCGACCTCTCCTCCAGGAATCCCGACTGGTGGCGTCAGGCCGTGATCTACCAGGTGTATCCGCGCAGCTTCGCCGACGCGGACGGCGACGGGCTCGGTGACCTCAAAGGCATCACCGGGCGGCTGTCCCACCTGGGCGCGCTCGGTGTGGACGCCCTGTGGCTCAGCCCGTTCTACCCGTCCGAGCTCGCCGACGGCGGCTACGACGTCGCCGACTACCGCGACGTCGACCCGCGCCTGGGCACCCTGGACGACTTCGACGCGATGACCGCCGAGGCGCACCGGCTGGGCCTGAAGGTGATCGTCGACATCGTCCCTAACCACACCTCGCACCTGCACCCCTGGTTCCGGGAGGCCCTGCTGTCCGGCCCCGGCTCCGCGGCCCGGGACCGCTACGTCTTCCGGCCCGGCCGCGGTGCGCACGGCGAACTCCCGCCCTCCGACTGGCAGTCGGTGTTCGGCGGCAGCGCCTGGCGCCGGGTCCCGGACGGCGAGTGGTACCTGCACCTCTTCGCCCCCGAGCAGCCCGACCTGAACTGGGCGCACGAGGAGGTCCGCGCCGACTTCCGCACCACCCTGCGCTTCTGGTCCGACCGGGGCGTGGACGGCTTCCGCGTCGACGTGGCCCATGCCCTGGTGAAGGACCTCGCCGAACCGCTGCGGGACGTCGCGGAGTTCGGCCCGACCGGCGAGGAGGCGCTGGAGCGCGTCGCGCCCGGCACCCACCCCTACTGGGACCGCGACGAGGTGCACGAGATCTACCGCGACTGGCGCAAGATCTTCGACGGTTACAGCCCGCCCCGCACGGCCGTCGCCGAGGCCTGGGTACCGGATGCGCGACGGGCGCTGTACGCCCGCCCGGACGAACTCGGCCAGGCCTTCAACTTCGAGTACCTCCAGACCCCCTGGGACGCCGGGGCGCTCCGCGAGGTCATCACCGGCTCGCTCGCCGCCGCCCGCGCGGCCGGTGCCTCCGCCACCTGGGTGCTCTCCAACCACGACGTCGTACGGCACGCCTCCCGGCTGATGCTCCCGCCGGGCACGGACGAGAACGCCTGGCTGCTGTCCGGCGGCCGCACGCCGCGCGTCGATGTCTCCCATGGCCTGAGGCGCGCCCGCGCCGCCACCCTCCTCATGCTCGCGCTGCCCGGGTCGTCGTACGTCTACCAGGGCGAGGAACTCGGCCTGCCCGAGGCCGCCGACCTGCCCGTCTCCGTCCTCCAGGACCCGATCTGGGAACAGACGGGCCATGCCCGCAAGGGCCGCGACGGCTGCCGGGTGCCGCTGCCCTGGACGGCGGACGGTCCGTCGTACGGCTTCGGGTCCGGCGGTGCCTGGCTGCCGCAGCCGGAGTGGTTCGCGTCGTACGCCGTCGAGGCACAGGCCGGTGCCGCGGGCTCCACCCTGGAGCTCTACCGCACCGCCCTGCGGCTGCGCCGCAAGCTGCTGGACGGCGAGGCGCTGACCTGGGCCGAGGCGCCCGCGGGCGTGCTGCACTTCGCCCGGACGGAGGGCTGGCGGTGCGTCACGAACGTGTCGGACGCGCCGGTGCCGCTGCCGCCGGGCGAAGTGCTGCTGGCGAGCGTGCCGTTGCCGCATGACGGCACGCTGCCGCCCGACACCACGGTGTGGCTGGGCGCCTGACGTGACTCAGCCGGCGGTGGGGGTGGCACCCGGGGTCACGTTCACCGCGGTGGTCTGGGTGCCCGTGCCGGTGTTCGTTCCGGTGCCGGTTCCCGTGCCGGTACCCGTCCCGCTGCTCGCCCCGGTGAGGCCGTCGATGTTCACCGGGGTCGAGGTGGCGTTCGGCGGCGGGGTGAGCACCACCTGGGGCTGACCGGCCGCGGGAGGCGGCGGGGTCAGGTCCGAGGCGGGCAGCTTCGGCGGGGTCGTCTCCTGGAAGAGCACGGTGCCGAAGTCGACCAGGCCGGTCTTCTCCATCACCGTGATGTGGTCGAGGACCGTGTCGTTGGCCTGGTCGGCGAGGGCCCGCACCAGCGTGTTCTCGGTGGTGGACCGGATCTTCGCCACCGTGTTGAAGATCGAGCCGTGCGTGATGCGCAGGATGTTGGCGAAGTCGGTGTCGAACTGCTTGCCCGTGTCCGCGGTCAGCGTGTTGACGAACCCCTGCTGCTGCGGGCTCGGCAGGTTCGGGATGGTGATGTTGAGCATCTGGGCGACCTTGCGGTCGGTGGTGTCCAGCGCCGAGTGCCCGTCGACCAGGTGCTGGCTGGCCGTGATCACGGCCTGGGACTGGCCCTTCTTCTCGCCGAGTTGACCCACCGGGTACTCCCAGAGGCCGGCGGCCCGCACCTTCACCACGAAGTCCCGGTCGGCCTCGGTGAGGGGCCCCCACTGGGTGTTGGCGATCACGCGGGTGGGATCGCTGGACACGGTGTTCAGCCCCAGCATGCTCGGGTAGGCGAGTGCCGCGAGGGTGAAGCTCAGGGCTCCGCCAACAAACAGCGTTCCCGTCGCGTTCCGCGAAAAGCGCACCGGTGTCTCCTGTTTGGTCGGGGGTCCCGCGAGGGGCGGGGTCGGTT
This sequence comes from Streptomyces sp. GbtcB6, assembly GCF_019091475.1. Lineage (NCBI taxonomy): Bacteria > Bacillati > Actinomycetota > Actinomycetes > Kitasatosporales > Streptomycetaceae > Streptomyces > Streptomyces sp. GbtcB6. The sequence continues at coordinate 37,470 of NZ_JAGXJL010000004.1, read as the reverse complement.
CGCAGAGAAGTACGGACGGGAAAGCGCCAAGAACCTTTTGATTTGGTAAAGAACTTGTGAGGCCTGGCCCTGCCCGGGGCGCCGACTTCCCATGTCTTGGCCAGGAGAAGGTGATGGTTTCCTCTGGTGAGAGTGGTCATGACAAAGTCGGGGGCAGGCTTCGCCGCATGCCCCCACACTCATCGCCCCGAGTCCCCAGGCTGCCCAACGGAGCGGCCCCGCGGGGTCCCGCCGCGCGCCCCGCCCTGCCCGTACTGCCCTACCGCAAGCCCACCAAGGGCCGCGACTACTGGGTGTTCGACGACGTCCTCCCGGACGTGGACGCCGTACGGGAGCGGTGCCTGGCCAAGGACGACTGGGTCCAGGGATACCCGTACACCTCGGAGACCTGGCCCGGACTGCGCACCATGCCCGGCCTGGAGCCCGCCGAACTCGCCGTCGTGGAAGAGCTGGTGAAGAAGGCGACCGGGGCCGGGAAGCTGTGGGTGCAGCAGGCGCCCGGCGGCGGCACCCTCAACCACAACTGTGTCCAGGTGGTCGGCGAGGGCGAGAGCGAACCGCGCCCGCACACCGACTCGCGGTCGCTGTGCCGGTACGCGGCGGTGCTGTACCTCAACCCCGGGGTGGCCAAGGACTGCGGCACCGCGTTCTACCGCCAGTCGCTGCCCGGCGGCCGGCTCGGCGGCAACATCGTGCAGGCCCCGCACAACAACCTCGTCGAGGCGCTCGGGACCCGGTTCGTCCCGGGCGACCACTTCGAGGAGGACGTCCGCGTCCCGCACAAGTACAACCGGCTGCTCCTCTACAGCGCCAACCTCGTGCACAGCGCGACCGGTTACACCGGGAAGACGCTGGAGGAGAAGCGGATGACGGCGGTGTTCTTCTGGATGGCGTGAGCGGGCGCGTTTGTAACAGCGGGCGTGACACGACCACGACGGGCCCGTGACGGCGATCTCCGAACTTCTCTCCCCGGGCCCGCATCGAAAGGGGTGTCCGGCAGAGAGCCGGGAAGGACACCGCCCCTGGGGGACCCCATGTCGAAGCTTCGCAACCGTCGCACGAACATCCGCAAGACCGCTGTCGCCGTGACCGGCGCCGCCGCGCTGCTGGCCCTGCTGACCGCGTGCAACGGCACCGCGAGCGGCTCCGTCAGCGCCGCCGGCGGTACGGCGGCCCCGGCCGCCGGCGACTCCACGACGGCGAACGGCTCGACCGGTGGCTCCGGCAGCGGTTCCAGCACCGGTAGCAGCGGGAGCACCTCGGGCTCGTCGACGTCCGGCGGTTCGTCCACCTCCGGCGGCAGCTCCTCCGGGGGTTCCGCGTCCGGCGGTTCCTCCGCCTCCGGCTCGGTGCCCGTCTGCCAGGCCTCCCAGCTCGGTTACTCCTGGGCCGACTCCGGCAGCGGCACCGGCCAGCAGAAGCACGCGGTCGTGGCGTTCACCAACAAGAGCGGCCACTCCTGCACGATGTACGGCTTCCCGGGTGTCGACCTGGTGAACAGCGGTCAGAAGTGGTCGCTTCCGCGTACGAACGCCACCCCGAAGCGGGTCACCCTGGCGAACGGCGCCTCCACCAACTTCGCGATCACCTTCCTGGTGCCGGCGCAGGGCGACTCCACCGATTTCACACCGACCACGGTCGTCGTCACCGCGCCGAACCAGCGCACGTCGTTCGACCTGCCCTGGCACGGCGGTGCCGTGGTGCTCCAGGACGGCGCGACGCACCCGGGGTCGTTCATCGGTCCCGTCGGCAGCTGACCGGCGAGGGGCCGGTGCTCACCTGTTCGGAGTAATCCCCGTGGTGTAGGAGCGGGTCCGGCCGGATCGTCGTACGCATGAGCCAGCAGACACATCCGGCACCGACCCCGAGCAGCGGTCGGGCCGCAGGCGGACTTGTCTTCGCCGGCGTCCTCCTGCTGATGAACGGCATCCTCGCCATCCTGGAGGGCATCTCCGCGCTCGCCGCCGACGACGTGTACGCACGCGTCCACGACTACGTCTACAAGATCAGCCTCACCGGCTGGGGCTGGATCCTGGTCGTCCTGGGCGCCCTCGCCGCGATCGCGGGCGCCGCCGTCCTCAAGAGCGCCCCCGACTGGGCCCGCATGCTCGGCATCCTCCTGGCGTCGCTGAGCGTGATCGTCCAGTTCCTGTTCCTGTGGTACGCCCCGCTCTGGTCGCTGGTCATGATCGGCATCGACTTCTTCGCGATCTGGGCGCTGGTGTCGTACTGGCCGGAGCACCCGTAGGTCTCCTGTTCACCCCGCGTCGCGGGCGCAGCGGAAGCCGGTGTGGCCGGTGGAGCTGTCGGGGGTGTTGGCGGTGCGGGCGGCGACCCGGTAGCGGTTGCAGTAGGAGGCGTGGCAGAGGTGGGAGCCGCCGCGGATGACGCGCGCGGGGCCGGGTTCCGCGCTGCGGCCGTGGTCGGTGCTCCACCGGTCGGCGCACCACTCCCACACGTTGCCGGAGGTGTTGTAGAGGCCGTACCCGTTCGGCGCGAAGGCGTCGACAGGCGCGGTGCCCCGGTACCCGTCGGCGGCGGTGTTCCGGGTCGGAAAGGTCCCGCGCCAGATGTTGCACCGGTACTCCCCGTCCGGGTCCAGCTCGTCCCCCCACGGATAACGGGCCTGCTCCAGGCCGCCGCGGGCCGCGTACTCCCACTCCGCCTCGGTGGGCAGCCGCTTGCCGGCCCAGGAGGCGTAGGCGGCGGCGTCGTACCAGGAGACGTGGACGACGGGATGGCGGCCGAGCCCGTCGAGCCCGCTGCCCGGTCCGGCCGGCTCGTTCCAGGCGGCCCCCGCGACCGCACACCACCAGGGCGTCTCCGGCGGCCGGGGCGCACCCCGGCGCAGCGCGGCGGGCAGGAACCCGGCGAAGACGTAGGACCAGCCCAGCCGTTCGGCGTCGGTGACGTAGCCGGTGTCGGCGACGAAGGCGGCGTACTCGTCGTTGCGCACGGCGCAGGCGTCGATCCGGAACGGCGACACGCGCACCGTCCGCACCGGCCCCTCCCCGTCCGCCGGGAAGCCGTCGGCGTCCTCGGCGCCCATCAGGAACTCACCGCCGGGCAGCGCGACCATGCTGGTGCGCTCGGGAGCGCTGCCCTCGGGGGCGGGAAGAGGCCGCGGTACCGACAGGCGCGCGGGGGCGGAGGGCGCGCAGCAGGCGGACGGCGGCTGGTTGGGCTCCATGCCCGGAGTGTGCCGCAGGTGCCTGTGACACCGGCTGCGGGGGCCGTTCGGCGAGGGCCGGCCGAGGAGTTTGAAGTCGCTGGTGTACATCGGCGCGGCGGAGACGACCCGGGATGCCTCGACCGCGTCGACCGAATTGCAATAATCGCCCCATGGCACCCCCCTCGGCCGCCGCCGCGTGAACGTCACCCACCTGCACCGCCGCCTGCTGCCCGACCTGCTGTCGGTCGGCGCCGCGTACCCACTCGCGCTGACCGGCGACTACGCGGCCCAGGCCCACGGCCTGTTCGACCGCGCCGGCCGGAGTGTGGACGCGGCCACGCAGAACCCGCAGCCCATGCGGACGATCGCCGAGACGGTCGCGGCCGGACTCCGGGAACGCGGCTGGCGTGTCGTCGCCCGCGAGACGGACCCCCTCTCCGCCCAGCTCATCGTCACGGACGCGGTGTCGGCGGAGGACAGCGAGGTCACCCTCGTCAAAGAGGCCTTCTGGCACCCGCCGGTTCAGACGGAACTCGGCCCGGCCCTCGCCCTCGAAGACGTGGTCGGCATGCGGGTCTGGGCCCTGACCGACCGTGGCCTGCCCCGCGACCTCCTGATCGTCCATGCCGCCGCGGACCGCTGGACCCTCCCCGACCTCGAAGACCTCGGCCGCCGTCACGCCCGCGACACCTTCGACCTCGCCGACCTCCAGTCCCGTCTGACCGGCACGGACTGGATCGACGACCGGGAGTTCTCGGCACTCGGCCTCGACGATGCCGCGGTCACCGCCCTCCGTCACTGGGCCCAGACCTGGGCGGACGACATCGCGGAACGCCTGATCGAGGCCCAGCCGCCGGAGGACTGACGCCCGGCCGGGTCACCGGCCGGACGGCTCGCTCTCCGCGCCCCGGGCCCGCCAGAAGGACAGGGCCTCCACGCCGAGGCCGGTCACGACCAACAGGATGCCCAGCCAGAAGAGCACCGTGATGTGCCGCTCGACGCCACCGAGCAGCATCAAGTTCGCGCCGAGAACGGGGAGAAGGACCTCGACGGCCTTCCCCCACCGGCCCTTCCGGGCATGCCGGACGGCGGAGACCGACCCGAGGACGAGCATCAGCGCCATCAGCGCCATCGCGATCTGCATGCCCGCAGTGTGCCCCTGCCACCTGGGCTGCGGTGGGAGTCCTTCGCCGGTGGGGGCGGTGAGGGGGAGGGTGTTCCCGGTGGGCTATGGTGACTCGCTTTTGTCGCGTACCTATGGGGGGTCTGATGCGGCGAATCACAGCGGCTGCGAGTGTCGTCACCGTACTCGTGCCGCTTCTTCTGGCGGGCGCTTCGACCGCGTCGGCCGCGGCCAAGGGGTCGCTCACCGTCAAGACGCTGGACCGGAGCGGCAAGCCGGTCTACGCACAGGTGGCGGTGTACAACACGAAGACGAACGACTTCCGTTACATCGAAGGAAACAAGAAGACCTCGCTGCCCAACGGCGGTTACGAGCTCGCCACGTCCTTCGTCGGCGGCAACGGCGAGGACGCCGTCGTCGGCGGCCACAGCGTGCGGGTCTCCGGGGCCACGACGACCACGTTCGACGGCCGGAAGGGGCGTGCGGTCAAGGTCTCGCTCAGTCCCGACCCGGGCAGCGGATACGACCACACGGTCAGCGCGGCCGTCTGCACCACCGACAACAGCCCGGCCACGATGAGCATCTCGGCATCGGCGGGCGACCTGTACGCCATCCCGAACACCAGTACGGCGTACGAGCTGTCCTACGGCACCACGTACCAGCCGCGGTCGACGAGCGGCGGCGACTTCTGGCTGGCGTCCGCCACGCACAGCCGCGGCGTGCCGTCCGGGGTGTCCGCGAAGCTCACGAGGTCCGGGCTGACCACCCTCAAGGTGTCCGCCCGTTCCGGCCCCGACAGCGGTCAGGCGTGGTTCTCGTTCAACGGCGAGCCGGCGAGCGGCTACGACTGCTCGTCGGCCATGGACATCCTCGACTTCCAGCGGGACCTGCCCGACTCCTTCAGCGTCCACGTCCCGGCCGGCCGGTGGGACGTGGGCCAGCAGGGCCACGACTTCGTCTACAGCGGGTTCCACAAGTACGCGGCCGGCAAGACGGCCTCGCTGTCCCTCGGCCACGCGGTCTGGGGCCCCGGCGGGCGGCTGCCGTACACCTGGTACCACCAGCTGTACTTCGGCGACGACAACCTGTTCGCCGACCCCAAGTTCACGGCGGGCGGGGTGCTGGCCTCCGGCAGCGTGAAGCTGACCCACGCGGGCAAGACGCTCTACTCGCACACGTTCAGCCCCTCGAAGGAGATCGACGCGCATCCGCGGATCCCCGGGTCGGGCTGGTACACGCTGACGGAGACCGGCCACCGCGGCGGCCTGCCGTCCGGCTCGCTGTCGACCTCCGCCAGTCTCTCCCTGCACTTCTACGCGGACGCGGGCAAGAACCAGCAGATCCGGAACTACCTCACCCGGTTCTGGCCGGAGGCCCTGAACAGCAGGAACCAGGCGGCCGCCGGATCGACCACCACCGTCGACCTGGGCATGCAGCGCCTCGGCACGGACGACGGCACGATCCGTCAGCTGTCGGACGGGGTGAAGTCCGTCCGGGCCTGGTACACCACCGACAACGGCGCCCACTGGAACGCGACCACCGCGAAGCTGTCCGGAGGCAAGTGGACCGTCGCCGTCCACAACCCCGGCTCCGGCGGCCGGGTCGGTCTGCGCTCCACGGTCACCGACACCCACGGCGACACCTCGACGACCACGGTGTACAACGCGTACGCCGTGAGCTGAGGGCCTGCCGGCGCCCCGCTGTCAGGCCGGCTGCCACAGCTCGATGCGGTTGCCCTCGGGGTCGGTGACCCAGCCGAAGCGGCCGATGCCGTCCATGTCCTGTGTCTCGGCCGCGACGTCCGCGCCCTTGGCGCGCAGTTGCGCGAGCATCGCGTCCAGGTCGCGGACCCGGAAGTTGAGCATGGTCTGCTGGGTGGGGGAGCCGAAGTAGTCGGTCCCGGACTCGAAGGCCGCGAACACCGTCGGCCCGGCCGCCGGCTGCCACAGGCCGTTGTCGTCGGCGTCCAGGCCCAGGCAGTCGCGGTACCAGGCGCTCAGGGCCGCCGGGTCGGCGGAGCGCAGGAAGTACCCGCCGATTCCAAGCACACGTTCCATGCCGCCATCCTGCCAGGACGGGGATCAGACGGCTCGGACCCGGTGCGTACGTGTGAAGTCGGGGGCGGCGCGGTACGGACCTAGGTGCACGTCGCAACGCCACCTCAGCCTTCGGGAGAACGCCGTGAGCAGTATCGCCATCGTGGGGGCCGGGCCGGGGCTCGGGGCCGCTGTCGCCCGGCGGTTCGGGCGGGAGGGGTACGGGGTGGCGCTGCTGGCGCGGGACGGGGAGCGGCTCGGGGTGCTGGCCGGGACGCTTGCCGCAGAGGGCGTCCGGGCCCGTGGGTTCGCCGCCGACGTCAGGGATCCGCTCGCCCTCGCGGGGGCGCTGGCGCGGGCCGCCGAGGAGCTCGGGACCGTCGAGATCCTGCAGTACAGCCCGGTACCGCAGCGGGACTTCATGCTGCCCGTCCTCGAGACCACCCACGCGGACCTGTTCGGGCCGGTCGAGTTCTCGGTGTACGGGCCCGTCGCCGCCGTGCAGCAGGTGCTGCCGGGGATGCGGGAGCTGGGGCGGGGGACGATCCTCTTCGTCAACGGCGGTACGGCCGTCATCCCGCACCCCGACCGGGCCGGGACCTCCATCGCCTTCGCCGCCGAGAGCGCGTACGGGCATCTGCTGCACGACCGGCTCGCGGAGGAGGGGATCCACGTGGCGCAGCTGGTCATCCCGGGCGCCATCGTCGCCGGACACGCCCGCAAGGACCCCGCCGTGCTCGCCGACACGCTGTGGGGGATGCACCGCGACCGGCACGGGTTCCGGCACTACGCCGACGACCTGGAGAGCTGACCGGTCGTCGCCGGGCCCCGCCCCGGCCCGTCTGCATAAAAGGGTCGATCTGCGCGAACATCATTTGTGGGACAAAATGGTGTTCGCCTGATTGCTCCCCGCAGGGAGCCAGCGATGGCTGAAGGGGGCCAGCGATGGCCGTGGAAATACCTCCTCTCCTCAAGCCCTCCCGGCTCAGAAGCCGTGGAGGCCTGCTCGGTGAGTGCCTGGCAGAGTTTCTCGGGACCTTCGTTCTCATCTCGTTCGGCTGCGGTGTCGTGGCGATGGCCGTCGCGGCGCTGCCCGGGTCCGGGCGCGCGGCGACGCCGACGACCATCTTCCTCGCCGCCGGTGACTGGCTCCTGATCACCTGGGGCTGGGCCCTGGCCGTGACCTTCGGCATCTACGTGGCCGGCGGTGTCAGCGGCGCCCATCTGAACCCGGCGGTGACACTGGCGTTCGCCGTGCGCCGCAAGTTCCCGTGGGTGAAGGTGCTGCCCTTCTGGATGTCGCAGGTGCTCGGCGCCCTCGCCGGGGCGGCGCTGGTCTATCTCGTCTACCACGACGCGATCAACGCGTTCGACGCCGCGTCGAAACCGCCGAAGGTGGGCGGGCACACCGAGGCGACCTTCTCGATCTTCGCCACCTTCCCGGCGCCGTACTACCACGGCGGGAACTGGGGGCCGCTGATCGACCAGATCGTCGGTACGGCCTTCCTCGTCATGTTCGTCGTCGCGGTCGTCGACCTGCGCAACACGGCCGTGGGGTCCAACCTGGGGCCGTTCGTCATCGGCCTCGCCGTCGCCGCGATCGGCATGTCCTACGGCGCGAACGCCGGGTACGCCATCAACCCCGCCCGCGACTTCGGACCGCGGCTGCTCACCTGGTTCACCGGGTGGCAGAGCTACGCGTTCCCGGGGAACGGGGAGTGGTTCAGCAACTACTTCTGGATCCCGATCGTCGGTCCGCTGATCGGCGGCGTGATCGGGGTGCTGATCTACGACCTGTTCATCGGCGACGTCCTGCACGCCCGGCTCAAGCTGGGCGAGTTGCCGGAGCCGGGCCGGACCCGCCCGACCACGGACGAACCGCAGTCGTAGCGGCCGTCACGGCTTCTCGGTGCCCTGCTCCCCCAGGCGTTGCACCAGCTGCTGCGCCTTGGAGACTCCGGTGTCGACCTGCTCGGTGTACTTGCCGTCGGTCCGTTCGTCGACCAGGTCGCCCGCCTTCTCCAGACCGGTCCCGATCGCGTCACCGTGGTCCTCGGCGATGTCCTTCGCCTTGTCCGCCAGGTTCTTGAGTCCGTCGATTCCGCTGATTCCATCGAACATGCCGGAATCGTCCCCGGCGGGAGCCGGCGGCGGCAAGACGGCGCCCAGGGCGTTCGGCGGGGCGTGAAAGGAGCGTCAGCTGGAGCGCCCCAAAGGGGCGCGGGGCTGTACTGCCTGTGCGGCTACCGCCGCGTGGGCGCGACCAGCCACGACGGTGGCGCGGATGAACGGCGGCCGTTCGTCGTTTTCCGGCGTTCACGTGCGAAGTCCGGTCCCGAGGTCGATCCTGATCCTTGACTCGGCAGCCACGCAACGCACACCCCGGGAGACGACGTCATGAGCACCAGCCCCCTCCTGACCGGCCTGAGCGAAGAGCTCCCCGAACTGCGGGCGCTGTACGAGGATCTGCACACGCATCCGGAGCTGTCCTTCCAGGAGAAGCGGACCGCGGCCGTCGTCGCGGGGCGGCTGCGGGAGCAGGGCGGCTGGGAGGTCACCGAGGGGGTCGGCGGCACCGGGGTGGTCGGGGTGCTGGCCAACGGGGAGGGGCCCGTCGTGCTGCTGCGGGCCGACATGGACGCGCTGCCGGTCCGTGAGGAGACCGGGCTGCCGTACGCCTCGAAGACCGACGGGGTGATGCACGCGTGCGGGCACGACATGCATGTCGCCTGCCTGCTGGGGGCCACCGGGCGGCTGGCCGCGGTGCGGGACGGCTGGCGGGGGACGGTGGTCGCGGTGTTCCAGCCGGCCGAGGAGGTGGGCGGGGCGCCGAAGATGCTCGCGGACGGGTTCGCCGAGCGGTTCCCGCGGCCTGACGTGTGCCTGGGCCAGCATGTGGCGGCCGCGCCGGCCGGGCTGGTCGGGACCCGGGCGGGGGCGCTGATGGCGGGCGCGGACAGCATGCGGGTCACGCTGTTCGGGCGGGGCGGGCACGGGTCCACGCCGGAGGCCACCGTCGACCCGGTGGTGCTGGCCGCGGCCGTGGTGATGCGGCTTCAGACGGTCGTCTCCCGGGAGGTGGCCGCGGGCCAGCAGGCCGTCGTCACGGTCGGTTCGATCCACGGCGGGACGAAGGAGAACATCATCCCGGACACCGTCGAGCTGAAGATCAACATACGGACCACGACGGCGGCCGTCCGGGAGCGGGTGCTGGCGGCGGTCGAGCGGATCGTACGGGCCGAGGCCGCCGCCTCCGGAGCGCCGAAGGAACCGGAGTTCGAGCCCATCGACTCCTTCCCGGTCACCCACAACGACCCCGCGGCGACCGCGACCGTCCAGGCCGCGCTGGCCGCCGAATTCCCGGGCCTCACCTTCGAGTTGACCTCACCGGTGCCCAACAGCGAGGACTTCGGGGCCTTCGGTACGGCCCTGGGGGTGCCCTCGGTCTACTGGTTCGTCGGCGGCGCCGACCACAAGCTCTACGAGGGCGTCGACCTGGAGGCCCTGGTCCGCGACGGCATCCCCCCGCAGATCCCCTCCAACCACTCCCCGCACTTCGCCCCCGCCCCCGACCCGACGATCGAGACGGGCGTACGGGCGCTGCTCGCGGCGGCGGGCCACTGGCTCGCCCCCTGACACGCACCGGCTCACCGAAGCGCGCTAGCCCGCCGGTGTCCCGGAATCGCCAGCCAGCCCGCGGCCGCCGCACAGCCCGTCGGCGAGCCGGTCCCAGTCCTCGCCGGTCGTCACCGTGCCGGACAGGGCCTGTTCGAGCAGGTCCTCCAGTGCGTCCTCGCCCGCGGTGACCGGGGCGGTGTCCAGGACCGGGCCCGGGGCCAGGTAGCGCCAGACCGTGCGGGCGGTGGCGGTGAGCAGGTTGCGGGGCAGGCCGAGCAGCTCCTCGTAGCGGCGGACGGCCGCCCAGGGCGCCGCCGTCCGGGCGGTCTCCCAGCGGGACAGGGTGGAGACGCTGACGTCACGGTCGTGGCAGCCGCCGTGGAACGCCGCGGCGAAGGCCGGCAGGGAGCGGAAGGCGGGGTCCGTGCCGAGCAGGCGGTTGACGCGCAGCAGCCAGGCCACCCGGGGCCGCCGGCCCGGAGCGCCGCCCGCGATCAAGTGCGCGCTCATGACGGACAGTTTGGCAGCAGCCGTCCGAAATCGTGGCAAGCGCGGCAAACCTTTCCGTGCCGCATACCCGAGGCGCCGGGGGCGCGGCAGGGCCGTTGCACGCGCCCACCGGGTGTGCAACGCGCCCCGGGCGGCGGGCCGTACGGCGGTACCAAGAGGGGGGACGGGGAGGGCCGGCTGGGAGCGGCCGGTCTTCTCCGTTACGGGCGGGGGGCGGTCTGGTCCAGGGCCGGGCGCAGGTCCGTGCGGCGGCGGATGCCCAACTTGCGGTAGGTGTGCGTGAGATGGGTCTCCACGGTGCGGCGGGCCAGATGGAGCAGGGCCGCGATCTCCACGTTGGTGCGGCCCTCGGCGGCGAGTTCGGCGATCCGACGCTCGCTGCCGGTGAGGGAGGCGGCGCCCGTACGGCGTCTGGGGGAGCGGGCGCCGCCTTTCCGCAGGATCCCCTCGGTCAGCTCCAACAGCCTTACCGCGCCGAGCCGTTCGGCATGCTCCTCGGCCTCCCGCAGGCAGTCGCGGGCGCGGGCCGCCTCACCGGCGGCGGTCAGCTGGCGGCCCAGCGCGATCAGGGCGAGCGCCGGCTCGGTACCGGCCGGGCCGCCGTCCCGCAGCAGCCGTACGGCCTCCTCGGTGAGCTCCAGGCCGCGGCGGCCGCCGGTCGCCGTACCGAGGACGCGCAGCGCCCGGCCCACCGTGCGCGGGGTGCCCCAGACCCGGGCCAGCCGCAGCTCCTCCTCGGACAGCGCGATGGCCTCCAGCGGGCGGTCCAGGGCCAGCCGGCACTCGGCGGCGGCCGTACGCCACGGCGTGACCACCGGGCTGATCACCTCACGGGCCGTCTGGCGGCGGCCGCACTCCAGGAAGTCGTGCAGCGCCGCGGCCGCGTCTCCGGCGGCGGCCCGCACCACGCCCCGCGCGTACAGGAACCGGTTCAGCTCCCAGGAGTCCGGTGCCTCCCGCAGGTCGATCCCGGCGACGAGGCCCGCGGCCTGTGCGGTCCGGCCGGTCTCCACGAGGGCGATGAGCGTGTGCGCGTGGCTGTTGCCGGGGGTGACCGTGTCGGGGACGGCGGTCAGGCGGGCGTAGTCGGCGCGGGCCGCCGCGATGTCCGTACGGCTGTTGAGCAGCGCCTGGTGCATGGGGTGCAGCAGGTCGGGGCGCTGTCCGGCCAGGCCGCGGTCCACCAGCCGGCTTGCCTCGTCGAGTTCGTCGGCCCACTGGGCGACCGTGGCCGCCGTACCCACGAGGAACGGCTCGGTGAGCGGGTCGGCGGGCTCGGCGAGCAGGGAGCGCAGCTGCCGCATCGCGTCCCGCGCCGATGTGAGGCCGGCGGAGGCCGCGTGCCGCACGAGCAGGGCCTGGCCGGCCGTGCCGACCAGCTCGGGGGAGCGGTCGGCGGTCTCGGACAGCCGCCGGTAGACCTCCTGGCGTACCTCCTGGTCCTGGTCGGACAGGAGCACGGAGGCGGTGTGCAGGGTGCGGACCAGGTCGGGGTGGCCGACGAGCTCGACGTCCACGGAGTGGAGCAGTTCGACGGCCTTGCGGGTGCGGCCCCGGCCGGTCAGCGCGGTGCCGAGGGCGACGGCCGCGCGCACCCGGTCCTGCGGGGCGGCGGGCAGCCGGACCGCCTCGGCGAGACGGGGGATCGCGGCGGAGGAGCGGGGCGCCGCGTACTCCAGCGAGCCCAGCTCGGTCAGCAGCCGCTGCCTGCGGTCATCGGGGAGGGGCTCCTCCAGGGCGCGGCGCAGATAGCCGACGGCGTCCTCGGCGCGGTCCTCGTGGAGGGCGACGGCGGCCGCGTCCTGGAGCAGGGGCAGCGCCCAGGGGGCGTCCACCGGGCCGGTCGCGAGCAGCTGGCGGGCCACGGCCTCGGCGGGGGCGTCCTGGTGCAGCATCGCCTCGGCGATCGCCCGGTGGGCGGTGCGGCGGCGGGCGGCCGGGACGCCGGTGAGGATCGCGTCGCGCAGCAGGGGGTGCGGGAAGTGGGGGCGGCCGTCGGCGCCCAGGGTGAGCAGGCCGAGGTTGGTCATGGCGGTGAGCCAGCCGGCCACCCGGGTGGGGTCGGCGTCGGCGAGTTCGGCGAGGAGCGGGGTGATCTCGTTCTCCGGCAGGCAGGTGCCGGGGTCCTCCTCCAGGACGGCGAGGGCGCGGGCGACCTCGGTGGTGGCCGGTCCCGCACTGTCCAGCCACCACTGCACGGCGGCCGGGTAGGCGCCCGGGTAGAGGGCGGCCGTCGTCTCGGGGACGTCCGGGTGCCGGCTCTCGTCGAGGTCGTCCAGGAGGGCGCCCAGCAGCAGGGGGCTGCCGGCCGCCGCGTGCACACAGGCGTCGATCCAGAACCGGGAGGCCGCGGGGAACTTGGCCCGCACCCGGGCGGTGGCGGCCGCCGGGGCGAGGGGAGCGAGGGTGTGGGTGCGGACCAGCGCCGGCGGGAGGGTGTGCGTGAAGCCGGGGGCGGGCGGATCGAGGTCGTACTGGCTGCGTTCGCTGACGACGAGGAGGATCGGTAAGCGGTCTATGTGCCGGGCGGACTCCACGAGCCAGCGGCGGGAGGGGGCGTCGGCGAGGTGGACGTCGTCCACGGCGACGAGGAGGGGCGAGTCCTCGGCGTAGGCGCGCAGCACCCGCCAGAGCCCGGCGGCGGTGGCCCGCTCGTCCCCGTCCACCGCGAGGTCGGCGAACTCCGGGACCGGGCCGAGGAGTTGCAGGACGGTGGCGAAGGAGATGGCGGTGTCGCCGGGCGAGCAGCGAGCACGGAGAACCTTCAGACCGAGGGCGGCCGCCTGCTCGGCGGCGGCCTCCAGGACGGTGGTGCGGCCGGTTCCGGTGGCGCCCCGGAGCAGCACGAGCCGGCCGCCGCCGGACCGCGTGCGCTCGGCTTCCTCGGCCAACAGGTGCATGGCGTCGGCGAGTTCAGGGGACGGCTGGGTCATGCCTGGCTCCTCGCGGTGCGCTGGTGGGTTCGGGGGGTTAGAGCGGGCGGGGGTGGGAGAGGTTGTGGGGCGGTGGGGTGGTGCGGGGGTTTGTTGCATGGGTGGCACATTTGATACGGGGCTGTGGATTTGGGTGGGGGTGCCTGGGGTTGTGGGGCCGCTGCGGGTGCATCGTGGCTGGTCGGGCCGGTTCCCCCGCCCCCCCCCGCGCGGCGGGGGGGGGCGGCCAAACCCCCCCCCCCCCCCCCGGGCCCCCCCAC
>NZ_JAGXJL010000004.1:8703-23808 GCF_019091475.1 Streptomyces sp. GbtcB6 | reverse complement strand
GAGGGGGGGGTGGGGGTTGGGGGGGGGGGGGGGGGGGGGGGGGGGGCGGGGGGGGGCCAGGGTGGGGGGCCCCGCACTCCCCCGCCCCCCGCGGGGGCGCGGGGAACTGCGCGAACAACCCCCACCGGCCCGCAGCGGCCCCACAACCCCAGGCACCCCCCACCCGGCCCCCGAACATCTCGTGGTCCCTGTCGTGGTGCTCCACGATTGTCCTTGCCCCTTTGGTCACACCAGGCTGGAGTACTACCGCCCGTCACTGTTCCCTCGGAGGCGACGGGCACGTGGACATTGGGGAAGCGGTTGGTCAGCAACAGCTCTTTTGCGTCGGTCGGTCGCACACCCGTGGCGGTGCACGCACCCGATCCGATCTCCCGCGAGGGCGCGCTCAGCCAGTTGCGCCGGCACCCGGAGATCGAGGTGCGTGAGGAGTCCGAGACCGGGCCCGGCACGGTGGCGCTGCTCATCAGCGACAGCCTCGACGAACCGGAACTGACCCGGCTGCGCCGGGTGGTGCGCAGCGAGGGGGCGCGGGCCGTACTCGTGGTCGGGGCGCTGCGCGAGACCGAGCTGCTCGATGTGATCGAGTGCGGGGTCGGGGCCATCGTATGGCGCCACGAGGCCACCGAACTCCGCATCGTGCAGGCCGTCCTTGCGGCCGCCAGGGGTGACGGCGACCTGCCCGCCGACCTGCTCGGCCGGCTCATCAACCAGGTCGGCACCCTGCACCGCAGCGCCGCCGGCCGCCCGGGCGCCCCGGCCTCCGGGCTGTCCGCCCGCGAGGTGGACGTACTGCGGCTGGTCGCCGAGGGGCTCGACACCGCTGAGATCGCCAGCAAGCTGTCCTATTCCGAGCGCACCGTCAAGAACGTCATGCACGGGCTGACGACCCGACTGCATCTGCGCAACCGGGCCCACGCCGTGGCCCATGCCCTCCGGGAAGGCTACATCTGACCGATCGGGCAGCGGACACCGGTTCCGGGGCAGGCCGGTCTGCCCGGCCGTGCCTGCGGGGGCGGCGCGGGCGGAGGGCAGGATTGGGTGTGAGTGCCGAGGGATGGTGAGTACGGCGTGATCCACGAGGTGGACCAGGTGCTGCGGAACCTGCTGACCAGCGGTGCGCTGGAGGGTTCCGGCATCGAGGTCTCCTTCGACGCCCCGACCCGCGACTGGTCGGCCCGCCGCAACGGGCCGGTGATCAACAGCTACCTGTACGACATCCGGGAGGACGTGCACCGGCGGCAGCGCGGGCACGTCGACATCCGTGACGAGCGGGACGTGGTGGTCAAGCGCCGCCAGCCGCCGCGCTGGTTCCGGCTGTCGTACCTGGTGACGGCGTGGACCAAGCGGCCCGAGGACGAACACCGGCTGATCAGCGCCGTGCTCGCGACCCTGATCCCGCGGGAGCTGATCCACCCGAACGAACTGCCGGGCTCGCTGGGCGCGTTGGGCCTGACGGTGCCCCTCTCCTGCGCCGGCATCCAGACCGAGGCACGCTCCCTCGCCGAGATCTGGTCGGCGCTCGGCGGCGAGCTCAAGCCGTCCCTGGACGTCGTGATCACGGCGCCGTTCCCGGCCTACCCCGAGTACGACGCCGGTCCGCCGGTCACCGAGGGCGCCGCCGTGCGGGTACGCGACGGGCTGGACGACACCGCCCCGGTGCTGGAGGAGCGGGCCCACCGGCCCGGCCAGGTCGCCGAGGCCACGGCCGCCTGGAGGGGCCGGGCGTGACCCTGGACGTCTCCGCGGCGCCGGCCGCCCCGCTCCTCGCCCGGCTGTCCGCGCTGCGCGACCGGGTCGCCGCCCTCGTCGCCCACCGCTCGGCCGACGACCCGACGGCCGGCGACCCGCTGCGCGGCCTCTACCTCTCCGAGGAAGCGGTACGGCACCTCCTGCGCCCCGAGCCGGAACCGGCCGAACTCCCCCTGCTGACCGGCGACTTCACCGACCCGCTCGCCGACCTCGCCGGCCGCCTGCGCCTCACCCCGCTCGACACCGCCCTCCTCCTCATCGCCCTCGCCCCCGACCTCGACCGCACCTTCGAGCCGCTGTACGGCTACCTCAACGACGACGTCGGCCGCCGCCGCGCCACCGTCGGGCTCGCCCTCGACCTGTACGGCGCCCCCGCCCACCTCGCGGCGGCCCGCGCCCGCTTCCACCCCACCGCCCCGCTCGGCGCGCTCGGTCTGCTCACCGTCGAGGAGCCCGAACGCCCCTTCCTCAGCCGCTCGTTGCGCGTCCCGGACCGGGTCCTGGCCCACCTCCTCGGCGACGACACCCCGGACGCGGCGCTCACCGGATGCCTGCGGGGGCCGTCGTACGACAGCGAACCCGCCGACGCGGAGTTCGTGGGCCGGCTGGCCACGCTGATCGGCGCAGGGCCGCTCTTCGCCTTCCTGCGGGAGCGGCGGGAGGGCGAGGGCCTCGGCTGTGCGACGGCCGCGCTGCGGCTCGCGGGGCGGGCGGCGCTGCACTACACCGGGCCCGTGGAGCGGATCCCGGAGCTGCTGCGGGAGGCCCGCCTGAGCGGCCGGGCGATACTCGTCGACAGCGGCCAACCGGGCCCCCTCCTGGGGGCGTTGAGCACCGGCGCCACCACCTCGGACGTCACCGTGCTGGTCACGACCGCCCGCGCCTACGACCCCCAGTGGTGCGACCACCGCGACCCGCTCGTCCTGGAGGTGCCCTCCCGGCGCGCCGCCGCCCCGGACGCCTGGGCGGCCCTGCTGCCGGAGGAGCCAGGCTTCGACCTCGCGGCCACCGTCGCCCCGTACCACCTCGGCGGCGACCGCCTCGTCCGGGCGGCCCGTGCCGCGCAGGCCCTCGCCGCCTTCGACGGCACCGCGCTCACCGCCGTCCATCTGCGGCTGGGCGCCCGCCAGCAGTCCGCCTCCGGCCTCGAACAGCACGCCCGCCGGATCCGGCCCGCCGTCGACTGGCGGGACCTGGTGCTGCCCGAACGGCCGCTCACGGAACTGAGGGAACTGGCGCTGCGCGCCCGGCACCGCGACCGGGTGCTCGGCGACTGGCGGCTGAGCGCGGGCGGCGGCAGGGGCCGGGGAGTGCTCGGCCTCTTCGCGGGCGAGTCGGGCACCGGCAAGACCCTCTCCGCGGAGGTCGTGGCCGCCGAGCTGGGCCTGGACCTGTACGTCGTCCAGCTCTCCTCCGTCGTCGACAAGTACGTCGGCGAGACCGAGAAGAACCTCGAACGCATCTTCACCGAGGCCGACCGCACCGACGCCGTGCTGCTCTTCGACGAGGCCGACGCCGTCTTCGGCAAGCGCTCCGAGGTCAAGGACGCCCACGACCGGTACGCCAACCTGGAGTCGGCCTACCTTCTCCAGCGCCTGGAGGCCTTCGACGGCATCGCGCTGCTCACCACCAACCTGCGCGCCAACATCGACGAGGCCTTCACCCGCCGCCTCGACCTGGTGATCGACTTCCCGTTCCCGGACGAGGAACAGCGGCTGGCCCTGTGGCGGCACGGCCTGGTGCACGTCCCCAGCGAGACGGGCATCGAACTCCGCCCGCTGGCCCGGGACTTCGAACTGTCCGGCGGCGCGATCCGCAGCGCGGTGGTGACCGCGGCCTACCTCGCCGCCGCCCGCGACCGGCCCCTCACCGCGGCCGACCTCCTGGAGGGCGCCCGCCGCGAGTACCGCAAGGCGGGCCGCCTGGTACCGGGGACCTGGTGACCGGTCCCCGCTATTTGTTCTCGCCGGGCTTGCCGGCGTGCTCCCCGTCAGCGGGTGTGTCGTCGCCCGGCTTGGCCTGGTCCTGACCGGCACCGGCAGAGGCGGTGGGGCTCGGGTCGGTGTGGGTGCCCTCGTCTCCGGACTTGCCCGTGGCGCCGGAGACGTTGAGCTGGAAGACGAGGAAAAGGGCGGCCACGGCGAGGGTGGCGGTGATCCAGAGGGTGATGCGTCGCATGCGGACGGCGGCACGACGCGGATCACCGTCAGCGACGACGGCCCCGGCATTCCGCCCGGCCGGTACCACGCCATGAAGGAGCGCTTCACGCGCGGCGAGCACACCCGCGCCTCCGGATCCGGCCTGGGGCTCGCTCTCGTCGAGCAGCAGGCCCGGCTCCACCACGGCACACTCCGCCTCGGACGCGGTCCCGCCGGCGGGCTCCAGGCGGTCGTCGGCATTCCCGCGGAGCCCGAGCCCGAAACCGAGGCCGAGGCCGGGTGGCCGGGGCCCGCCGACGCCTAGCCGGTCACCGGCGCGGGGTCAGTCCTTGGACGGGGGCACGATCTGCCACTCCTGGTCGTCGCTGTCCGAGCAGTAGTACAGGGTGAGGTTGGTGTCGTTTCCGCCGGTGCTGTAGCCCGCCACGTCCAGGCAGAGGTTGTCGCTGGCGAAGTTGCGGATCCAGTAGGCGCCGCTGGGCTGCTTGTCGATCCACCACAGCTGGTTGTCGGCCTTCGTGCCGTCGCACTTGTACTCGGTGATCGGCGAGGACAGCTTGGCCGAACCGTAGTTGGGCAGGTCCATGCACAACTGGTCCTTGGCGTTGCGGATCTGGAAGAGCGCGGACGCGCCGGGGCCGTCCTTCTGGTACTGCACCTCCAGGTTCCACAGCTGGTTGTCGTTGGTGGTCTCGTCGCAGGTGTACTCCCGTACCGGGCCGTTGCTGGTGCCGTTGCCGTAGCCGGGGATGTCCGCGCACTTCTTGGTGGTCGTGTTGCGGAGCAGGACGTTCGTCGCCGGCACGACCGGCTTCGCGGTCTTCTTCTTCGTCGCCTGCGGGGCAGGCTGGGACTGGCCGCCATCGCCGCCCGCCTGGGTGTCGGACGAGCCGTCGCCGTCGTTCGCCTGCTGTTCCGTCTGGGTCGGCGACGGCGCCGGTGCGGCGGCGAGGGGCGCGCTGGCCGAGGGGCTGGGCGCGATGCTGCTCACCCCGGCTTCCACGGGCTGTTCCTGGGCGAGGCTCTGCACGTGGGGTTTGTAGTTGAACCAGATCAGCGCGAAGGTGAGGGCGAGGGCCATCAGGGTGCCGAAGAGGGTGGCGAGCCAGCGGGGCAGGAAGCCGCGCTGGATGTAGGTGCCGTCCACAGGCTGTGGACGGACGCCCGCCCGCTGGACGGTGAGGGCGTACGGCCGCTGCTCCTTGGGGCCGAACCAGATGATCTTCCGGGGTTTGAGGGTGGCCTTGATGAAGGCGGCGCGGCCCGGTTCGATCTGGACGTTGCTGGGGTGCAGGTCGTAGGCGAGCTGGTCGCCGTTGTCGCTGCCGCTGACGGAGGCGGTGAGCTTGGTGTTGCCGAGGTTGTCGATGGCCAGCTTGGGGCGGCCCCGGAAGCGGCCCTTGACGGTGGGCGGGACCAGTTCCGCGCGGATCTCGGTGAAGGGGGTGATGGTGAGGTTGCCCTCGGGGACGGTGACGGCCTCGGGGTGTTCGGTGGGCGTGATGCGGACGGCGTAGGGGTTGGGGCCGGCGGTGGCGTCCGGGGTGCGGGGCGGGGCGAAGGTGAGCTCCACCGAGCCGGTCGTGCCCGGGTAGAGGCGGAGCGTCTGCGGCTCGACGGTCGTCCAGGGCGCGATGGGGCCCACTGGTTCGAAGCGGTACTCGTCGACGACGTCACCGGTGTTGCGAAGCCGCAGGCGTACACGGGTCGAAGCGCCCGGGTCCACGGTCGCGGAGGCGGGTTCCAGGGAGGTCCACAGGGTCACGGGGTCACCGTCAGCTTGAAGGCTTCGAGCCAGAGCGTGTTGTCGAGGGTGCCGACGAAGTCGAGTGCGTTGTTGTCGCTGCGGGAACCCTGGCACCACTGGTCGCCCCAGTCGTGGTCGCGGACCTTGGCGTAGTTGCAGCCCTTGCCGCTGCCGACGTTGAAGGCGAAGCCCTCGATGTAGGGGTCGGACGCCTTGGTGCTGCCGATGTAGTTGTCCTTGCCGTCGGCGATGATCGCCGTCCAGTTCGGGTACCACGTGCCCTGGCCGTTGGTGGACTGGGAGTCGTAGTGGAACCAGTTGGCGGCGGAGCCCTGCACGCCGTACACCGCGAGGTTGATGGCCTTGATCGGCACGTTCTTGCCGACGGTGCCGGACATGGTGCCGTCGCAGACGGGCTTCTGCCAGCCGCTGCCCTGGACGTAGGAGCGGTAGCAGATGTGCCGCCCGGACGGGTCGTCGGCGGCGAGGCGGTTGACGGCGGTCGCCGCGGTGTCCTGCTTGGGCTTGGCGGTCACGGTGGCCGTCGCGCCGCCGCCCCCGCCCCCGCCGCCTCCGCTCCCACCGCCGTCGCCGTTCCCGGTGTCCGCCGCGGGCGCCGTCGACGGCGTCTCGGTGGGTGCCGGGGGCGGGGTCGGGGTGACCGTCGGGCTGGGCGCGATGCTGCTCACCCCGGCTTCCACGGGCTGTTCCTGGGCGAGGCTCTGCACGTGGGGTTTGTAGTTGAACCAGATCAGGGCGAAGGTGAGGGCGAGGGCCATCAGGGTGCCGAAGAGGGTGGCGAGCCAGCGGGGCAGGAAGCCGCGCTGGATGTACGTCCCCTCGACGGGCTCCGGCTTCAGCCCCGACCGCTGCACGGTGAGCCGGTACGGCCGCTGCTCCTTCGGCCCGAACCAGATGATCCTCCGGGGCTTCAGCGTGGCGTCCACGAAGGCGGCGCGGCCCGGTTCGATCTGGACGTTGCTGGGGTGCAGGTCGTAGGCGAGCTGGTCGCCGTTGTCGCTGCCGCTGACGGAGGCGGTGAGTCTGGTGTTGCCGAGGTTGTCGATGGCCAGCTTGGGGCGGCCCCGGAACCGGCCCTTGACCGTGGGCGGGACCAGTTCCGCGCGCAGTTCGGTGAAGGGCGTGATGGTGAGGTTGCCCTCGGGGACGGTGACGGCCTCGGGATGCTCGGTGGGCGTGATGCGGACCGCGTAGGGGTTGGGGCCGGCGGTGGCGTCCGGGGTGCGGGGCGGGGCGAAGGTGAGCTCCACCGAGCCCGTGGTCCCCGGGTAGAGGCGGAGCGTCTGCGGCTCGACGGTCGTCCAGGGCGCGATGGGGCCCACCGGTTCGAAGCGGTACTCGTCGACGACGTCACCGGTGTTGCGCAGCCGCAGGCGTACACGGGTCGAAGCGCCCGGGTCCACGGTCGCGGAGGCGGGTTCGAGGGAGGTCCAGAGGCTCACGTCAAGACGCTAGTGGGCCGGGGAGCACCACATCACCGGACTCCGGGGCAGAGTTGGCGGTGCCGAGGGCGGTGCCGCTGCCCCCGGGGACGGGCCGGCGGGGCCGTACGGACAGGCCCTCGTCGCCGCCGGCCGGCCCGGGTCAGTCCAGCTCCATGCGGTCGCCGGCGCCGGAGGACGCGACGGGAGCCGCCTGTCCGGTCGCGGCGGCCTGCAGGATCCGCTCGGCGACCTCCTTGGGCGCACCCTTGAGGTTGGCCGTGCGCACCTCCTCCACCACCGACGCGAACGCGCCCGCGAGATGCCCCGCCTCGGTGATCCGCTTCGGCAGCCAGCGGAACTCCATCTGGACGCCCTGCTGTCCGCCCGTGTGCTCCCGGGACAGGTGCGGCGACGCCCGGTCGGGCTTGTTGAACGGCCGCCCGGACGACAGCACGTACAGCTCCGCGTTCTCGCCGTTGAGGACCTTGTTCAACAGCATGTAGGTGGCCTGCAGCGGATCCTGTTCCGGGGAGGCCGCGCCGCCCAGATCGTCGACGGGTGGACCGTAGGCCGGAGTCCGCTCGGCGTTGGCGCCCCTGCCGAACGGCTTGAGGAAGGACAGCCAGAACCCGACGTTGGTCTCCGCGACCTCCTCGTGCAGCCACTTGGTGAGGAGCATGAGGTCCTCGTGGCCGAAGTTGAGATTCCGGATCGTGTCCGTGGTCGCCTTGGTCCTGACCTGCCCCAGGTCCCCCAGCTTGGCCAGGTGCGAGACGGCGTTCTTCGCCGTGGAGGTCTCTCCGACCGCGTCCGTCATCACCATCGCGCTGCCGATCGCGTAGGACGCGGTCAGGGTCAGCGCACCGGTCAGCGCCTCCCGGTCCAGTTCGCTCAGCTGCGGCATCTTCCCGGCGAGGAACGACCGTACCTTGTGCGAGGCCTGCACCACGGCCCCGGTCGCGTGCAGCTGTGCCGCGCGCGTGTGCTCCTTGCCCTTGGGGGCCGGCGGGTACTCGACCTTCTGCTGGGCCTCGTAGAGGTGCGGCAGCCCGGACGGCATGATGCCCGCCGTGGCCTGGAGGTACAGGCTGTGCTTGGCGTCCTTCTGGTAGGCGGCGATCGCCTTCTGCAGCTCCGGGTCCTTGAACAGCTCGGGACCCAGCCACGTCTGCAGTTCCGGCAGCGGGAACCCGGTGGCGTACGCGCCGCCGGAGCCGGGGATGAACGAGGCGAAGGACCGCGGGTCGTGGGCGAACATGCCGGCCACGTGCTCGTCGATCTCCTCCGCCATCTCCAGGACCGTGTGGTTCGAGCCCGGTGCCAGCTCGTCCACGGCTTCCGTGACGTACTCGATGTTGCCGATGGGGTCGTACTCGGCGTCGCCGGGCACCAGGGAACGCCCGTCGGGCGTCGTGAGATCGCTCAGCGCCTCGTGGATGTCCCGGCCGCGATGCTGGAGGACGTTGTGGTCCGTGACGACGTTCATGCGCTTGCCGGACGCGATGTCCGTGGCGTACCCGGCGCCGCCGTAGAAGAACGATGTCAGGGCGGGGTGCGGCTGGCGTCCGTCGATCGGTGTGAGGCCGGTGCTGGACTGCTTCACCTCGTAGCTGGGCACGCTCAGTTCCGCCTCGAAGCCGACCAGCCGCTGGACCGGGGCGGATCCGGCGGCCGGGGCCGGGCCGGACCGTTCGCCGCCCTCCGCCGGCGCCGGCGCGTCCGGCACCGGACCGCTCATCACCCGGTCCGCCTTCTGCACGGCGTGCCGCTCACCCGGGTCGTGCTCGCTCGACAGGTTCACCCCGCCGCCGATGTCGGTGCCCGGTACCGGCCCCGCCGACTGGTCCTCGACGTGGGTGAGTTCGTGCGCCCAGTCCTTCTTCGTCATGGTGTCGCCCACGACGACGTTGTTGCCGGTGGTGAGCGCCTTGGCGCCCAGTTCCCGGGCCGCCGCCTGCGCCGCCGGACCCGTGTGCACCCGTACGCCGCTGAAGTCCGCGCCGTCGAAGCGGGCCTCCATCTCCCGCTGGAGCACCGGATCCATGCTCTGCCCCCGGGACCTGACCACGTCGTGGACCAGCGCCCGGCGCTGCACCGGCAGATGCCCGCAGCCCGCGTCGTGCTCGTGCCGGGCCTGGGCCGCCTCCCGCTGCACCGGCACCTGCCCGCCGCCCGCGTCGTGCCGCAGGCGCTGTGCGGCGATCGTGGCCGCGACCGCCGCGTTGCCCGCCAGCCGCTGGAGGGCCGGCAGCCCGGTGGCGGGAGTGTGCGCGGACGCCGGGCCCGCCACCGTGGTGGCGACACGGGCCCTCGGGACTCGCCCGGTCCCGGGCCGCTCGGCCCTGCCGGGCTCCTCCTGCCTGTACATGCCCCATGCCTACGGGAGCGGCCGCGGACGGGCAAGGGACACGGGGGCAGTCTTGAGGGCAGCGTGCCGCGCTACTGCCACCAGGCCCGGATCTCCTGCTGGTTGGTGGGCACGCCCGCGGCGGTGATGTAGTAGACGGGGACGGCCCCGTTCGCCTTGGCCGCGATGGCGGGACCGATGATGAGGGTGCAGTCGCCGCACGGGATGCGGTCGGTGAACAGCGCCACCGGTGTGAAGTCGACCTGCTGGTTGTTGAGATGACCGAAGAGCGCTTCCTCGGAGTGCGGTCCCAGCTGCCCGGCGTTGAACGAGTCGGCCACGTGCTGCTGGCCGGTGCTGTTGTCGATGTACAGCAGCACGGCGAAGTTCGAGTGCCAGGGATTGCTGACGCTGCGCCTGTTGGCGGCGTGCGGCACCACATGCGTGTCGAGGAACTGGTTGCCGGTGGTGCCGTTGGCCCCGCGCGGCGGCGCCGGGATCAGCTGGTGCGAGCCATGGGCGCGGGTGACGACCGGCGACCGCTGTACGGACACGTCCGCCTCGGCGGCCCCCTCCGTCGTGCGCTGGACCGCGGCGCCGCTCCCGGGCATCGACAGGTCGGGGGCCACGCCCTGGTCCACCTTCCGGCCGTTGTCCTTGGCCTGCACCTCGAACGGGTCGCCCGGGTGCGAGACCTTCGCCCCCGACCCGTTGTCGGTGCCCGCGACCGGCCCCAGGCTCTGCTGCCGGATGTGGCCGATCTCGTGGTACATCGTCTCGCTGTCGACGCGCGGCGCCCCGAGCACGATGTGGTCACCGGTGGTGTAGGCGTGCGCGCCGTGTTCCTTCGCCGACCGCTGCGCGACCGGACCGGAGTGCACCCGCACATGGGACAGGCGCATGCCGTACGCCTTCTCCGCCTTCTGCTGGATCTGCGGCTCAAGGCCCTGCGACGGCGAGGCGATGGCGTCGTACACCGACGAGCGGCGCTGGACCCGCACATGCTCGTCGGCTTCGGCCCGTCGCTGCACCGCCTGTTCCCCGTGGCCGCAGTCCGCCCCGTGGACGTGCGTCTCCTGGTCCGCGTCGGCCTCGGCACGCTGCATGGCGGGCATGTGACCGCAGTTCGCGTCATGCTGGTGGCGCTGCGCGGCGATCGTGGCAGTCACCGCCGCGTTGCCTGCGGTGCGCTGGAGGGCGAGCAGACCGCCGGCCGACTCCGCGGCCGACTTCGGCACGGCGGGACGGGAAACCCCGGGCCCGACGGCGTCCTTGTCGCGGTCCTCCCGTGCATGCATGGCCAACACCCCTTCACTGACGGTGACTTGCCAGCGTTACAGTCACGCGGAGGGACGGCAAGTGACGTCGGCCCCGCTCCGGCGGCGGTGTCGCCCCGGGGCCGGGCGCGGCCCTCCGCGACCAGGCTGTCTTCCGTCCCGCTGCCCCAACGGGCACAACCGGGGGCAACGACCGTGCCCCCGGCCGGAGACCCATGGACGTTTCGGGCGACCCCCCTCGCGCGTGAGGGTGGGAAGCGTTCCTGTCTCGTACCCCGAGGAGAGCAGAGCATGCCGTCCTACCTGTCGCCCGGCGTCTACGTCGAGGAGGTGGCCAGCGGCTCGCGCCCCATCGAGGGGGTGGGCACGTCGGTGGCGGCCTTCGTGGGCCTGGCCCCGACCGGTCCGCTGAACGAGCCCACACTCGTGACCAACTGGACGCAGTTCGTCGCGTCGTTCGGTGAGTTCACCGACGGGTACTACCTCGCGCACTCCGTCTACGGCTTCTTCAACAACGGCGGCTCGGCGGCCTACGTCGTCCGCGTCGGCGGCACCGACGAGGGCGCCGGAGGCGAGGTCAAGTCGCCCGCAGCCCTGCGCGGTTCCGCCGCCCCGGCCGCGCTGCCGCCCGGCGAGGCCAGGCAGCTCGGCACCTTCAACGTCAGCGCCATCGCCTCCGGCGACCTGAGCGTCGAGGTCGCCGACCCGGAGGGCGAGGGCCCCGCCGAACGCTTCAAGCTGGTCGTCAAGGACGGCGGCAAGACCGCCGAGACCTTCGACGTGACCGCGAAGAAGGGCGGCCGCAACTACGTCGTCACGCAGGTCAAGGAGCGCTCCAGGCTCATCACCGTGACCGAGGCCGCGCCCGCCGCGCAGCTGGCCCGTCCGGAGAACCAGACGGTGGCCCTCGCGGCCCCCACCCAGACGCCGGCGTCCGCGTCCCCCGTCGCGGACGCCGGCTCCCACCCCGGCCCCGCCGACTACCTCGGCGACTCGGCCGACCGCACCGGCTTCGGCGGCCTGGAGGCCGTCGACGAGGTGTCCATGGTGGCCGTCCCCGACCTGATGGCCGCCTACCAGCGCGGCGCGATCGACCTGGAGGCCGTCAAGGCCGTCCAGCTCGGCCTGATCGCGCACTGCGAGCTGATGGGCGACCGGGTCGCGGTCATCGACCCGCCGCCGGGCCTCAACGCCCGCCAGATCCGGGTCTGGCGCCAGGAGACGGCCGGCTACGACTCCAAGTACGCGGCGCTGTACTACCCCTGGATCAAGACCTTCGACCCGTCCTCCGGTCAGTCCCGGCTGATCCCGCCGTCCGGCCACGTGGCCGGCGTCTGGGCCCGCAACGACGCCGAGCGCGGCGTCCACAAGGCCCCCGCGAACGAGGTCATCCGGGGTGCGGTCGACCTGGAGCTTCAGATCACCCGCGGTGAGCAGGACCTCCTGAACCCCATAGGCGTGAACTGCATCCGCGCCTTCCCCGGCCGCGGCATCCGCATCTGGGGCGCCCGCACCCTCTCCTCCGACCCGGCCTGGCGCTACCTCAACATCCGCCGGTACTTCAACTACCTGGAGGAGTCGATCCTGATCGGCACCCAGTGGGTGGTCTTCGAGCCCAACGACCACAACCTCTGGGCCCGTATCCGACGCAACATCTCCGCCTTCCTGGTCAACGAGTGGCGCAGCGGCGCCCTGTTCGGGCAGCGGCCCGAGGAGGCGTACTACGTCAAGTGCGACGAGGAGACCAACCCGCCGGAGTCGGTCGACGTCGGCCGCGTGATCTGCGAGATCGGCATCGCCCCGGTCAAGCCCGCCGAGTTCGTGATCTTCCGGCTGGCCCAGTTCAGCAGCGGCAGCGGCGAGCTGCAGGAGTAGCGGGCCCCCGGGTCCCCAACCCCCTTGTTTCCCAGGCATCTTGAGAAGAACGGGCAGTAACACATGAGTCTCCAGCCGGGTGACGCCCTCACATCGCACAATTTCGGCCTGCAGATCGACGGCGTGATGGTCGAGTACCTCGCCGAGGTCAGCGGCATGACGATGGAGCAGGACGTCATCACCTACCAGCAGAACACGCCGGACGGGAAGAACCACGTCCGCAACCTGCCGGGCGTGAAGAAGAACGGCACCTGCACGGTCGTCCGCGGTATGACCCAGTCCTCGTCGTTCACCCAGTGGATCAACGAGTCGATCAACGGTCAGATGGCCACGGCCCGCAAGAACGCCTCCATCATCATGATGGACTTCGAGAACAACCCGGTGAAGCGCTACAACCTGCGCAACGCCTGGTGCAGCAAGATCGACACCAGCACGGTGAAGGCGGGCGAGGCGTCCGCGCTGACCGAGACGGTGACCATCACGTTCGAAGAACTGGTCATCGAGTAATGAGGCGTTCGGCTGTCAGGGCCGGGGGAGTGGGCGCGCCGCTCGCACCGGAGGAGCCGGCGCCCCAGGCCCCCCAGCAACCGCAGACGCCCGTCGAGGTGCTGCGCACGGAGTTCCCGTTCCAGCTCCCGCGCGGGTACGTCGACGAGCAGGGCACCGTCCACCGCGACGGCGTGATGCGCCTGTCGACGGCGCGGGACGAGCTGATCCCGCTGCGGGACGTCCGCGTCCAGGAGAACCCTGCGTTCCTGTCGGTGGTGCTGCTTGGCCGGGTCATCACCCGCCTCGGCACGCTCCCGCTCGTCCACGACGGGATCGTGGAGAACATGTTCGCCTCCGACCTGGCGTTCCTGCAGGACTTCTACCGCCAGATCAACGCGGAAGGACACACCCGGGCCGCGGTCAACTGCCCGCACTGCTCCGAGCCCTTCGAAGTGGAACTCGGCGGGAGCCGCCTGGGGGAATCGTGACGTACGCGACCGACCGGCTGCACGAGGAGATCGCGTACGTCGCCTACCACTTCCACTGGAACCTGGAGGACATCCTGGACCTGGAGCACGCCGACCGCCGTCGCTACACGGCCGAGATCGCGTCCCTGGTGACCAGGGCGGCGGCCTCCGCAGGGGCGGAGGGCTGACGGGTGGGGCTGTGGGATCGGATGCGCGGGCGCGGCCGGGGGCCCGAGGCCGGTGAGTCCGGGAACGGGCCCGGGGTTCCCGAGGTTCCCGCGGAGGTGTCGCGTCCCGTGGTGACGGCGGCCTGGTCCGGGCTGCCGCCGATCCAACGTGCGCTGGGGACGGGCGGGCCGGTCGCGGACGCCGGGTTCGGCGGCCGGTTGCCGACCTGGCAGAACCCGTCGTTCATGGGCACGCGCTCGCACGCGGTCCTGGACGGCGAGTCGAGCGCGGGTCTTGCCGGTGGCGGCCTTGCGGGAACCATGGGTGTGGGGGCCGTGTCCGGCCTCGAACGCCCGGTGCAGGCACTGCCGTTGGCGGGGCCGACGGGAGCGGCGGGGCAGGCGGGGCCGACGGCCGGCCGGAGGGCGTCGGTGCCGGTGGTGCCGTTGCGGGCGATCGGGGGCGGTTCGGCGGGGTCTGCCAGGTCCGTGGGATCGGCCGGATCTGCGGGGTCTGCCAGGCCTGAGGGGTCTGCCAGGCCTGTGGGGTCGGCCGGGTCGGCCGGGTCGGCTGGTTCGGTGGCGCCGGTGGTGCAGCGGGTGCCTTTGGCGGGAGGGCGCGGTGGTGGTGCGGCCGCGCGGACACCGGGGGTGACGGCGGGAGCGGCACGGAACGGGAAGAGCGCGCCGGGCCCGACACCCCTGTCGGCTCCGTCGACCGTCCCGGAGGGGGAGGGGCAGCGGGCGACGCCTGCCGTCCAGCGGTCGGTCACGCCGACGGCCGTCGCCTCGGCCTCCTCGGCAGCGGTGCCGGTGGCGTGGGCGCCGCAGCCGACTCCGGTCGTTCCGGCTCCGGCCACCGGTCCGCGCGTCGCGCCGGCACCTCCCGTTCCGCCGCGCCGCAGCGCGCTGACGAAGGCACCGGCGAGCACGTCGGTGACGGCTGTGCAGCGGCGTACGCTGCCGTCCGCGCCGAGGGCGACGGCCGCCGAGGGCGCGGTGACGGCGTCGGGTGAGGGCGACCGGGCGGGGGCCGGAACGGCGCGGGACACGGTCGTACGACAGGCGGCCGGCGGCGGGGATCCGGTGCGGGTGAGCGGGGGCTGGTCGCGCCCGCGCGGTGACGGCCGCACCTCCTCCGGCCGGACTCCGCGCGCTCCTCGGGACGCTGCCCCCGGACGGGCGCCGACACCCGCCGCCGTACAGCGGTCCGCGTCCGGTGGCGGACCGGCAACAGCCCGGCCGAGCACGACAGGTCCGGCTCCGACCAGGGCGTCCTCCGGCGGTGGCGGTGGCGGTGGGGGGGGCGGCGGGGGTACCGGGGGGGCTGGCCGCGAGTGCCAGCACGGGGGCCCGGGTGGCCTGGTCCGCTGCCAGCTCCGC
>NZ_JAGXJL010000004.1:0-8693 GCF_019091475.1 Streptomyces sp. GbtcB6 | reverse complement strand
GGCGGGGGCGGTGGCGGTGGCGGCGGCGGTGGCGGCGGCGGTACGGCGTCGGCACCCGTGTCGCCCGGGGCCACGGCACGTACGGCCCCCGCGTCTCCTACGACGACACCCCCTCCTGTCCCTTCCACGTCCCCCGCGCCACCCTCGGTATCCGCCACGTCCACCCCGTCCGCCGCGCCCCAGGGCAGCGACGGGCCTTCCGGTATGCCCGGCGCCGGGGCGCAGGCCCCTGTGCAGCGGCGGACGGTGAGCGGTGGCGGCCGTACCCCGGTCTCTCCGATCGTGCCCGGCAGCCCCGGGGCGCCCGCCGTGCAGCGCAGTACCGTCACGGACCCGGCCGCCCGGCACACGCCGCCGTCGCCGTCGCCGGAAAGCGGTCGTACGGGGGCGAGTTCGGCACCGACGCCCGGGACCGGTACGGCGGCCACCGGCACCGAGGCCGCCACGGCTTCTTCGCCCACCGCGGGAGCAACGCCCACTGCCGCACGCGCCTCGGCCGTCCCGCAGAGTGCGCGACCCTCGGTGTCCCCGGCCGCGAGCGGTGGCCGCGACGCGTCTGTGCAGCGAACGACGAGGGAGCGCGCGGGCGCAACCGATGCCGGACGCGAAGTGCCCCGTCCGGCAGGGACGGGAGCCGTACCGGCTGCCGTGCCGATGCCACCGAACGAGCCCGGCCGGGACACCGTGGCCGGTACCTCGACGGCGGCGGCCCCGCCCGCTCCCACTCCGGCTCCCGTTCAGCGTGCCGCGACGACCGCGGACGCCCCTCGCCCCGGCCTCGGCGCTCCGCTTTCGCCCGCGGCCGGGAGCGGCGGCCGTGAGGTGCCCGTACAGCGGCGGACGACGGAGGGCCCGCAGCCCTTCTCCTCCGCTGCCGTGCCGGATGTGCACATACCGCCGCCAGGTCCGCGCGAGCAGGGGCCCGCCCCGGCGTCCGCCGACCCGGCCACGGCGGCCCGGCCCGCTCCGGCGCCGGCTCCCGCCTCCGTACAGCGCGCCGGTACGACCACCTCCCGCGCACCCCGTCTCGGCCTCGGCGCCCCCCTCACGGGCCCCGCCGCGAGCGCGGCTGCCGCGAGGCCCGCCGGCCGCCAGGCGGCTGTGCCGTCCGTGCAGCGGCAACCGGCGTCGAGCGGTTCGTCGGCTGGTTCTTCGGGTGGTTCTTCGACTGGTTCTTCAGGTGGTTCGGCGAGTGGTTCTCCGGGTGACCAGCCGGCCGCCCTTTCCCGGCCGGTGCCCGCAGCGCCCCGTCCGGTACAGCGAGCCTCGGCACCAAACCCGCCGACGACGACGGCCGAGCGTGACCAGCCGGCCCGGCCCGCCCCCACCGGCCCCGCCACGGCGGGCACTTCGGTGCCGGCTGCACCGCCTTCCCCCGTTCCGCCCTTCGTCCAGCGGACCGTCGCCCCCGCCTCTTCCGCCCCTTCCACCACGCCCGGCCCCGGAGGCCGCCAGGCTGCCGTGCAGCGCCGGGCACAGTCGCCCCTCCCGGCGAACCTCCCGCCTGCCACCGGACCGGCGGCCCCCCTGCCCCTCTTCGTGCAGCGGGCCGCAACTCTGCCCGCCGCCCTGCCGGTCAAGCCGGCCACCGCCACCCCCACGCCCACGCCCGCTCAACCCGTTCCGCTGCGCCCGACCACCCCGATCTCCGCCACCAGCCCTCTCCCCGTCGCCCCCCTCGGCCGCGTCACGGTCCAGCGCGACGCTCTCACCACCGCGCTCCCCGTCGACCACCCCACGACCTCGCTGAAGAAGGCGACCAGCACCACCCACACCGCGCGCGCCGTGGCCCCCCGGACCCAGACGGGCAGGCAGCCCCCGCCCCCCGACGACCCGCCGCCGCCCGGGTACTCCGCGTCCGCCTCGTCCGCCGACGATCCGCCGCCCGGCTACACGGCGATCGAGGGCGGCGGTTTCGACCCGCGTGCCCTCACCGAGTTCCAGGTGGACGCCCTCGTCCACCGGATCATCGACCGGATCACCCGCCACGTCCGCACCGAACTCCGCCGCGACCGCGAACGCGTGGGAAAGCTCCGCGACTTCCGCCCCTGATCACGACTGACCACGACGACCGTGCACCCACTCCACAGAAAGGCCACCGATGGACCGCCAGGACCCCGGCACCACAGTCTGGTTCAGCCTCTCCATCGACGGCGAGGACCTCGGCTACTTCAACGGGTGCGAGGGACTGTCGTCGCAGGTGGAGATCGAGCAGCGGCAGGAGGGCGGGAACAACGGGTTCGTGTGGCAGCTGCCGACCCGGGTCACGTTCTCCCACATCCGGCTGACCCGCCCGCTCACCCCGGACACCTCGAAGGTCGCGAAGTGGATCTCGTCCGTGCAGACGGGGATCGAGCGGCCCACCGGGCAGATCACGGCGCTGCGCGCGGACGGCTCGGAGGTGGCCCGGTGGGGGCTGCTGGACGTACTGCCGGTGAGCTGGCAGGGGCCGTCCCTGGACGCGGGCAGTCCGTCCGTGGCCACGGAGGTCCTGGAGATCGCCCACCACGGCTTCACGGACTGAGCGGACGTACGGAGAGGCAGGCAGATCAGATCATGGCCAGGAGTAGCCGGGGCGCCGGCAAGAGCCTCGTGCGGGCCACCCTCGCGATTCACGAGCCGCCCGTGGGCACCAGCACCAGCCCGGGCGGCATCATCAAGACGTTCGGCTTCGAGTTCAACCCGGCGCAGCTGTCGATCGCCCGCCGGGCGGACTGGAAGTCGTCGGCGGCGCCGATCGAACGGGACGGCGCGCTCCCGGAGTTCCTCGGCACCCATCCGCGTGAGATGAGCGTGGAGATCTTCCTGGACCGGTCCGACGACCCGGACAGCAACGACGTGATGAAGAAGGTGGAGTCGCTGCTGGCCTGCTGCGAGGTCACCAGCAAGAGCATCGCCGCCAAGCAGCCGTCGCCGCCCTGGGTGGTCTTCCAGTGGGGCTCGTTCTCGACGGCCAACTTCACGGCGTACGTCGCCTCCGCCGATGTCTCCTACTCCCTCTTCGGGACGAGCGGGATGCCGATCCGGGCCAGCTGCCGGCTTCAGCTGCACGAGATCCCGAGCAAGACCGCGGGGCAGAACCCGACGTCCGGGGCGCTCACCGCGCAGCGCGTGCACCGGGTCGTCGCCGGGGACTCGCTGCAGTCGCTGGCCTGGCGGGAGTACGGCAACGCGGCCGCCTGGCGGGCGATCGCGGACGCCAACGGGATCGACGACCCGGGGTGGCTGCCCACGGGGACGGAACTGGTGTTGCCGGCCGCCGAGGAGGTGCGGTCCTGATGGTGAAGCACGCTTTCTCGAACGTCGTCAAGGTCGTCATCGGCGGCAAGGAGCTGACCGCCACCTCGGAGTACGGGCGGTATCTCGTCGACGCCCACGTGGACCAGGGCGTCGGGGTGCCCGCCGCCTTCCAGCTGACCTTCCGCGACCCGGCGCGCAAGCTCCTGGGCAAGCTGGGCGTCCAGTTCGGCACCCCGGTGGTGATCACGCCGGTCTCCGACGGGCAGGGCACCGGCGACCCGCTGCTCACCGGTGAGGTCACGGGGATGGAGGCCGAGTACGACGGCACCGGCAGCTACGCGGTGGTCCGGGGCTACGACTACGGGTTCCGGCTGATGCGGCAGCGCCGCGTGGTCGCGTACCGCAACCAGACCGCCTCCGACATCGCCCGCAAGCTGGCCGCGCAGGACGGGGTGCCGATCGGGCGGATCCAGGCCACCAGGACCGTCTACGAGTTCATCAGCCAGTCGAACGTCACCGACTGGGAGTTCCTGGCCCGGCTCGCCGACGAGAACGAGATGGTCATGTCGGTGGACGCCGACGGCAAGTTCCAGTTCGTGAAGCAGAAGAGCGCCTCGGGGGCGCCCTCGCCGCAGACCGACGGCGACAAGAGCCCGTTCGTGCTGGAGGCCGGGCACGACATCCTGCGGCTGCGTACCGCGGTCACCGCCTCGGACCAGGTGAACAAGGTCGAGTCGCGCGGCTGGGACGTACGGACGAAGAAGACGCTCACGGCGACCGTGACCCCCGCCGCCAACACCGGCTACAGCATCGGCACCACGCCGGGCGCGGCGGCCGGCGAGTTCAAGACGTCGAAGCTGGTCGAGACGCGTACGCCGTACGACAAGCAGTCCGAGGTGAAGTACGCGGCCGACGCCCTCTCCGACGACGTCACCTCGACGTTCGCCGAGGTGGAGGTGGTCGTGCGGGGCAACCCGAAGCTGCGGCCCGGGGTTCCGGTGGCGCTCGCGGACGTCGGGGACCCCTTCGAGGGGAAGTACACGGTCACCTCCGTACGGCATGTCTTCGGCGACGCCAAGCACTACGAGACCTGGGTGACGGTCAGCGGCCGGCAGTGGCGGTCCCTGTACGGCGTGGCCTCGGGCGGTGGCGGGGACACCGGTGGCGACCGGCAGCTCAGCGTGGCGCAGGCCCTCGTCACCGACGTACAGGATCCGCTCCAGCAGGGGCGGGTGAAGATCAAGTTCCCGTGGCTGGACGACACCTACGTCAGCGACTGGACCCGGACCGTGCAGTGGGGCGGGGTGCGCGGCGGCGGGGTCTTCCCGATGGACGTCGGCGACGAGGTGCTCGTCGCCTTCGACCGGGGCGCCCTCGACCACGCGTACGTCATCGGCGGCCTCTACAACGGCAAGGACAAGCCGACCAGGGTCAAGGACGTGCCGCTCCACGACGGCCTGCGTGGCCGGGCCACCCGGCACACCGTCTCCGACCGGGTCGGCAACCGCATGGACCTGCTCGACCAGCGGGGCCGCAAACAGGGCGTCCGGCTGGCCAGCGGCGACGACAAACTGACCGTCTTCCTGGACCGGCAGCAGACCGAGATCACCGTGGACAGCAAGGGCAGCGTCTCCATCAAGGGCAGCAGGTCGGTGTCGGTCGAGGCGGGCGCCAACCTGTCCCTGAAGGCGGGGGGCGCGCTCAGCCTCAGGAGCGGGGGGCCGCTGTCCATACAGAGCGCGGAACTCGTCGACATCAAGGCGCCCGCGGGCGCGGTCTCCGTGAACGCCGCCGCCGTGAACGTGATGGCGAACGCCGCCCTGTCGCTGCGCGGCAACGCCGCCGTCGCGATCAGCTCCCTGGCCACCGTGGCGATCCAGGCCCCGGAGGTGCCGGTGCTGGGCAACCTGATGATGGGCGGACTGACGGTGATGGTGATCCCGGCATGAGCGGGCGCGAGGTCTTCCCCGAGCGGCGGGTGCGGGGCTGATGGCAGAGCAGTTCGTCGGCTCCGGCTGGTCGTTCCCGTTGCGCATCGGGCCCACCGGCGGCATCGCCCTGGTCAGCGGCGAGAAGGAGGTGGAGGAGGCCATCCGCCTCATCCTCTCCACGGCCCCGGGCGAACGCCCGATGCGGCCGGAGTTCGGCTGTGCCATCCACGACCTCGTCTTCGCCCCGGTCAACGAGCAGACCGCCGGCCGTATCCAGCACGAGGTGCACGCCAGCCTCGACCGCTGGGAGCCGCGGATCGAGGTCGAGGACGTCGAGGTGACCACCGGGGCCGACCCGAGCGTGCTGATGATCGACGTCCGCTACTCGATCCGCGGCACCAACAACCCGCGCAGCCTGGTCTTCCCCTTCTACGTCATCCCCTCCCACGACGAGCCGGACCTGCCCCCCGCCTCCCCGGACTCCTCCGAAAGCGACCGCTGATCCCGATGGCCCTGCCCTCCCCGAACCTCGACGACCGACGCTTCCAGCAGTTCGTCGACGACGCCAAGCGTTACATCCAGCAGCGCGCCCCGGAGTGGACCGACCACAACGTCTCCGACCCCGGCATCACGCTGGTGGAGACGGTCGCGCACATGGCCGACCAGCTCGTGTACCGCCTCAACCGGGTCCCGGAGAAGAACCACCTCGCCTTCCTGGACCTGGTCGGCATCACGCTGTTCCCGCCCTCCGCCGCCCGTACGGACGTGACGTTCTGGCTGTCGGCGGCCCACGAGGAGCCGGTACCGGTGCCGGTCGGCACCGAGGTGGCGACCCGCCGTACCGAGACCCAGGAGGCGGTGGTCTTCGCGACCGAGCGCGAACTGACCATCGTGCCGAGCGAGTTGCGGCACCTGCTGCGCCAGCAGCACGGCGCGGCCGTCGTCGACCTCACCCATGAACTCGCCGAGGGCAAGGACCTGTTGTGCTTCACCGAGGCCCCGAACCCCGGTGACTGCATGCTGCTCGGCCTCTCCGCCGCCGTCCCGCACTGCGCGGTCGCCCTGGACCTGGACAGCCGGGTCGACGGTGTCGGCGTGGACCCGCGCCAGCCCCCGCTGGTGTGGGAGGCGTGGACGGAGGACGGCTGGCGGGAGTGCGAGGTCGACCGGGACGGCACGGGTGGCCTCAACCGCCCCGGCGAGGTCGTGCTGCACGTCCCCGGCGGTCACGTCCTGTCCCGCAACGGCGGCCTGGAGGCGAGCTGGCTGCGCTGCCGGGTCACCGAACCGCGTGCCGACCAGCCCTTCTACACCACGTCCCCGACGGTCCGGTTCGTCGAGGCCTGCACGGTGGGCGGCACCACGGCCGCCGTCCACGCGGAGACCGTCGAGGACGAGGCGCTCGGCGAGTCCACCGGCCTGCCCGGCCAGCGCCTGCGGCTCGCCCACGCCCCCGTCGTCGGGGACACCCCGCCGCTGCTCCTGCAGACCGCCGAACACGACGGCGAGGGCGGCTGGGTGGACTGGCAGGTCGTCCCGCACTTCGCGGCCTCCGGTCCGTACGACCGGCACATCACCCTCGACGCGACGACCGGCGACATCGCCTTCGGCCCCGCGGTCCGCGAACCGGACGGCTCGCTGCGCCAGTACGGCACGGTGGCCCCGAAGGGCGCGGTCGTCCGGGCCCGCCGCTACCGCACGGGCGGCGGCCGGGACGGCAACGTGGCCCGGGGTGCCGTACAGATCCTGCGTTCCTCCATCCCGTACGTCGCGGAGGTCGTCAACCGGGAGGCCGCGCGCGGCGGAGTGGACGGCGAGACGGTCGCCGAGGCGAAGGTGCGCGCCCCGATCACGCTGCGCGCCCAGGAGCGGGCGGTGACCCTGCGCGACTACGAGGAGCTGGCCCGCCGCGCCGCCCCCGAGACGGCCCGGATCACCTGCCTGGAAGGCGAGGAGGGCGAGCACGGTTCGTACGCGGTACGGGTCCTGGTGGTACCCCAGGCGGTCCCCGACCCGGGCGGCCGCCTCCGCTTCGAGCAACTCGTCCCCGGCGACGCCCTGCTCGACCGCATCACCCGCTACCTGGACGAACGTCGCCTCATCGGAACCCGGTTGGCGGTCGGCCCGCCCTTCTACCAGGGCGTCACGGTCGTCGCCACCGTCCACGCCTTCCGCGGCGTGGACGTCGACCGGGTCCGCCACCAGGCCCACGACGCCCTCTACCGCCACCTGGACCCGCTGACCGGCGGCGCGGACGGCAAGGGCTGGCGGTTCGGGCGCCCGGTGCAGTCGGGCGAGGTCTTCGCGGTGCTGCAACGCGTCCCCGGCGTGGAACTGGTCGACGAGGTCGTCCTCCACCCCGCCGACCCGCTCACCGGCAAGCGCGGCGACCCGACCGACCGCATCGACCTGGACGCCCCGTCCCTGGTCTTCTCCTACGACCACCGGGTGAGGGTGATCGGCGAATGACCGGCAACAACCCGACCGGAGGCCTCCGTTGAGAGGCTCCATCGACGGCCTCGGCTCCTCCGTCCCCATCGGCGCGATGCTCCCGGCGGTCTTCGCCGACGACGACCTCGCGCTGCGCTTCGTCGCCGGCCTGGACGACGTGATCGCCCCGATCCCGAACGTCCTCGACTGCCTGCCCAGCTACTTCGACCCGGCCCTGGCCCCGCTGGACTTCGCGGAATGGCTCGGCACCTGGGTCGGCGCCGAGACGGACGGCACCGAACCGGAACCCCTGCTCCGAGCGGCCGTGGCGGCAGCCGCCTACCTGCACCGCATCCGGGGCACCCGCCTCGGCCTGTCCGAGACGGTCCGCCTGGCCTTCGGCGTGACCCCGGACATCACGGAGAGCGGCGGCGCCGACTGGAACGCCCGCCCGCTGGGCCCCTTCCCCGGTCAGCCCCGCCCCGGCCTGCACGTCCACCTCACGCTGCCCTCCCCCACCCCGGCCGACGAGGTCCGCCTGGAACACCTCGTGGCCGCCGCCCGCCCCGCTCATATGCCGTACACGGTCCAGGTGACCGCGTCCGCCGAAAGGACCCCGCAGCGATGACGACCAACCGGAACTGCACGGAGTGCGGCACGGTCGCGGAACCGGGCCAGTCCTTCTGCGACGCGTGCGGAGCGGTCCTGAGCTGGGCCGGCAACAGCGAGGAGCCCCGACAGCAGACCCCGACCCCCACCCCGCCCCGCGCCTGGGACGCCTTCACCCGCAGAGACGGCGCCACCGGCCTCCCCCAACCAGACACCCGAACAACGACAACGACGGCCCCGGACAGGGACCTTGAAGCATCGGCGACGACAGCGCCCCCTCAGGGGCGCGGGGAACTGCGCGACCAGCCCCCACTCACCGCCACGTCACCCACAGCCGAAACCACCCCCCTCCCCACCCCCCACCCACAAGCAGCCCACGGCGGCGCCGAGCCCCCACAGGCCGCACCCGCACCCGCACCCACACCCACCCCGGACCAGGACAGGGCCCGCCGCCTCCTCATCCCGGTGAGTGAGCCCACCCCC
>NZ_JAGXJL010000376.1:0-249 GCF_019091475.1 Streptomyces sp. GbtcB6 | reverse complement strand
ATTTCTATTATTGAAACTTAAAGAAACTTAGCGCTTAATTATAGTAAAACGGAATTAAAATATTAAAAGAACTTTAAAGTAATACTATTTATTAAAGGAGCCCTTAGTTATACAATTAAAACTGCTTTACCCCTAATTTAGGGAACCCTATAGTTTTCTCTTACGGTTATTTTCAACGGTTTTCTTTTCTCTATAAACCTTACGTTTTTCACCGAAGGATAATATTATTTTTAGCGTACTCAATAGTAA
>NZ_JAGXJL010000375.1:0-249 GCF_019091475.1 Streptomyces sp. GbtcB6 | reverse complement strand
GAACACTAGTAAAACACCAGTAGAACACCAGTGAAAACTTAACACAGTATACTGCAGTATGAAACTTATAAACAAATACAGTAAAAAAATAAAAAATACCGTCTGGCAGTAATTTTGTAAAAAAATGGCAAAAGTTAGTATACTATGTCAATTTTCCTAAAATATTTATTGTTTTTAAAATAAGGTCCATCCTAGTTTATAAGGGTGTTTATTGGGCCACATTTAATATTTTTAAGTCTATCCAGATTC
>NZ_JAGXJL010000374.1:0-249 GCF_019091475.1 Streptomyces sp. GbtcB6 | reverse complement strand
GTGCTTGTAGTTCGGGGAGTCCTGGCTGTCCGAGGAGCTGATGAACACCGGTCCGCCGGCACCGGTGCAGGTGTAGGTGCCGGAGAGGGTGACGGTGCCGTCGGGGGCGAGCCGGCCGGTGCGGTGGACGGTGACGGACTCGCCGGAGGCGGCGGTCGCGGGGCGGCGGCGGCGCACAGCAGGGGGACGGAACCGAGGGCCGCGGCGAGGACGGGGCGTACGGGCATGGTTTCCTTCCCGGTTCGTGAG
>NZ_JAGXJL010000373.1:0-250 GCF_019091475.1 Streptomyces sp. GbtcB6 | reverse complement strand
GATCGTGCACGGCCTTGTATCCGAGGGACTAGCACAGCTCGGAGGCGACCAGTGCCAGCATACCGGCGCCGACACAGGCGACCACGCTGCCGGGGCCAGTCGAGGCTACGGGCGCACCCTGGACCAG
Source organism: Streptomyces sp. GbtcB6 (assembly GCF_019091475.1). Lineage (NCBI taxonomy): Bacteria > Bacillati > Actinomycetota > Actinomycetes > Kitasatosporales > Streptomycetaceae > Streptomyces > Streptomyces sp. GbtcB6. Next base: position 123 of record NZ_JAGXJL010000373.1, on the reverse strand, counting down.
CACCGGTACCCACACCATCGCGGGTAGTGGTCTGGCGTATACCACCGGCTACGCGGGTGAACTCACTGGATCGTGGCCCACCCTACCCCCCGGCCTCGTACTGGGCTGGTTCAGCGGCTGGAT
>NZ_JAGXJL010000372.1:0-250 GCF_019091475.1 Streptomyces sp. GbtcB6 | reverse complement strand
ATAATTGGACTAAAACGGATAGTGTGAAAGAGAAGGTAAAATTGGTCAATTTCATTTTCAAAATAATGTACTTCACTTATTGTTATGGTAAAAAAATATCCAAAACCTAATAGTACTGGCAAAATATAACAACAGTTATAACATTCACAATAATAATGGGAATGTACATTAGTATATGTATTTTTATTATTTTGGCTATGGACATCATTGGACTAAAACAGATAGTGTGAAAAAGAATGTAAAATTGGTT
>NZ_JAGXJL010000371.1:0-250 GCF_019091475.1 Streptomyces sp. GbtcB6 | reverse complement strand
CAAGACAGGTTCACAACCTGGTTGGTCTTTCTATACTATGCTTATACTTCCTACAACTTTTCTACTGTCTCTCCTATTGTAGTAACATCTGGCTCTACCGTAGCTAGGCAAGGAACATATAAAATTACTTGTGGACCATCTGGTTTGGACCCAATCTTTGCTGCTGCTTGGATCAGAATCTCCTCCAACTTGGCGTGACTTGTCATTTCAATTGGAGGAGAAGCCTTCAAAAAGTCACCGGTCTCCATAC
>NZ_JAGXJL010000370.1:0-251 GCF_019091475.1 Streptomyces sp. GbtcB6 | reverse complement strand
CCAGTAGTCGCGACCACCACTTTCCATGGTCGCGACCCTTTTTCATGGTCGCGGCTAGGAGCCAAACAGCAAGTTTTTTTTCTTCGTATTTTGCCTATGGTCGCGACTAGGCTTTATATGGTCGCGACCAGGGGCGAAATACGAGATTTTTGGCCAGTTTTTGACTTTCTGAAAGGAAGCAACCTTAATTTCTATTTAAGGGGCTCGTGTGTTAGAAGGAAGAGAGGCACAAATTAGGCCCAAAAGTGAAA
>NZ_JAGXJL010000369.1:0-251 GCF_019091475.1 Streptomyces sp. GbtcB6 | reverse complement strand
TAATAAATTTAAGGTGTTATTTATTTTTCACAGTTAATTGCGAACTTGAGGTTGAAATGTTAAGTGTAAGTAAAATAATAATTGGAAGGGTTTAACCGCTAAAAACTCGCACATCTAATATAATAGAGATATAAAAAAGACATGACAACCAAATAATTAGGGTTTTTAATTCAAAAAATACATCTCACCTGATGTTGTACTGGTGGGAAGGACATTAAAACAGGGGGATCATCTTTATTAATTGTTGGAAT
>NZ_JAGXJL010000368.1:0-251 GCF_019091475.1 Streptomyces sp. GbtcB6 | reverse complement strand
CCTGCCACGTTCCGGTGGAGGCTGCTGGCGATACCCACACGACCATGATCGCACTCTGCTGCCATGGATCCAGGACGCTCAGTGAAAGAGCATGGTCTGGATTGGAACCACGTAGCCTGGGTCCCTAGGATCAGCCAACGATCGAAGGCCAGGAAGTCGGAGGCTTTAGCGTGACCACTCTTGACACATTTGGACGTCCCAGGTGGAGCCCTCCGGCGGGCAAAGAACAAGCAAGGCTTCAAGCTACCAAG
>NZ_JAGXJL010000039.1:0-86778 GCF_019091475.1 Streptomyces sp. GbtcB6 | reverse complement strand
TTCCACCGTCCTGACGCTATGCGGTACCCGAAATGTCGATCAAGGCCTGTGCTGATCGACATCTCAAACACGGCCTAAGGGGTTGCCCCCCGGTCGGCTTCGAGGCGCCCTCTGTACTTGCTCAGCCCAGGTCGGGAATCCGCCAGTCGATCGCCTCGTGGCCCTGGGCGGCGACCGCCTCGTTGATCTGGGTGAACGGGCGGGTGCCGAAGAACTTCGCGGCGGAGAGCGGGGACGGGTGCGCGCTCTGGATCACCACGTGGCGGGTCTCGTCGATCAGCCGGGCCTTCTTCTGCGCGTAGCCGCCCCAGAGGACGAAGACCGCCGGGTCGGGCCGCTCGGCGACGGCACGGATCACCGCGTCCGTGAACTTCTCCCAGCCCTTGTTCTTGTGCGAGTTGGCCTCACCGGCGCGGACCGTGAGGACCGCGTTGAGCAGCAGCACGCCCTGCCGGGCCCACGGCATCAGATAGCCGTTGTCCGGCACCTCCAGGCCCAGCTCCTCCTTCATCTCCTTGTAGATGTTCCGCAGCGACGGCGGGGTCTTCACGCCAGGCCGGACGGAGAAGCACAGGCCATGGCCCTGGCCCTCGCCGTGGTACGGGTCCTGGCCGAGGACGAACACCTTGACCTGGTCGTACGGCGTCGCCTCCAGCGCGGCGAAGACCTCCTCGCGCGGCGGGTAGACGGGGCCCTTCGCCCGCTCCTCCTCGACGAACTCGGTCAGCTCCTTGAAGTAGGGCTGCTGAAGCTCGTCACCCAGAACCCCGCGCCAGGACTCGGGCAGCATGGCGATGTCGGTCACGTCAACGTCCTCACGAATTGCGGTCACTTGCAGATCCTGCTGATACCGGAAAACCTACAGGCGACCACTGACAACCGGTGCCGGACGGCCGTTTCACCAGCTGGTCTTGCGGTGCAGCTCCCACATCATCATGATCGTCGACGGGTCGAGCGCCCGTTCGCCGCCGGAGATGTCGTCGCTGGCCGCGATGTACTGCCGCCCCTGCCACAGCGGGATCAGCCGGGCGTCGTTGACGAGGATCTGCTGCGCCTCCTCGAACTCCTTGACGACCTCGCCGCGGTCGCTCTCGCGGCGCGACTCCGGCAGCAGCTTGCCGGTGATCACGGGTGACGGGTAGGGCGTGCCGAGGGCGTTCTGCTCGCCGACGAAGGGGGCGATGAAGTTGTCGGCGTCGGGGAAGTCCGGGAACCAGCCGCGGCCGAACACCGGGTACTCGCCCTTCTGGTAGCCGACCACATAGGTCTTCCAGGGGCGGCTCCTGAGGGTGATCGTGAACAGCCCGGAGTCGTCCAGCTGCTGCTTGAGCTGCTGGAACATCTGGCCGGTCTCGGAGCCGTAGCGGTCGGTGGTGTACCAGAAGGTGAGCGGGACGCGCTGGGTGATGCCGGCGTCGGCGAGGATCTTGCGGGCCTTGGAGGTGCTGGGGTCGCCGTAGTCGTCGAAGAAGTCGGTGGTGTGGCCGGTCAGGCCCGCCGGGACCATGGAGTACAGCGGGTCGACGGTGTCCTTGTAGACCGTGTGGGCGATCGCGGAGCGGTCGACGAGCTGGGCGACGGCCTTGCGCACGGCGGGCAGCTTGGCCCACGGGTCCTCGGGGTTGAACACCAGGTAGCTGATGTCGGTGCCGGTGCCGTCGATCAGCTGGAGGTCGGTGCTGCGGTGCGCCTCCAGGGCGACGATGTCGGAGGCGGCGAGACCGCGGTAGGTGACGTCGATGTCCCCGGACCGCAGGGCCTTGACCATGGTGGCCGAGTCCTGGAAGTAGCGGATGGTCACCGCGTCGTTCTGCCGGTCGGCGAAGCCCTGGTAGTTGTCGTTGCGGACCAGCTCGGCCCGCTTGCCGTCGTCGTAGGACTTGAGGGTGTACGGCCCGGAGCCGTGCACGGAGTCGCCCTTGCGCAGCGTGTGGGCGGGGTAGTCGTCGGGGTCGACGATCGACATGGCCGGGGTGGCGAGGACGAACGGGAAGGTGGTGTCGGCCTTGTTGAGGTGGAAGACCACCTCGCGGTCGCCGATCACCTGCACCCGGTCGAGGCTGCCGAGCAGTCCGGCCGGGCCGCTGGGCGCGTTGATGCTCCGGATCCGGTCGATGGAGTACTTGACGGCCTGGGCGTCGAGCTTGTCGCCGTCGGCGAACTTCAGGCCGGAGCGCAGTTCGCAGCGGTAGGTGCGGTCGCCGGAGTCCGTGAAGGCGCACTTCCGCGCGGCGTCCGGCTGGGGGGTGGTGGCGCCGTCGGGGTAGGCGAGCAGCGTCTGGTAGACGTTCCGGAACAGCTCCCAGGAGCCGTCCCACGATCCCGCCGGGTCAAGGGTGCTGGGGGCGCTGGTCGTCCCGACGACGATCGGCCCGCTGTTGCCCGTACTGCTGGAGAACACACCGCATCCGGCCACCAGGGATATGGACGCGAGCGCGGCAACTCTTCGCAGACCTCGGTTCCGGTTGAACACGCGCACACTCCTCGATCCGCCGTACCAGGGGTCGGCGGCAGACCATACCGCAGCGTTGCGCGCCTTGAAGTACCCCGGAAACACGGGCGTTGATCGAATGTGCTATGACGACGTTGTCATGGTGCTGTGCGGATGTTGTGCGGCCACCCGGGCGTCGTTTTCGTCGTTCCTGTGGCGAAATATCTGTGCGGAAATGTCCGTGCAGAAATTTCGTCGCTGAGCTTCCGTGCCGAATTCTCGGCGACGAAGACGACGCCCGGAGACGGGCCGGCGGACCCGTGGTGCCGTCAGGCCATGCCGGCGTTCAGGAAGATGCCGCCGTCGACGACGAGCGTCTGGCCGGTGATCCAGTCGGACTGCTCCGAGGTGAGGAACGCGGCGGCGCCGCCGATGTCGGAGGGCACGCCGAGCCGCTTGAGCGGGTAGCCCGCGGAGGCCTCCGCCTCCCGGCCCTCGTAAAGGGCCTCGGCGAACTTGGTCTTGACGACCGCGGGGGCGATCGCGTTGACCCGGACGCCGGGGGCGAACTCGTGTGCCAGCTGCTGGGTCAGGTTGATCATCGCGGCCTTGCTGATGCCGTACGCGCCGATGAACGGCGAGGCCGACAGGCCGGCGACGGAGGCGATGTTGACGATGGCGCCGCCGTTGTCCTTCTGCCAGGCGTGCCAGGTCTTCTGGGCGAAGCCGAGGGCCGAGACCACGTTGGTCTCGAACACCTTGCGGGCCACGTCCAGGTTGACGTCGGCGATCGGGCCGAACACCGGGTTGGTACCGGCGTTGTTGACCAGGTAGTCGACGCGGCCGAAGGCCGCCATGGTGCGCTCGACGACCTCGCTCTGGTGGGCCAGGTCGTGCGCCTTGCCTGCGATGCCGATGACGCGCTCGGCGCCGAGGCTCTCGACGGCCTCCTTGAGGGCGTCCTCGTTGCGGCCGGTGATGGCGACGCGGTCGCCGCGGGCGATCAGCGCCTCGGCGACGCCGTAGCCGATGCCTCGGCTCGCGCCGGTGATGACGGCGACCTTGCCGGACAGCTCGGGCAGTTCAGTCATGTCGGTGTTCCCCAGTGATCTTCTAGTCGAGCGGTCCGCCGGCCACGTACAGCACCTGGCCGGAGACGAAGCCGGCGGCCTCGTTCGTGAAGAAGGCGATGGCGTTGGCGATGTCCTCGGGCTCGCCGACGCGCTGCACGGGGATCTGGGTGGCGGCGGCGGCCTTGAACTCCTCGAAGCCCATCTTGACGCGCTCGGCGGTGGCCTTGGTCATCTCGGTGGCGATGAAGCCGGGGGCGACGGCGTTGGCGGTGATGCCGAACTTGCCGAGCTCGATGGCGAGGGTCTTGGTGAAGCCCTGCAGACCGGCCTTGGCGGCGGAGTAGTTGGCCTGGCCGCGGTTGCCGAGCGCCGAGGAGGAGGACAGGTTGACCACACGCCCCCAGCCGGCCTCGACCATGTGCTGCTGGACGGCCTTGGTCATCAGGAAGGAGCCGCGCAGGTGCACGTTCAGGACCGTGTCCCAGTCCGACGCGGACATCTTGAACAGCAGGTTGTCGCGGAGCACACCGGCGTTGTTGACCAGGATGGTCGGGGCGCCCAGCTCCTCGGCGACCCGCGCGATCGCGGCGGCCACCTGAGCCTCGTCGGAGACGTCGGCGCCGACCGCGATCGCCTTGCCGCCGGCGGCGGTGATCTTCTCGACGGTGTCCTTGCAGGCGGCCTCGTCGAGATCGATCACGGCCACCGCGCGACCCTCGGCGGCCAGTCGTACGGCGGTGGCGGCGCCGATACCGCGCGCGGCACCGGTGACGACGGCCACCCGCTGCTCAGTGCTGGACATTGCTGTTTCTCCTCGCCCTTGAGAACACCTGATCGAGAACCCGGCCGAACAGTGAGCGACCGCTTAGTACCTTCGACAGACGTGACGCTAGAAGCCCTGGCACGCGGTGTCAACGCTGCACCGCGCGGTGTGATCCATTACCTCACCAGGAGGTCCAGCAACCGCTCCGTCTCGGCGTCAGGGTCAAGGGTGAGCCCGGTGTGCACGGGGCCCGGCTGTACCACGGTGGAGCGGGGCGCGACCAGCCAGCGGAAGCGCCGCCCCGGATCGTCGCCGGCCGCGTGCCCCGCCGCCGCCCCGCCCGCGCAGACGCCCTCCACCGCCCCGAGCGCGGCCCGCACCCCCGCCACGTCCGCGTCCGGGTCCAGGGCCTGCAGCCGGGCCTCGTCGAGATGGGTGCGGGCGCCGACGTAGGTCTTGGCCCGGCAGTACACGATCACGCCGGCGTTGATGTACTCGCCGCGCTCCACGCGGGGCACGACGCGCAGCAGGGCGTACTCGAAGACGTCGCGGTCACCGCCCTGACCGGCCCGGGTGATGTGGCGCTCGGTCACATGTCCCGCCATGTAGATATGGGTCTCGCTCACTTGGCCCCCTCGATGCCGGTGATGCGTTCGTGGATGACGGCGGCCCGGGCGAGCAGCGGCCGCGCATAGGTGCGCCGCAGTTCGTCGGGGGTGTCGAAGCCGGGCTCGGCGGCGAGCCAGACGTCCGGGATCTCGGCGGTCACCTCGGCGAGCAGGTCCTCGGTGACCCGGGGCGCCAACTCGGCGGCGGCCGCCCGGACGTCGGGGCCGAACCCGCTCAGCGCGTGGTCGGCGGCGTCGTACGGGCGGGCGGCGGACGTCTGCGCCGACGGCCAGTTGTGCTGCCAGATCATGGTGGCGCCGTGGTCGATGAGCCACAGGTCGCCGTGGTGGACCAGCAGGTTGGGGTTGCGCCAGGAGCGGTCGACGTTGTTGATCAGCGCGTCAAACCAGACGATCCGCCCGGCCTCCTCGGGGCTCACCGCGAAGGCGAGCGGGTCGAAGCCGAGGGCACCGGACAGGAAGTCCATGCCGAGGTTGGTGCCACCGCTGCCCCGCAACAGGTCCTGCACCTGCTGCTCGGGTTCGCCGAGCCCCAGAACGGGATCCAGTTCGACGGTGACCAGCCGGGGCATCCGGAACCCGAGCCGGCGCGCGAGTTCACCGCAGACGACCTCGGCGACCAGCGTCTTCCGGCCCTGCCCCGCACCCGTGAACTTCATGACGTACGTCCCGAAGTCGTCGGCCTCGACGAGCCCCGGCAGCGAGCCCCCCTCACGCAGGGGCGTGATGTAGCGGGTCGCGGTGACTTCTCGCAGCATTTTCCCAGGCCATCCAGCTTCTCAACCATGCAATCGACGACCGGGGCTGTCAGGAGCAAGACGGGCGGGTCCTCCCCGGCAGCCCGTGGACGGCGATGCGCCCCTTGCTTCCGGCCTCCGGCATGAAGTGAGCATAGTAACCGAGCGTGACAGCTCGCCAGGAACCCCCGACCCTCGCGCCCAAGTCGCCGCACGGCCCGATCCCGCCTGACCTGACGGCGAATTCGCCCGTACGGACGCCCTACGGCAAGGAGGGGTCGAAGCGGTCCGCCACCTGCCGGTCAGAAGCCCGCGCCGGCTCTCCGCACCCCAGGCCGACGGCGTGATCCGCCGGATCCACGGGCGGCGGCCGACGCCTGCCCGACCGGTCCGTGCCCGTCGGTGCCACCCCGCGGCATCCATGACTTCGACGCATACCACCTGTTCCCAAGTCTCGTTGGCGTCATGGTCACCGGGGCTCCTACGGTGAGTGGGTGGAACCACCGTTTCAAGAGGAGTTCGGCATGATCACCACTCCCTTCGGCTTCTCCAGCACCGCGGCCGAGGTGGTCGCCGGCATCGACCTCTCCGGGCGCCGCGCACTGGTCACCGGGGCGTCCTCCGGGCTCGGGGCGGAGACGGCGCGGGTACTGGCCTCGCGGGGTGCGGAGGTCACCCTCGCCGTGCGGGACACGGCGGCCGGTGAGCGGGTGGCCAAGGACATCGGCTCCGCGACCGGCGGCGAGGCGCTTCGTGTCGCCCGTCTGGACCTGGCCGACCCCGCGTCGGTGGCCGCGTTCACCGCGGCCTGGCACGGCCCGCTGGACATCCTGGTAAACAACGCGGGCGTCATGGCCTGCCCCGAGCAGTACACGCCGCAGGGCTGGGAGCTGCAGTTCGCCACCAACCACCTCGGCCACTTCGCCCTGGCGACCGGTCTGCACGGGGCGCTGGCCGCGGCGGACGCCGCCCGCATCGTCGTCGTGAGCTCGACCGGCCACCAGCGTTCCCCTGTCGTCTTCGACGACCTGCACTTCGGCTTCCGGGCCTACGAACCGTGGGCCGCGTACGCGCAGTCCAAGACCGCGAACGTGCTCTTCGCGGTCGAGGCCACCCGCCGCTGGGCGGCCGACGGCATCACCGCCAACGCCCTCATGCCGGGGGCCATCGTGACCAACCTCCAGCGGCACATCGGGGGCAGCAGCGGACGGGTGGCGGCCGATCAGATGAAGACGGTGGAGCAGGGCGCCGCCACCTCGGTGCTCCCCGCGGTCTCACCGCTGCTGGACGGGGTGGGCGGGCGTTACTTCAACGACTGCAACGAGGCCGAGGTGGTCGACCGGCGCACCGGCACGCTGCACGGCGTCGCCCGGTACGCCGTGGATCCGGAGAAGGCCCGCCGGCTGTGGGACGTCTCCGAGTCCCTGCTCGCCGACGCCGTCGGTGCCTCATGACCGATCTGGTCCAGCGCGACGAACTCGGCGCCTTCCTCCGCGCCCGGCGGGAGGCGACCGATCCGGCGGCGGCAGGCTTCCGGTCCGGGCCGCGGCGCCGCACACCGGGGCTGCGCCGCGAGGAGCTGGCGCAGCTCGCCGGGCTGAGCGTCACCTGGTACACATGGCTCGAACAGGGCCGCGACATCAGCGTGAGCAGGCAGGTCATCGAAAGCCTGGCCCGCGCGCTGCGGCTCTCCGGACCGCAGCGCGCGCATCTGTTCACGCTGGCCGCTCTGGTGCCGCCGCCGGCGGGTCCGGGGCCCGCGAAGGTCGATCCCCTCCTGGAGCGGCTGGTGCGTGAGCTGCTCCCGAAGCCCGCCTACGTGATGAACCCGTGGTGGGACCTGCTGGCGTACAACGACGCGTACGCCGAGCTGCTCGGCGGCCTCGACCAGCGGTCGGCGGACGAGCGGAACATCCTCTGGATCACCTTTGCCGAGTCGCGCGGTTCGGGACTGTTCGTCGACTGGCTCGGCGAGGCGCGTTCCCTCGTCGGCCAGTTGCGGGTGGCCCTCGCCCGGTATCCCGACGATCCGCGCGGCCCCGCGCTCCTCGAGTCGATGCTGAATTCCTCCGAGGCGTTCCGCGAGCTGTGGGACGAGCGGAGCGTCAGCGGATTCACCGCCGCCCGCAAGGAGCTCCGGCACCCACGGCTCGGCCGCATCGACCTGGACTATCTGAAGCTGTCGGACGCCCATGACGAAAAGCTTTCCCTGATAGTCTTCCTGCCCGCCCAGGAAAGCGGCTCCGAGTAACCGAACACGACAGAGACGACTGAATAAGACAGAAACAGCGGGCGGGTTTCCACAGCCCTATTGAAACCCGCCCGCTGTCGCCTTTCAGCCCCTCCGTGGCTTATTCGGCGGAGTCTTTCTGGAAGCATTCGAAGACGTTCCCGTCGCGGTCCCGCACGATGGTGCGAGTGCCTCCGCCGGACGCGGCAGGCCCGTCGAGCACCTCGCCGTCCGCGCCGACGAACGCCCCGACGGCGGCGTCGAGGTCGTTGACATGCAGGGTCGCGGCCCGCCGCAGCCTCTCCAGGACCGCCGCGTCGCCCTCCATCAGCAGGAAGGGCCCGACCACCGCGACCTTGACGGCCGGGAATTCCAGAACAGCAGGCTCGTCCACTCCGGACAGCGCTTTGTAGAGCGGCAGCGCGGTCGCCATCTCCGACACCTCGACGCGAGCCGATACCGAGTCGATCAGATTTCTCATGCCTGCCACGCCAGACACACCATGACTGCTTTTCAACGCGATATCCGGGCGCCGATGACACCAGCATAATCGACACCCACCCCCACGGCCGCGCGCATTCAATCCGTACCGCATTCTGGTATTCGGAGACAGCGACCATTCAGGAGAGAGAAAATGACGAACCGACCGCGGGTGGCACTGGTCACCGGAGCCACGCAGGGACTCGGGCTGGCGCTGTTGGAGGGGCTGGCGGAGCGTCTGGGCGCCGGCGACATCGTCTACGCCACCGGCAGGGACCGCGACGGGCTGGCCCGGATCACCGCGGGTCTCGCGGACTCCGGGGCGGAGGTGCGCGGCGAGTTCTTCGACGTCGCGGACCCGGACCGCGCCGAGGAACTGGCGGCCGCCCTGACCCGGCGTCACAGAGGCGTCGACATCGTCTTCAACAACGCCGTCATGCGGGTCGGGCCCGACGACGACCCCCGTGCCGTCGTCGACCACTACGCGGAGGTCAACAACTTCGGCACCACACGGGTGTTGCGGGCCTTCGCGCCGCGCCTGCGGGACGGCGGCAGGCTGGTCGTGGTGACCAGCGCCCTCGGCACGCTCTCCTACCTGGCGCCCGTGCTGCACGGCCGGTTCGACGGGCTCGCCACGCTGGACGACGTCGACCGTTCGGTCGCCGCCTGGCGTGACGCCGTACGGGACGGCAGCGCGTTCGCCGGTCCGTGGCCGGCCTTCGTCAACATCCCTTCCAAGATCGGCCAGGTGGCGGCCGTGCGCACGCTCGCGAGGCAGCGGCGCGCCGACGACCTGCCGCGTGACGTCCTCATCGCCGCGGTCTGCCCCGGAATGATGAACACCCCCACCTCCCAGGCGTGGTGGGACGTGAGCGACGCGCCGACCCCGGAGCGGGCGGCCCGGTCGCGGTGCCCTTTCGTCCGGCGTGACGGTGCCGTGCGTCGCCTGCTCCGCTGCGGCGCAGGTCAAGACCGACAGCGAACCGACAGCGCCGTTTTACCGAAGCCTCATGTCCAGGTGGTCACTATCTGGATGCCGTCTGAACAGGTGGTGCCCGAAGACCGTACCCCTGGACAGATCCACGAGAAGCTCCGCGGAAGGGAACCCCTCACATGACCAGCGCACCGCTCACCCCCTCAGCCGGACCGGGCCGCCGTACCGTCATGGCGGCAGCCGGAGCGGCGGGGCTCGCCGCCGCGCTGACCGCGTGCGGGTCGTCGGACGACGGCTCGTCGAGCACGACCACCACGAACAACAACGCGGGTGGCTCCACCACCCAGGACAGCAACGGCTCGGCGGGCGGCTCCACGGCCGCGGCCGGCGGCACCGCGCTCGCCAAGACCACGGACATCCCCGAGGGCGGCGGCACGATCTACAAGGACCAGTCCGTGGTCGTGACCCAGCCGACGTCGGGTACGTACAAGGCGTTCTCGACCAAGTGCCCGCACGCCGGCTGCGCGGTGACGAGCATCGCCAACGGCGAGATCGTCTGCCCCTGTCACGGCAGCAAGTTCGCCATCGCGGACGGCAGCGTGAAGCAGGGCCCGGCGACCACGGGTCTGACGGCCGCGAACATCACGGTCTCCGGCGACCAGATATCGCTGGCCTGATCCTCATGACCGCCGACGCGGTTGTTTGAGGCAGCCGAGCACCTCGTCCGTGGTCGCGACCGTGGCGACCAATGCGAGGGTGTTGCGGACCATCGCGGGGGTGTAGTCGGAGGGCACTCCCGCGATGGCGTCGGCCGGGACGACGACCGTGTAGCCCCGGTTGACCGCGTCGAACACCGTGTTCGGGATGGCCACGTTGGCCGAGACACCGGTGACGACCAGGGTGCGGCAGCCGAGGTTGCGCAGCAGAGCGTCGACGTCGGTGCCCTGGATCGGCGACAGGCCGTGCAGCCGTCGTACGACGAGGTCCTCCTCCGAGACCTCGATGGGGGGCGCGACGCGGACCGCCGTCGTGCCGGAGTGCTGCTGGACGGGCAGCCGTTCGGCGGCGCGGAACAGGCGGGCGTTGCGGTTCGCGCCCCGGCCGTCCGGGCGGCGTTCGGCTATCGCGTGGATCACCTGGACACCGGTGTCGTGGGCGGCGGCGACAAGGCGGGCGATGTTGTTGAGAGCCCCGGACGTCCGAGCCTCACGGGCGAGTTCGGGCAGTGCGCTCTCCGGGCCCACCACACCCTGCTGGCACTCGACGGTGAGCAGCACGGTGCTCACGGGGTCGAGGAGTTCCGAGAGCCGTTCGTACGACGGCATGTGACGCCCCCTTCCGCCTTGGTGCGGGGCGGGCGAGACTAACCAGCATTGCGCGGGAACGGAAGAAGAGGGGGCCGCATGACCGTCACTCAGCGCCGGGGCCGGAAGATCATGATGACGCCCGGTGAGCTGGACGAGTTCCTCACCACACAACGCACCTGCCGGGTCGCGACCGTCTCGGCGTCGGGCGCCCCGCACGTCAGCGCCCTGTGGTTCGCCTGGGACGGCAAGTCCCTGTGGCTCTACTCGGTGGTGCGCAGCCAGCGCTGGAAGGACCTCAGCCGCGATCCGCGGGTGGCCGTCGTGGTCGACTCCGGCGAGGAGTACGACCAGTTGCGCGGCGTCGAGCTGAGAGGGACCGTCGAGTTCGTGGGCGAGGTCCCGCGCACCGGCGAACTGGTCGCCGAACTCGACTACATCGAGACGGTGTTCGCCCGTAAGAACTTCGGCCTGGACGAGATGCCGCACGACGGCCGGCACGCCTGGGCGCGGCTGACCCCGACGAAGACCGCCTCCTGGGACTTCCGCAAGCTGGGCTCGGCGTAAGGCGGTTCGGGAGGGCCGGTTCAGGCGATCGCCTCGGCCGCGCCGCGCAGAGCCTGCACCGCCGCCCGGATCGACGGGCGGCGGTCGGCGTCGGCCCGCCAGACGACGTACACATGGCGGCGCACCCGCTGCTTCAGCGGCACCATGAGAACGCCCTCCGGCACCGGGTGACGCCCCAGCAGCGGGGCGATGCAGACCCCCAACCCGGCCGCGACCAGGTTGAGTTGTGTGTGCGTCTCGGCCGCGCGGTGCCCGACGACGGGCTCGATTCCGCGCGAGCGGAGCGTGAACATCAGCCATTCATGGCAGAACTCGCCCTCGCCCCAGGTGATCCACTCGTCCTCGGCGAACTCCCCCAGGTCCACCTCCGCACGGCCGGCGAGCCGGTGCCCGGCCGGCAGCGCCACCTCGGCGGGGTCGTCCAGCAGGGGCGCCTTGACCAGACCGTCGGGCAGCGGCATCGGCTTGTTGTACCAGTCCAGGACGACGGCGAGATCGAGGTCGCCGCGGACGACCCCCGCGATGCCGTTCTCCGGTTCCAGCTCGCTGGAGCGGACGCGCAGCGCCGGGTGCCGGGCGCGCAGGGCGGACAGGGCGGTCGGGAACAGGCCGCGGGCGGCCGTCGGGAACGCGGAGAGCCGGAGCTCGCCGACGACCTGGCCCCGGTGTGCCTCCAGGTCGGACTGGGCCAGCTCGACCTGGGAGAGGATCCGGGCCGCGTGCTCGGCGAGCAGCCGCCCGGCGTCGGTGAGCCGGATGCCCCGGCCGTTCTTCGCGAGGAGCTGCTGGTCCACCTCGCGTTCCAGCTTGCCCATCTGCTGCGATACCGCCGACGTCGTGACGTGCAGGGCCTCGGCGGCGCCGCTGACCGAGCCGTGCCGGGCGAGGGCGTCGAGGGTGCGCAGGCGCTCCAGGTTCAACATGTAAGTGATTCTAAGAGGTACCGGGTGGACAATCTCGATTGTGCTACGAGGTCGGCTCCCGCATGGTGGAGGCCATGAGCACCGTGACCACCGCCGCGACCAGCGAAGCGACGCTTGCCGCCGACCCTTCCCGCCCCCGCCTCGACTGGCGCCTGCGCTTCGGCGCCCTGTCGCTGATCTGGGGCTTCAGCTTCCTCTTCATCAAGGTGGGGACGGAGGGCTACGCACCGTTCCAGGTCACCCTGGGCAGGCTGGCGTTCGGGACGGCGGTGCTTGCGGCGGCGATGGCCGTGAAGCGGCAGCGGCTGCCGCGCGGGGCCCGTACCTGGGGGCATCTGGCGGTCGCCGCGTTCCTGCTCAACGCGCTGCCGTTCTCCCTCTTCGCCTACTCGGAGCTGACGATCCCGTCCACGCTGGCCGGGATCTGCAACGCGACCTCGCCACTGTGGGGGATGGTGCTGTCGCTGGTGGCCCTGTCGGAGGACCGGCCGACGCGGGTTCGGTTCGCCGGACTCGGCCTGGGGTTCATCGGTGTGCTGACGGTGCTGGGAGCCTGGGAGGGGTTCCACGGCCTGGACGTCACGGGGACCGCGATGGCGCTGCTGGCGTCGCTGAGCTATCCGATCGGGTGGATCTACGTCCGGCGCACGCTGGCCGGGACGGGTGACTCGCATCTGGCGATGACCGGGGCGCAGCTGTTGCTGGCGACGGTTCAACTGGCCGTGGTGACACCGTTGTTCACGTCCTTCCCGGCGCACTTCGCACTGGTCCCGCTGCTGGCGATCGCGGCACTGGGTGCGCTGGGGACGGGGCTGGCGGTGCTCGTCCAGTACGGGCTGGTGGCGGAGGTGGGCCCGACCACCGCCCAGATGGTCACATACTTCATCCCGGTCATCGCCGCCGCGGCGGGGGTCGCGGTGCTGGGCGAGTCGCTGCGCTGGAGCACGCCGGCGGGAGCGGTGATCGTCCTCGCGGGAGCGGCCCTCACCCAGGTGAGGCAGCGTCCGCGGGGAACTGCGCGACCAGCCACGACGGCGCGGCAGACAGCAGATCGCGGCACTTCCAGCGGAGCGCTCAGCTAAGCCTGGACGCGCCCCTTGGTCGGCGTCACCGCTCTGGCCACCGCCTCCGCCAGCGGACCGGCTTCGGCGGGCGTCAGTGTCGAGACGGTGATGCGGATGCCCGGTGGGGTCGCCAGGCGGTAGCGCGCCCCCGGGGCCACCGCCCACCCCTCGTGCAGCAGCCGGGACACCGCGCCCGTCTCGTCCGGAACCGGGACCCAGACGTTCATGCCGCTGCGGCCGTGGGCCTCGATGCCGTGGTCCGCCAGCGCGTCGATGAGGAGTTCACGGCGGGCCCGGTACGCCGCCGCCACCTCCGGGCCGTTCACCGCGCCGTCGGCCCACATCCGGACCACCGTGCGCTGCAGCAGCCGGCTCACCCAGCCAGGGCCCAGGCGCTGGCGCCCCCGTACCCGGTCGACCGTGACCTCGTCGCCGGTCACGGTGGCCAGGCGCAGGTCGGGGCCGTAGGCCTTGGCGACCGAGCGGACGAAGGCCCAGTGCCGGGTGACGCCCGCCAGGGGGTGCAGGGGGAGGTCGACGATGCCGTGGCCGTGGTCGTCCTCGATCAGCAGCGTGTGGGGGTGTGCGCGCAGGACGGCCCGCAGGGCACGCGCGCGTGCGGCGCTCA
The DNA here is from genome assembly GCF_019091475.1 of Streptomyces sp. GbtcB6. NCBI lineage: Bacteria > Bacillati > Actinomycetota > Actinomycetes > Kitasatosporales > Streptomycetaceae > Streptomyces > Streptomyces sp. GbtcB6. The sequence continues at coordinate 73,015 of NZ_JAGXJL010000039.1, read as the reverse complement.
CCACGGCGCCGGTGGGGTTATGCGCCCGGGCCGTGACGATCAGGGCGCGCGCCCCGGACTCCAGCGCCCGGCGCAGGGCGTCGGCACGCGGCCCCTCGTCGTCGACCGCCACCGGGACGGTGCGCAACCCCAGCGCGGGGATCAGGTCGAGGGTGCGGCCCCAGCCGGGGTCCTCGACGGCGACCGGGTCGCCGGGCTTGAGGTGCGCCAGCAGGACGCGTTCGGCGGCGTCCAGGGAGCCCGAGGTGACGGTGAGCGGCCCGTCGGGCACGCCGTCCGCGGCCAGTTCGGCGCGCGCCATCCGCTCCAGCTCCGGTTCGACGGGGTCCGCGCCGTAGAGGACCGGGTCGCGGTCGCACTCGGCGGCCACCGCCGCCAGGGCCGGCGCGAGGGCGGGGAGCAGTGCGGGGTCGGGGTTGCCGGAGGAGAGGTCACGCACCCCGGCGGGGACGTCGGGGAGCTGGTCCCGCCCGGTGGTGGCCGGCTTCGGCCGGACCCGGCTGCCCCGCCGGCCGGCGGTCTCGATGACCCCGCGCTCGCGCAGGGTGCGGTACGCGGCCGCGACCGTATTGGGATTCACCCCGAGCCTGCTCGCCAACTCCCGCATCGGGGGAAGCAGTTCCCCCGGCTCCAGCTCCCCGGCACCCACCGCGCGCTCGACGCTGGCCGCAATCTCTGCTGCGCCGCGCCCTTCGATCGGATATTCTCCTAGCACAAACAACATTATGCACTAGTGCAATGGAGGAACGCAATGGAGACAGCCGTGCAGGGGACCGTGCCGGCCCAGCCCGCCGCGTACGAAAAGACCGACCGCACCGTTCCCACCCGCTCCGCCGAGCGGGCGTCGTACGACAAGGAACTGGTGCACGCCATCCTCGACGAGGGCTACCTCTGCCACCTCGGCTTCGTGCGCGACGGCGCCCCGGTGGTGCTGCCGACGCTGTACGGCCGGGTCGGCGAGGTCCTGTACCTGCACGGCTCGACGGGCTCGCGGCCACTGCGGATGACCGGCCAGGCCGACCCCGGACTCGCGGTGTGCGTGACGGTCACCCACGTCGACGGCCTCGTGCTGGCCCGCTCGGCCTTCCACCACTCGGTCAACTACCGCTCCGTGGTGGTGCACGGCATCGCCCACCAGGTCACCGACCCCGAGGAGAAGTGCCGCGCGCTGGACGCCCTGGTCGACCACGTGGTGCCGGGCCGGGCCGCCGACTCCCGCCCGGCCAACAAGAAGGAACTGGCCGCGACCGCGGTGATCCGCCTCGACCTGAACGAGGTCTCCGCCAAGACCCGCACGGGCGGCGCGAACGACGAGCCGGAGGACATGGACCTCCCGCACTGGGCGGGCGTGCTGCCGCTGCGCAAGGGGTACGACACTCCGGTCGCGAACGGGGACCTGGCGGCGGACGTCGCGGTGCCGCAGTACTTGAAGACCCGCTGATGTGCACCGCCCCTCGGGGGCGCGGCCGGCCACCACCGGCCGGCGGCCGACAACGCTCAGACTGCCGGCTCCCGCACAACACCCTCACCACGCGCCAAGGGCTCGGCGGAGCCCTTGGCAGGCGCAGATGACTGCGCGATGAACGCCCCGGCGAGTACGACAACCCCACCCACCACCTGCGGCGCACCCAGCCGCTCCCCCAGCAGCACCCACGCCAGCACGGTCGCCACCACCGCCTCCAGACAGGCCACCACGCCCGCCACCTGCGGAGACAGCCGCCGTACCGACACCACACCCGTGACGTACGCGACGACCGTCGCGACCAGCACGATCCACCCCAGCAGGACCACCGCCGGCACGGCCACCCCGTTCATCCGCGCGGAGCCGGCCAGCGCCGACCAGTCCATCTCCCACGGCCGGGCCACCACGGTGAGCAGGCCCGCCCCGACCAGCAGCCCGTACGCGATCACGCCCAGCGGATCAGCCCCCTCGCCCCCGCCGTGGTCGGCGAGCACGAAGTACCCCACCTGGCAGCAGGCCGCGGCGAGCGCCAGCACCAGCCCCAGCGCGTCGAACCGCAGCCCCGACCACACCTCCACCACGCATGCGAGACCGCCCGCCGCGAGGACCACACCGAGCGCGGCGGCGCGGGTCACCGGCCGGCGCTGTACGAACCGGACCCAGCCGAGCACCAGCGCGGGAGCGAGGTACTCCACGAGCAGCGCCACGCCCACCGGTATCCGGGAGATGGCGGCGAAGTAGCAGGCCTGGACGCCGGCCACGGCCAGCAGGCCGAACCCGGCGAGCAGCGCCGGCCGGCAGCGCGGCAGGTCGCGGTGACGGACGGCGAGCGGCAGCATCACCAGGGCGGCGCCCGCCACGCGCAGCCACACCACGTCCAGCGGCGCGAGCCCGGCCTCGATCAGGGGCTTGGCCGCGACGCCGGAGCCGCCGAACGCGAGCGCCGACCCGACGGCGAGGGAGAGCCCGAGGCCCTTTCCATGGCTGCTTTCAGTGGTGTGCACCGGGACATGATGCCAGCGGACGACATGAGCGTCACCTCTTATGGCACCTGTCTCAGCGGCCGGACGTGCGGCGCTCCGCCTCGGCGTCCCGGACCACGCCGACCGCCCCGTCCCCGTCTATCCGCACGGCCAGCTCACGAGCGGCCACCCCGGCCCGCTCCAGCACCTCCACGGCCCGGGACTCCGGGTCGAGGACGAGGCCCGCGAGCAGGTCGATGCCGCCGGCGCGGGTCTCGCCGCGGCGCCGGGCGCGGCTGCGGGCATACTCCAGGGCGGCCGCGGCCACCGGCGACCAGGCACCGTCGCCCTTGCCCTCGGCTCTGCCGCCCGGCTGCGGGAGGGCGGGCAGCGCGCCGGAGTCCTCCACCCCGCTCTGCCAGCGCAGGCCGTAGCCGATGCTGCGCTGCACGAGGTAGCCGAGCAGGCGGGCGAGCTGTGGGGCGTCACCGAGGACGGCGCGCACCTCGGGGTCGTACTCGATCAGCGAGTGCAGCAGATGGGCGGTGTCGACCTGACGGTCCCCGTCCCGTACGGCCCGGCGGCGGGCACCGGCGACCACCGCTGCCGGCTCGACACCGAGCCCGGCATCGTCGTCCGCGTGGATACTGCCCTGGTCCTGGGCGGGCTGGCGGGGAATACGGGGTTGCACATCCCCTACCTCATCAATCCCAGGGCTCCGCGTCATCGGCGAGGGGAAGCATTTTCGCGTCCCACGCAGAGTGGACGCGGATGGCCGGAATCTCCTCCTTACGGATGAGATCAGACCGATTCCGGCCACAGCGGCGCGCGCCGTCTTGCCGCGCGCCCCACGCGCAACCGTCGCGCACCCGTCGGACGTCCCTCACTGACGTGGAGAGCGGGTGCTGCTGCTGGCTGGTCACCCTGCCGGCGGTCGACGGCCGGCAGTACGCGTACCGGGTGTACGCCCCGGCGGACGCGCTGCTCGCGGACCTGTTCTGGGACGCCTGGCACTGCCATGACGAGAGCGCGTTCCCGCGCGCGTGGGACCTGTTCGACGCGGCGCTGATACGGCGGGTCGGCTGAGCGACCGGGACGGCCGTCGCGGCCCTGGATCCGCACATTTCCTGACGGTTCATCAGTATTGAATGTTCGAGGCCCTGCGGCTACGTTCCGCGACACCGTAGCCCGACACGAAGGGGTGGCCCGATGGCCGAAGTCAGCGCGGAGGCACGCATCCAGGCACCGGCCGAGAAGGTGTGGGCACAGCTCACCGACTGGTCGGCGTACGGCGAGTGGAACGCGACCCACACCAACTTTCCCAAGGGCGGCCCCGAGACCCTGGCGGTGGGCGGCACCTTCCAGGAGAACATGAAGCTGATGGGCTTCCCGGCGGAGGTCGAGTGGACCATCGAGGAGCTGGAGCCGGCGCGGGTGCTGGCGATCCGCGGCAAGGGCCCGATGGCGGTGACCGTCGCCACCCGCTACACGCTGACCCCGGACGGGGACGCGACGGGGGTGCGGATCGACGGCGAGTTCACGGGCGCGGCCGTGTCGCTGATGGCGGGCAAGCTCAAGGACTCGGCGACGGCGGCCCTGAACGAGTCGCTGCGCAAGCTGGGCGGTCTGGTGGCCTGAGGCACCCGGCCCGTCGGACACACCGGACACGCCGGGGCGCCCCGCGGATCACTCCGCGGGGCGCCCGGTCTCACCTCGCACCCGAGGGTCAGTCCTCGTCGGCGAGGATGAGGTACAGCTTCTTGCGGGTCTCGTTGATGACGGCCAGCGCCTTCTCGCGCTGCTCCTTGCTGCCGGTCTTCCAGACCTGCCCGAAGGCCTCCATCAGACCGAAGCCGGCCTGGCGGATCTCACTCAGGGCCTCGAAGTCGACCCCTCGGGAAGCCTCTTCCCAGGGGGCGTCCGGCCCCTCGTCGGCGGCGGTGCGGCCGCTGTCGGTGAGGGCGAACAGCTTCTTGCCGCCCTCGCTCTCGCTGGCGATCAGGCCCTCGTCCTCCAGCAGCTGGAGGGTGGGGTAGACCGAGCCGGGGCTGGGCTTCCACGCACCGCCGCTGCGCTCGGCGATCTCCTGGATCATCTCGTAACCGTGCATCGGGCGGTCCTTCAGCAGGGCCAGGATCGAGGCCCGTACGTCACCGCGCCGCGCCCTTCCCCTGGGACCACCGCGTCCTCGCGGTCCCCAGTGGCCCGGTCCGAAACCGGGCCCGCCGGGACCGAAGCCGGGGCCACCCGGACCGAAGGGCCCGAACGCCGCACGCCGACCATCACGTCCACCGAAGCCGCCCCGCCCGTGCGGGTGAGAGCCGCTCTGACCATGTCCACGCTCGAATCCGTGGGAACGCATGGCAATCACTCCATTCATCGTTGATCTGTCGCGTATCGTTCGCGATGCCTCGACGATATATCGGAAGCGTTCGGTTGGCAAGCCCCATCAGCGAGGGCCCTGTACCGGCTGGGGTGGATCAGGCGAGGCCGTGCGGCGAGTTGTCGTACCCGGACGCGGTACACGGGCGTCGTCAGCGTCCGCTGCGGGACTGCGTGGCGGGCCGGTTCGGGAATGTCGCTCCGGTACGTACGTTCCGCTGGGCGCGCGGTGAGCCCTCACTTCCCGAGTTGGTACTGGGCGGCGACGACCGGGCGTCACGTCGGCTTCGAGTCGTGGCTGGTGGCTGTACGCGGTGGTCGTCGATGTCCGAGCGGACGAGCGGACCGAGCCCAAGGACGCCGAAGCGTTTGAGGTGACTCACCTGGTCTGCGCCCAAGCCGAGTGGAGGTTCGACCGGCTGGGGGTGCCGGACCCGGTGCTACTCGCGAATGTCCGGTGACTGTCGCGCTACCGGCACCCACGGTGTCCGCACGACCCGGCGGCCCCTCTTCCGACCTGACGCCAACGATGGTCTTCGACCCTCAAGTTGCGACGCTCGCCGGACTTCTCGCAAGCCGGAAGTGGGAACAGCACGCGGTCGCCACCGGCCACGTCACCTGGCTCGTCGAGCAGATCACCGCCGGAAACTGATCTGCCTCGCAGCGGGTTCCGTGGTCTACTCCCGGTCATGCCGTTGTTGCTGCTCGACCTCGACAACACCCTTGTCGACCGCGATGCGGCCTTCCGCGCCGCCGTCGCCGACTTCCTTGCCGAGCACGACCTGCCCAGCTCCGACCTCGCATGGGTGATGGCCATCGACGCAAGCGGCTACACCGCGCGTTACGAAGTCGCCGCAGCCCTCACCGACCGATACGGCGACGTGGTGCCAACCGCCGCCGTCCGCGCCCTTCTCGACACCGGCGCCGCCGACCGCGTCGTCCTGGCTCAGTCGGCCCGCGAGGCGCTGGGCAAAGCGCAGGCGGACGGCTGGACTTGCGTCATCGTCACCAACGGGCGCACCGTCCAGCAGGAGGCGAAGATCCGGAAGACCGGACTCGACCAACTCGTCCAGGGCTGGGTCGTCTCCGAAGCCGTCGGCCACAAGAAACCAGAACCAGCGATCTTCCAGGCGGCAGCCGATGCCGTCAGGGTCTCCCTCCCGGGCGCGTGGGTGATCGGCGATTCACCACACGCCGACATGGCTGCCGCCCACACGCTCGGCCTTCGAAGCGTGTGGGTGACGGACGGACGTGCCTGGATCCAGGACTCCTACCAGCCCACCCACATTGCCGAGGACGTCGCCTCCGCGATCAACCACGCCATCAGAACGTCGGAATAGGCGCCTTGTCCCGTCTCAAGTGATCTGGTCCGAAGCCGCGGCTGTGACCTGGGGCGACCAGGACGGTTGGGACACCTGGGTGGCCGAAAATCCCAGTTGATCTGGACCCTGGCGTATGAATACTGGCTGTCGTCTCAGTTGATCCGGTCTGCTTCCGGTGTTTCGAATTGGACTAGTGGAAGAGCCTGCGAGAGATGACCATGCACGATGACCAAGTGGACGTGACCACCGAGATGGTTGCGACCTTGATCCAGGAACAGTTCCCCCAGTGGAGCGGCAAGGCGATCCAACTCCTGTCGTCGACCGGGACGGTCAACGCCATCTTCCGCATCGGGAACGACCTCGCTGCGCGTTTCCCACTGCACCTGGCCGATGCCGCCGAGGCGCTGGCGGTTCTGGAACGGGAAGCCCAGGCGAGCGCGGAGCTGGCACAGGTGTCTCGGTTCCCCGTCCCGGAACCCGTCGCCTTGGGAAAGCCTGGAGCGGGTTACCCCATGCCGTGGTCGGTCCAGACATGGCTGCCGGGAACGGTCGCCTTTGATGCCGACCCGAGTGGGTCGGACGCTTTTGCCGAGGACCTTGCGGCCTTCATCGCAGCCCTCCGGGACGCCGAGACGCGGGGGCGGCTCTTCAACGGCGACAATCGTGGCGGCGTGCTCGCTCACCACGACGACTGGATGGCGCAGTGCTTCGAGGAGAGCAAGGGGCTCCTCGACGTGCCCCGGCTGCGCCAGATGTGGAGCCACTTTCGGGAGTTGCCACGCACGAGTGCCGACGTGATGAGCCATGGTGACTTGATTCCCGGCAATGTACTGGTCGCGGGAGACCGGCTCAGCGGCGTACTCGACACCGGCGGCTTCGGCCCGGCCGACCCCGCGCTGGACCTGGTCAGTGCCTGGCACCTGTTGCAGCCGGGTCCGCGGGAAGTGCTTCGGCGGACACTGGTCTGTGACGACCTGGAGTGGGAGCGCGGCAAGGCATGGGCGTTCGAACAGGCGATGGGTGTTGTCTGGTACTACGTCAGGACCAATCCGACGATGAGCAGAATGGGGCGCCGGACACTCGACCGCATACTGGAGTCGATGTAGTGATGTCGCCCCCACCGACAACAGCACCAACGGGAACAGATCGTCCGAGACAGGACGGCTGCGCGCTCCGGCCGCATCGGCGCTGCTGAGCTGTTGAGCCGCCGAGCCCCCGAGCCCCCGAGCCCCCGAGCCGCACTTTCGCAGCGGATTGCGGGGCGCCGGGGGAAATCCCCCTTCCCGATCCGGGGGTGCGTCGGATCGCGCCCCGGCGAGGGCGGAAATTAGCGTTCGGCCATGACGTCGACACTTCGGAAGCACCTCGCCGTGGCACTCGCGGTCACCACGCTGCTCGCCGCCGAGGCGACCACCACCGCCGCCGCCCGGTCCGCCGGCCCCTCCACCGTGGAGCGGTTACGCCGGGACACCGCGGCGATCCGGGCCCTCGGCGTCAGTGGTGTGCAGGCTCGCGTGATCGGGCCCGACGGTCGGCAGTCGGTCGCCACCAGCGGCACCGCCGACCTGACCACCGGCCGCCCGGTCCGGTCCGACGGCTACTTCCGCATGGCCAGCACGTCCAAGACACTGGTCGCCACCGTGGTCCTCCAACTGGAGGCCGAGGGCCGGCTGTCCCTGGACGACACGGTCGACCACTGGCTGCCCGGAGTGGTGCGGGGCAACGGCAACGACGGCGGCCGGATCACCCTCCGCCAACTCCTCCAGCACACCAGTGGCATCCACGACGACCTGCCCGGATACACCACACCGGAGGAGTACCTCCAGCAGCGCCACGACGTGTACGGCCCCGAGCAGCTGGTCGCCCGGGCCATGGCGCACGCGCCGGACTTCCCGCCCGGCGAGGGCTGGCAGTACTCCAACACCGGCTACGTCCTGCTCGGCATGATCATCCAGAAGGCCACCGGCCAGCCCGCCCACCGGGCGATCGAAGACCGCATCCTGCGCCCGCTCGGCCTCGACCGGACCCGGTGGGTCGGCACCTCGCCCGCCCTGCCCCGCCCGCATGCCGAGGCCTACCAGCTCTTCGGCCCCGGTTCCGTGGTGGACGTCACCGACCAGATACCGGTCGACCACGAGAACCTCTCGTGGGTCACGACCACACGGGACGAGAACGGCCTTCTCCGCGCACTGCTGGCGGGCCGCCTGCTACCGGCGCGGCAGCTGGCCGAGATGAAGCGGACCGTCCCCGTGAGCGCGGAGGTCCAGCAGCTGTGGCCCGGCGGCCGGTACGGGCTCGGCCTGGCCGAACGCCCGCTGAGCTGCGGCGGAACCTACTGGAGCCACGAGGGCGGGGACGGCGGCTACATCACGCTCAACGGCGTCGCCGACGACGGCGAGCGAAGCGCGGTGGTCTCCATGTCCGAGGCACGCGGCGACACCCCGGAGCACATCCTGGGCCAGGAGAACGCGGCAAGCGCCCTGATCGACCACGCCCTGTGCGCCTCCCCGTGACCGGAGGCCTCGTCGCGACGACCGGATCGAGGCGCCCTCAACAGGGGCGTTGCATGACCATGCGTTCTCATGCATAATCTTCCTATGTCCAAGGTCCTCACCTCCCTTCCCGCCGGCGAGCGCGTCGGCATCGCCTTCTCCGGCGGGCTCGACACCTCGGTGGCGGTCGCGTGGATGCGCGACAAGGGCGCCGTCCCGTGCACCTACACCGCCGACATCGGCCAGTACGACGAGCCCGACATCGCCTCGGTGCCCGGCCGCGCGCACACCTACGGTGCCGAGATCGCGCGCCTGGTGGACTGCCGGGCCGCGCTGGTCGAGGAGGGCCTGGCCGCGCTCACCTGCGGTGCGTTCCACATCCGCTCGGGCGGACGGTCGTACTTCAACACCACGCCGCTCGGCCGGGCCGTCACCGGCACGCTGCTGGTGCGGGCCATGCTGGAGGACGACGTCCAGATCTGGGGCGACGGGTCGACCTTCAAGGGCAACGACATCGAGCGGTTCTACCGGTACGGGCTGCTCGCCAACCCGCACCTGCGGATCTACAAGCCGTGGCTGGACGCGGACTTCGTGACCGAGCTCGGCGGCCGCAAGGAGATGTCCGAGTGGCTGGTGGCCCACGGGCTGCCGTACCGGGACAGCACGGAGAAGGCGTACTCCACCGACGCCAACATCTGGGGTGCCACGCACGAGGCGAAGACGCTGGAGCACCTGGACAACGGCATCGAGACCGTCGAGCCGATCATGGGCGTGCGGTTCTGGGACCCCGAGGTCGAGATCCTCCCCGAGGACGTCACGATCGGCTTCGACCAGGGCCGCCCTGTCACCGTCAACGGCAAGGAGTTCGAGACCGCCGTCGAGCTGGTCATGGAGGCCAACGCGATCGGCGGCCGGCACGGGCTCGGCATGTCCGACCAGATCGAGAACCGGATCATCGAGGCCAAGAGCCGGGGCATCTACGAGGCGCCGGGCATGGCGCTGCTGCACGCGGCGTACGAGCGCCTCGTCAACGCGATCCACAACGAGGACACGGTCGCGCAGTACCACAACGAGGGGCGGCGGCTCGGCCGGCTGATGTACGAGGGCCGGTGGCTGGACCCGCAGGCGCTGATGATCCGGGAGTCGCTGCAGCGGTGGGTCGGCGCGGCCGTCACCGGTGAGGTGACGCTGCGGCTGCGGCGCGGCGAGGACTACTCGATCCTCGACACGACGGGGCCGGCGTTCAGCTACCACCCGGACAAGCTGTCGATGGAGCGCACCGAGGACGCCGCGTTCGGTCCGGTGGACCGGATCGGGCAGCTCACCATGCGCAACCTCGACATCGCCGACTCGCGCGCGAAGCTGGAGCAGTACGCGGGGCTGGGCCTGATCGGTTCCGCCAACCCGGCGATCGGTGCGGCGCAGGCGGCGGCGACGGGTCTGATCGGCAGCATGCCGGAGGGGGGCGCCGAGGCGATCGCGTCCCGCGGGGAGGCTGCGCCGGACGCCGACGAACTGCTGGACCGGGCGGCGATGGAACTGGGCACGGACTGAGCGTTCCGCTCAGGGGGGCCGACTCGGTGACGGGTCGGCCCCTTTCGCTGGCGGGGGTGCGATTGGGCATCAGCGCCGTGGGAACGGACGGCCGATCGGCCGGTGCGGCACCGTCGTGCGCCTTCGCGCAGTTCCCCGCGCCCCTGAGGGGCGCCATGGTGGGCCGCCGTCGGTTAGCCGGTGCGGCACCGTCGTGCGCCTTCGCGCAGTTCCCCGCGCCCCCGAGGGGCGCGCCGCAGTGGCCGGCGATCGGGCAGCCGGTGCGGCGCCGTCGTGGTTGCTCGCGCAGTTCCTCGCGCCCCTGTCGGGGCGGCTCTCCTCACCCTCCCCGGCTCCAGGGTCCCAGCGCTGCCCTTGACAAGCTCCTCGCCAATCCGGCGCTCCCAGCCCCAAAGCCCTTCCGCGCCCCCTTCTGCCCCCCATGTGTCCGGGGGTGCCTAGCCTGCCTGGGGGGAAGTGGGGCCAGGGCTCCGGGATTGGCCTTGGTAAGACACGGTCTGCAAGCCCTAGCGTCTGGTTCATGCGGATTCGAATCGTCGATGCCTTTGCCGAGCGGGCCTCTGCCGGGAACCCAGCCGGTGTCGTGCTGCTCGATGCCTTTCCCGGTGACGCGTGGATGCAGAGTGTCGCCATGGAGGTGAATCACGCCGAGACCGCGTTCGCGCACCCCCTGCCCGAGGGCGGGGACGCAGACTGGGCGTTGCGGTGGTTCACGCCGGTCACGGAGGTCGCGATGTGCGGGCATGCCACCCTCGCCACGGCTCATGTGCTGCACACCACGGGAACGCACGCAGGGCCCGTGCGGTTCGCCACCCGAAGTGGGGTGCTGATTGCCTCGACCGGTCCGGACGGGGCCATCACCCTGGACTTTCCGACCGCGCCGCTCACCCGCGTCGACGCGCCCGACGGGGTCGCCGAGGCGCTCGGGGCGGAGCCCGTCGCCGTGTTCGACACCGGGGCGAACATCGGCGACCTGCTCATCGAAGTCGCCGACGAGAAGACGGTCCTCGGCCTCTCCCCGGACCACAGGAAGCTCGGCGCCCACTCCTCGCGCGGGATCATCGCCACCGCCCGCGCCGAGGATCCTGCCAAGGGGTACGACTACGTCTCCCGCTGCTTCTTCCCGAACGTCGGCATCGACGAGGATCCGGTGACCGGGAGTGCGCACACCGCCCTCACGCCGCACTGGTCCGGGCAGCTGGGGAGCGACGATCTGACTGGGCTCCAGGCCTCCCGTCGTACCGGGCTCGTGCGTACCTCGCTGCGCGGCGACCGCGTTCTGCTGACCGGGCGCGCGGTCACCGTCATCGACGGCGAACTGCTCACGCCGTAGGCAGCCAGCCCACCTTGCCGGCGAGCACCGCGTAGCCGACGAAGGCGCCGATGTCGAGCAGGGAATGCGCGACCACCAGGGGACCGACCCGGCCCCACCGCCGGTACAGGTAGACGAAGACGACGCCCATCACCATGTTGCCGACGAAGCCGCCGATCCCCTGGTAGAGGTGGTACGAGCCGCGCAGGACGGAACTGGCCACCAGCGCCGTGCCGGCGGTCCAGCCCAACTGGTCAAGGCGGCGCAGCAGATAGCCCACGACAATGACCTCTTCGAGGATCGCGTTCTGCATCGCGGAGAGGATCAGCACGGGGTACTTCCACCACACGCCCGGCAGCGCCTCCGGGACCACCGTGAGGTTGAAGCCGAGGCCGCGGGCGGCCAGGTAGAAGGCGATTCCGGCGCTGCCGATCACCGAGGCGATCGCCGCGCCGCGTCCGAGGTCTGGCCAGGGGCGGGTGCGGTCGAAGCCGAGCGTGCGCAGGCTCGCGCCCTCACGGAGGAGGAGGTGGGCGACGAGGAGGACGGGGACGAGTGCCGTCGCGATACCGAAGAGCTGCCAGGCCAGATCCAGCCAGGGGCGGCCCGGCGCGGCCGACGCGTTGAGGGTCGCCGCCTGGTCCTTGAGGCCGCCCGGTTTGGTGACCGAGCCGACAAAGCTGATCAGGGCGGAGACTCCGCTCGCACCGAGCGAAAGCCCCAGGACGAGCAGCGTCTCGTCCCTGAACATGCGTTGCGAGGGCCGCTCCAGTGGGTAAGCACCGGCCACCTGATCCGCCTCCACCTGCACTCCTGCCTCCAGCCGAGCAATCCCGCCGCCCCATGCGCATGGGACACCACAGCTTGCCCGATCAACCCGGAACAGGCACGACCGACCCCCGTGGAAGACGAAGGCCCACTACAGCGCCCCGAAAGGGGCGCGGGGCTGTATCAATGTGCGGCTCCGCCGCGTGGGCGCGACCAGCCCAGACGTTGCCGCACCCGGCATCCCACCGCCACACACACGGCGCCACCCCGTCGGCCTCACCCCAGCGGCACCGGCTCCAGTAACCCCACCGGCCAGGTGTGCACCGGATCGCCCTCGGTCATCAGCTCCGCATAGCGGCGCGTCATCGCGGCCAGCGCGGCATCCCTCGGCAGCCCCCGCTCCAGTGCCCGGTGGAACGTCGCCGCCTGCCAGGACGCCCCGTTGACCCGCCTGCGGCACCGCTCCTCGATCACGCCGAGATAGAAGTCCCGGTCGGCGGGCTCCACCCCCCATGCGTCCAGCCCGGCCTCCGCCAGCGGCAGCAGCTCGTCGCGGACCAGGGTGACCGCGTCCACCTCCGCCGTACCGCCGCCGTACCGCGCCCGCCTCGGCCAGACCAGCCGTGCGTCGATCCCGTGCCGGCACGCCGCGTCGAAGTTCGCCTCGGCCGTGGCGAACGGCAGCCGCGTCCACACCGGGCGGGACTCCTCCGCGAGGGCGCGGACCAGGCCGTAGTAGAACGCCGCGTTGGCGACGACGTCGGTGACGGTGGGCCCGGCCGGCAGCACGCGGTTCTCGACGCGCAGGTGGGGGACGCCGTCGGCGATGCCGTAGACCGGCCGGTTCCAGCGGTACACCGTGCCGTTGTGCAGGACGAGTTCCGCGAGCTTCGGCACCCCGCCCGCGTCGAGGACCGCCAGCGGGTCCTCCTCGTCGCAGATCGGGAGGAGGGCGGGGAAGAAGCGCAGGTTCTCCTCGAACAGCTCGTACGCCGAGCTGATCCAGCGTTCGCCGAACCAGGTGCGCGGCCGTACGCCCTGTGCCTGGAGCTCCGGCGGGCGGGTGTCGGTGGCCTGGAGGAACAGCGGGGGGCGGGACTCCCGCCACAGTTCGCGGCCGAAGAGGAACGGGGAGTTGGCGCCCACGGCGATCTGCGCGGCGACCGCCGCCTGCGCCGCGTTCCACACGTCGGCGAAGCGGGCCGGGGTGACCTGGAGGTGCAGCTGCACGGAGGTGCAGGCGGCCTCCGGGACGATCGACTTCGAGGTGCACACCAGGTGCTCGACGCCCTCGATGTCGAGCAGGAAGTCCTCGCCGCGGGCGGCCACGATCTGGTCGTTCAGCAGGGTGTACCGGTCCACCTCGGAGAGGTTCGCGGAGACCAGGTCGTCCCGCTCCAGCGTGGGCAGGATGCCGGTCATCACGATCCCGGCGTCCACCTCGCCCGCCTTCCGGTCGGCGTAGGCCAGCGAGGTCCGGAGTTCCTCCGCGAGCCGGTCGAAAACCCGGCCGCCGAGCCGGTGTGGAGCTATGTTGACTTCCAGATTGAACATGGCGAGTTCTGTTTGGAAATCACGGCTCGCGATACGTTCCAGAACCTGACCGTTCAACATTCTCGGCAGGCCGTCGGCGCCGGCCAGATTCAATTCGATCTCGACGCCCATGAGGTTCTTGGGGCGGTCGAACCGCTTCTCCACCAGCAGCCGCTCCAGCCCCGCCAGACAGTCGTGGAGCTTTTCGCGGTAGTGCCGGCGATCGGACAGGTCGAACCGGCCCGCCGCGACCTTCTCCCCCATCGAAGCGTCCCTCCTCGAATGGGCGGGCCGGGCTTCCGGCCGCCGGTGTCCCGAGTCCAGGTGGGATGATGCCCAGCGGAGGCGATCGATAACGTCGCGCGCTCCACCGGCACCCGCTACTCTGTTGGAATGTGTCCCGCGGCACATTCACGAGGCATGACGCAGCATGCAACTTCGGGTTCCCCGTTCCCCTCGTGAAAAACGCCGACTACATCCGGCCTACCGCGACAGCCTCGTAATCCGAGGTCAGCGGGGTTCCGACGGGCAGGAAACCGGGAGGATTCCGCACGAATCTACGGCCGAATTGCGCCTTGTTCTGTTGTATGAAACGGCCCGGTGAAACACCACCTGAACAAGCGTCGTATAAACTCCGCGAACAAGGCAGAAGGCTGGCGCCCACGGTCCTGGTTCCTGCCGTCTGAGTGACGTGTGGCAGGCAACGCCCGCACCTCTCTTCACCGAACCGGGCCCCCGCCTCTCTGACCCCTGTGAGCTGACAGCGCCGTCCGCCCCCGCCCTCGCGCCACCGCGCCTGTCGAATGAGAGGCGACCCACCATGCCGCTGCAAGTCCCTCCTGCCCCCGCGCCCGCACTGCGTTCCGTCCTCGCCGCCCTCGGTTCCCCCACCGCGGTCCGCGAGGCCCGGACCCCTTCCCTGCGCACCGCCCAGGGGCCCGCGACCCCCGAACTCCCGCTTCCCGTGCACGTGCTGGACCGGATCACCCCGGAGGGCGTGTCCGCCACCCGGCTGGCCGGCTGGCGCTTCCTGATCCGCTGCGGCGACCGGGCGGTGGCCGCGGCCGACACGATGCTCACCCCGGACGGCTGGGCCTTCTCGCACTTCTTCGAGGGCCCCTACATCACCTCCACCGAGCGCGCCCTGCACCAGGCCGAGGCCCTGCAACAGACGTACCAGCCGCGCCTGTTGTCCCTGCCGGGCCTCTACATGCTCACCCTGTGGCTGCACGGCGACTGCACGGCGGACGGCGCCGAGGGGCACCCGGCCGCCACCGACCTGCTCGTGCCGCTGGCACCCGCCCCGCCCGGTATCGCGGCCCACCGGCCGCACCTGGTCGCCGAGCTGCTCCCGGTGCTGACCCACAGGATCACCCCGGCCCCCCTGCTGATCACGCCCGCCTGACACCGTCGCCGCCGTACCCCGCCGCTACCGGTCGAGCGGCGGGGTACGCGCGCGTTGCGGGGTACGGGCGTATTTTTGTATGGCACAGCTCAAGACACCGGTGTCATGGTCCGAGGCACCGGATTCCGCTCGTACGAGCAATTCACCGCTCCTAAGAGACGGAATAGCCCTCGCCTCGCGATGGCCCGCCGTCCGGACTAGCCCTATCCGGCCATGTGAAACCATCCGAATCGGCAACCCGGCCGGGATGAACCGTCCGCGCGGGTGACGCGTCTCCAACCTGTGAGAAGCGGTGCAGCGAAATCCCTGCGGAGCAACGCCCGAAAGGCAACACTGGATTCCGACCGACTCATCAGTACGGGGGCCCGACATGATCACGACCGAGCGAGAGACCCTATCCATGTGCAAGCACCAGCCGCCGTGTCCGACAGCCGAATCCGCCGACCGGGAGTCCGCCCGTCTCACGGCGCACCACCCGGAGCAGGGCTGGAGCCTGCTGTGCAACGGCGTTCTGCTCTTCGAGGACACCGGTGAGCTCCTGCCCGACGGCCAGATCATCGCGCCGCACCGCCCGCTCGGTGCCGGCCGCGTGGTGACCGCCGCCTGAGAGACCACCGCACCACCCCCGGGCGGCCCCGCCGCTCCGCCCGGTGACCAGCTGGGGCCGGACGCACACACATGGTGCGCACCGGCCCCGATGTGCGTCCGGGGCCGGTTACCCGGTGTAGCCGAGTGCTGTGCGTAGCGCGAAGTAGGCCGGTTTGGGGGCGAGTTGCTCGTCCCAGGGCAGGGCCGCGCCCTCACCGGGGAAGAACGCCGGGATCCACGAGTACTTGTCCGTGTAGTCCCAGACCGTGATGCCCACGCAGTGCCGTACCGCCAGGCAGGCCTTGGTCAGATCGGCGTACCAGGCGGCCTGCTCGGCCAGCTTCTCGTCGGTGGCCGGCAGTTGCATCCGTACGTCCACCTCGGTGAGCGCGGTGTCCAGGCCGAGGCGGGAGAAGCGGCGGAGGTTGTCCTCCAGGGTGGCGGGATAGCCGTACTGGAGGGCGAGATGGGCCTGGAAGCCGATACCGTCCAGCGGGACCCCCTCGGCCCTGAGCTGCTGGGCGAGCGCGTAGTAGGCGTCGCTCTTCGCGCCGAGGCCCTCGATGTTGTAGTCGTTCAGGTAGAGCCTGGCGTGCGGGTCGGCCTGGTGGGCCCAGCGCAGCGCGTCCGCGATGTAGCCGGGACCGAGTGTCCTGTACCAGAGGGTCTCGCGGTAGCTGCCGTCCTCGTTGAAGGCCTCGTTGACGACGTCCCAGGAGTAGACCTTGCCCCGGTAGTGCCGTACCTCGGTCTGGATGTGCTTCTTCAGGACGGCCCGCAGTTCGGTGGCCGTCCAGTCGCGGGAGGTGAGCCAGTCGGGCAGCTGGCTGTGCCAGACCAGGGTGTGGGCGCGGACCTGCTGGTGGTTCTGGCGGGCGAGGTTCACGATCTGGTCGCCGTTGGTCCAGTCGAAGACGCCCTGCTGGGGCTCGGTGGCGTACCACTTCATGCCGTTGCCGGGAGTGATCATGTCGAACTCGGTGCCGAGCAGCTTCGTGTAGGCGGTGTCGGTGAGTTCGGGGTTGTCGGTGGCGCTGCCGAAGTAGCGGCCGTGGCGCTGGGCGAGTTCGGCGAGGGTGGGCGGCCGGTCGTGGGCCTGGGCGGCCGGGCCGGTGGCCACTCCGGCCGCCACGAGTACGGCCGCGAGGGCACCGGCGAGTCTGAGCCGGGTACGGGACATCGTGCGACTCCTGTCCGTGAAGGGGGTGTTCAGCCCTTGGTGGCGCCTGCGGTGAGGCCGCCGACGAGCTGGCGCTCGGCGACCGAGTAGAAGGCAAGGGCGGGAACCATGGCGAGGACCAGGTAGGCGAAGACCCGGGCGGTGTCGGTGGCGTACTGGCCCTGGAACTGCTGCACGCCGACCGGGATCGTCCACCACTTCGGATCGGTGAAGACCAGCAGCGGCAGGAAGAAGTTGTTCCAGCTGGTGACGACCGCGAGCACGGAGACCGTGCCGAGCGCCGGCCGGGCCATGGGCAGCAGGATCCGCCAGAAGAAGGCGAACGGCCCGCAGCCGTCGAGGGTGGCCGCCTCCTCCAGCTCACCGGGGATCTCCCGGAAGAAGCCGCGCAGGATGATGATGGTCATCGGCAGCCCGAACGCGGCCTGCGGAAGGATCACGCCCAGCGGGTTGTCCAGCAGGTTCATCGAGCGCAGCAGCAGGAACAGGGGCAGGGCGGCCACCGCGAAGGGGAACATCAGGCCCATCGTGAAGACGGTGAACAGGACTTCCCGCCCGCGGAACGCGAACCGTGCGAAGGAGAAGGCGGCGAGTGCCGAGACCGCGACCACGAGGACGGTGGTGGCGATGGCGATCAGCGTGCTGTTGCCGACCAGCCGCCAGAACGCGCCGGAGCCGAGGATGCCGGTGTAGTTGGAGGTCACCCAGGACTCGGGCAGCCCCACCGGGTTGCGGGACAGCTCGCTGGTCGTCTTGAACCCGGACAGCAGGGCGTACAGCAGGGGTACGACCATCAGCGCGCCGACCGCGACGAGGACCAGGTGCAGCGGAAGTGTCCGTACGGTCTTGCGGTCGCCGCTCATGCGCCGTCCCCCCGCATGGTCGTGGTGGCGCCCGCCAGGTCGCGGCGGAGCACGAACCGCTGGTAGGCGAGGGCGAAGACGAGGCTGACGGCGAACATGGCGACGCTGATCGCGCTGGCGTAGCCGACCTGGTAGCGCTTGAAGCCGTACTGGAACATGGTCACGGCCATGGTCTCCGAGTGGTGGTCGGGGCCGCCCGCGGTGACCACCCACACCAGGTCGAAGAGCTGGATGGAGCCGATCACCGACAGGAAGACGCTGATGCGCAGGGTGGGTGCGAGCAGCGGCAGGGTGACGTGCCGGAAGCGCTGCCAGGGCGAGGCGCCGTCGACGGTCGCGGCCTCCGTCAACTCGGCCGGGATGGACTGGAGTCCAGCCAGGTAGAGCATCATGTGGAAGCCGAAGTACTTCCAGGTCATGACCAGGAAGAGGGTGGCCATGACGGTGGAGGGGTCGGAGAACCACTTCCCGCCGAGCGCTCCGAGGCCGATGTCGCTCAGGAGGTGGTCGGCGAGCCCGTCGCCGGGCGCGAAGATCATGCCGAACAGCACACCGGTGATCGCCTCGGAGAGCACGTACGGCGCGAAGAACAGCATCCGGTAGACGGCCCGGCCGCGGATCCGCTGGTTGAGCAGGACCGCCATGGCGAGCGCGAACGGCAGTTGCAGTGCCAGCGACAGCACGACCAGGAGCAGGCAGCGCCACAGGTCGCCGAGAAAGACGTCGTCCTGGAAGAGCCGGGTGAAGTTGTCGGTGCCGGTGTAGTCGGAGGGCATGCCGAAGCCGCCCCAGCGGAAGAACGAGGCGTACAGCGCGAACAGGATCGGCAGCAGGACGAGGACGCCGAACAGGACGAGGGCGGGCAGCTGGAAGCCCATCGCGGTGAGCCAGTGCAGCAGCCGGCGCCTGGTGCGCGCCCGGCCCGCGGGCGGGAGCGGCTGCGGCCCGGCGTCCGGACCCGACCGCGTGCCGGGCAGGTAGGTCGAGGTCATCGGGCGGCCTACTGCTCTTCCTTCGCGGTCTTGGTGATCGCCTGGGCGACGTCCTGGGGCGACTTGGACCCGGCGATCAGCCCGGCCACGCTGTCGTTGACCTGCTGGCCGACGGCGGGCGCGTACGCCTGGTCGAGGTAGAGCTGGAAGCCGGTGGCGGCCTTCAACTGGGCCTGGACCAGCTTGAGGTTGGCGTCGGTCAGCGCGCTCTCGGCGGCGGGTACGACGGGCAGCACGCTGGTCTTCTTCACCAGTTCCACGTCCGTCGTCTCGGAGGCGAAGAACTCCAGGAAGTCGACTGCGGCCTGCGGGGCGTCGGCGCGCAGCGCGTGTCCGCCGCCGCCTCCGAAGACCTCGGTGACGGTGCCTTTGCCGCCCTCGACGGCCGGGAACGGGAAGAAGCCGAGGTCGGCGCCGATGCCCTTTCCGGCGTCGGCCTCCACGCTCGGGGCCCACTGGCCCATCAGCTCCATCGCGGCCTTGGCGTTGCCGACGGAGGCGGCCTGGCCGGTCGGGCTGGAGTAGGCGGCGCCCAGGAACCCCTTCTGGAACGGCTGGAGGGCGACGAGGTCCTTCAGGTGCTGTCCGGCCTCGACGAACCCGGTACCGGTGAAGTCCTTGTCGTCGTTCGCCTTCTTGAGGGCGTCGATGCCGGCGGTGCGCATCGCGAGGTACGCCCAGTAGTACATGCCGGTCCAGCTCTCCTTGCCGGCCAGGGCGAGGGGGGTGACACCGGCGGCCTTCAGCTTCTTCACGGCGTCGAGGAAGCCGCTCCAGGTGGCCGGGGGCGTGCTGATGCCGGCCGTCTTGAAGAGCGCCTTGTTGTACCAGAAGCCGACCATGCCGATGTCGAAGGGGATGCCGTACGTCTTGCCGTCCAGGATGTACGCCTGCTTGGCGACCGGGAGCAGGCCGTCGGCCCAGGATTTGGTGGGGTCGGTGAGGTCCTTGACGAGGCCGGCGTCGACCTGCTGCTGGAGGACGCCGCCGCCCCAGGTGTGGAAGATGTCGGGGAGCTTCCCGGAGGCGGTCAGGGCCGTCATCTTCGTCTTGTAGGCGTCGTTCTCCAGCTGGACGATCTTTACCTTGACCTTGGGGTTCTGCGCCTCGAACTTCTTGGCGAGGGCCGCCCAGACGCCCTTCGCCGGGTTGGTCGTGGAGATGTTCCACCACTCGATGGTGGTGGTTCCCCCCGACGACCCCGAGTCCGAGCCGCCGCAGCCGCTGAGGGCGGTCATGCCCAGACCGGCGGCCGCGGTGGCCGCCAGGAAACCGCGACGGGACAGTGCCGGGTCGCCCATGATGCGCTCCTTGGGGTACGGGACGACCGACGCCGTCCTGGTTCGGTGGTGCTCTGGGGCCGCCGTTTTCGAAACATTCGGTATTTTCACCGAACGTTCCGAACGGCGACTCTAGAAAGGCGGATCAGGAGCGTCAAGGTGTCGCGCATCAGCTGATGGGCACGTATTCGAACCAGTCGAAGGCGGCCCGGCCCTCGGTGACGTACATGCCGACGACCCGGCCGGTGAACCCTCCGGCCACCTCGGTGGAGAGATAGCGGCCGTCGAGTTCGGCCAGCCGAACGACACCGTCGGACGTTTCGAACGAAAGGGTCACGGCATCGGGCCCGGCGGGGCGGACGCCGGTCGCGCCGCCGTCCTCCCCGGGAACGGTGACGGTGGGCGGCGGAACCGGGGTCGTACGGATCTCGATCACCAGGGTCAACGGCCCCGGCGGCAGCGCGCGTTCGGCGAGCCGCTGCCGCACCGGCCCGATCCGCGCGACCGCGCTCACCACTCCCCCGCTCACCTCCAGGTCGTAGTGGTGGGCCTCGTCGATGCGGAGCGACAGGCCCGCGCGTCCCGGACCCTGGTCGAACAGTGCGGCGGCCCGGCAGTCGGCATGCTGCTGGCGCCGGCCGACGAAGGTGTGCCCGGCGCGGTCGAGGCTGTCCCCGGTGGCCGTGAGCGTCAGCCACCCGGGCCGTTCGGCCAGCGACCAGGACCCGTCCGGCCTGCTGCGCGGGGAGATCCAGTACGGCGCGAGGGCGGGGGCCGTGAAGTCGTCCCGTGCGGGCGGCTGTTCGACCGGGCGCCAGGCGGCCGGCGCCTCGTGCCGCTCCCGCACCGGGCCCATGCGCGGCCAGCCGTCCTCCCATGTCACCGGGGCCAGGAAGGTCTCGCGGCCGAGCACATGGAACTCGGGGAACCAGCCGCGCGGCCGGGTGCCGAGCAGCACCGCCCACCAGCTGCCGTCGGCCGCCCGGACGAGGTCGGCATGGCCGGTGCACTGGACCGGCTCCCGGGTGCCCCGGTGCGAGACCAGCGGATTTCCGGGCGCCGGCTCCCAGGGCCCGCGCGGCGAGCGGGCGCGGGCCACGGACACCCCGTGTCCGAGCGCGGTGCCGCCCTCGGCGACCAGCAGGTACCACCACCCGTCGACCCGGTGGAGGTGCGGTGCCTCCGGGTCGCGCAGCCCCGTCCCGGACCACATCGGCAGCGGCCCCTCCAGCACCTTCCCGGTCCGGGTGTCGATCCGGGCGACCGCGACCCCCGCCACCGCACACCAGCAGTCGCCGTTCTCGTCCCAGGCGAGGTCCGGGTCGATGCCGGGGACGTCGATCCACACCGGGTCGGACCAGGGCCCCTCGGGCCGCTCGGCGGTGACGAGGAGATTGCCTCCGCCGCTGACATTCGTCGTGATGACGTGGAAGAGCCCGTCGTGGTGCCGGATCGTCGGGGCGTACACACCGCCCGAGGCCGGCGTGTCGTCCGGCAGCGTCAACTGCCCCGGCCGGTCGAGGACGTTGCCGAGCTGCCGCCAGTGCACCAGGTCCCGGCTGTGGAAGAGCGGGACGCCGGGGACGTACTCGAAGCTGGAACAGACGAGGTAGTAGTCCGCCCCGACCCGGCACACGCTCGGGTCGGGGTGGAAGCCGGGGATGACCGGGTTGCCGTACGTGCGCATGTGCGTGTCCCGCATGTGTGTGCCCCTCCCCAGGCCGCGCCGAAAGTTTCGGCGAGGTCGGCGAACATTACGGGGCGCACTGTAGGAGCCTGCCCGGGGCCCGACAAGGCAGCCGTCACAGCCTCAACCGGTAGGGCAGCAGGCACACCACGACGTCGGTGCGGGCCCGCAGAACGGTGGCGAGCAGCAGGCCGCGCTGGTTCTGGAGGATCTCGTAGCGCCGGTGCCTCGGCTCCACTTCGGGGATGAGGACGGCGACCTGGCGGCCGTCCGCCGCCGCCCGTTGCACGTAGTCGACGACGGGCTGGACCAGCGAGCGGTGCGGGCTGTCGATGATGTCGAGGCGCACGCCCGGGTTCCAGCGCTGCCAGGCCTCCTCCAGGGCCCGGGACCGGGCCGGGTCGCCGTGCACCGCGACCGCGACCACCTCGTCGCCTAGGGCGAGGGCGGCGCCGAGGGCGTGCCGGGCGAGTTTGCTGACCTCGCCGATCGGCACGATCACCAGGCTGGCGGTGCGCCGGACCGGCGGTTCCGGGATCCGGCCGAGGCCCAGTTCCTCGCCCACCTCGGTGTAATAGCGCTGGATGCGGGCGAACAGCAGCATCATCAGCGGCACGGCGAGCACGACCACCCAGGCGCCGGAGAGGAACTTGGTGAACAGCAGGATGACACCGGCCAGGGTGGTGAGCACGGCGCCGGTGCCGTTGATGAGCGCGCGGCGCTTCCAGCGTGCCGGGCGCTGGGTCGCCCAGTGCCTGACCAGGCCGGCCTGGCTGAGGGTGAAGCCGATGAAGACGCCGATGGCGAAGAGCGGGAGCAGCCGGTGGGTGTCGGCGTCGGTGGCGATCAGGAGGAGCGCGGCGAGCAGGGCGACGGCGACCACGCCGTAGCGGTAGACCGGGCGTTCGGCGCGCAGGCCGAAGAGGTGGGGCAGCCGGTGGTCGCGGGCGAGCAGGCTCATCAGCACCGGCAGCCCGCCGAAGCTGGTGTTGGCGGCAAGACCGAGGACGAGGGTGACGAGCAGGTTGGTGGCGTAGTAGGGCCAGCCGGTGCCGTAGGCGCCCGCGGTGAGCTGGGCGAGGACGGTCACCCCGTCGCGCGGGGCCACCCGGTCGCGGTGGATCAGGACGGCCAGCCCGATCAGCATGGTGCCCAGCAGCGCACCCAGCATCAGTTCGGTGCGCTGGGCGCGCCCGACCCTCGGCTCCCGGAAGGTCGGCACGGCGTTGGCGATGGCCTCGACACCGGTCAGGGCCGAGCAGCCGGACGAGAACGCCTTGAGGACCAGCAGCGCGGTCAGCGCCTCGGTCGCGTGCACGGGCCGGGCGGTGCCGACGACGGCGACCGGGTGCGCGCGCAGCAGGCCGAGCAGGATCACACCGAGGATCGAGACGATGAACAGGAGGGTCGGCAGCATCAGCACCCGGGCGCTCTCGGTGACGCCCCGCAGGTTCACCGCCGCCAGCAGGGCCAGGCCGGCCAGGCAGACGACCAGCTTGTCGTGGGCGACGGCCGGGAAGGCGGAGGCGAGCGCGTCGGCGCCCGCGGCGAGACTCACGGCGACGGTGAGCACGTAGTCGACGACCAGGCTGGCGGCGGCCAGCAGGCTCGCGGTGGGGCCGAGGTCCGCCTTCGCGACGGCGTAGGCGCCACCGCCGTCCGGGTGTACGGCGATGACCTGGCCGTACGAGACGACGAGCGCGGCGAGCAGGAAGGTGATCGCGAGGGTGATGGGCAGGGTCGCGGTGAGCGCACCGGTACCGGCGACCACCAGGGCCAGCACGATCGCCTCGGGTCCGTACGCCACCGAGCTGAGCGCGTCCAGGGAGAGCGCGGCCAGGCCTTCCAGGCTGGTCAGATGGTGCTTGTCGCCCTCACCGGGGCGCAGGGGAACCCTCGGTCTCAGCTCGCGACGTGCCAGGCCATACGCCATCGGGACCTCATCGGGGCCGGGTGGGACGGGTCGCCACCAGTGTCGGCGGACGACCGGTCGGGCGCAGCCCGCGAGCGTCCGGTCCGGCTGAGCCGAGCCCGCGGGTGGTCGTGTCCGCCGCACGCCTTGCGGGCCGGAGGTGCCCCGTCACGCGGCGCGGGTGGGTGCGGGCGGCGCCCCGCCGGTGCCGGTCAGCGGTCCCGGCCCGCCTCGGCCCCCGTCGGCCTACAGCCCCACGTCCCGCCTCCGGATGTCGTCCAGGGACTCGCGCCGGACCAGCAGGCGGGCGTGGCCGTCGCGGACGGCGGTGACCGGCGGGCGGCCGACCAGGTTGTAGCCGGAGGCCATGGAGAGGTGGTAGGCGCCGGCCACCGGAACCGCGAGCAGGTCGCCGGGGCGCAGGTCGGAGGGGAGTCGGACTTCGGCGGCCAGGACGTCGCCCGCCTCGCAGTGCCGGCCGACGACGGTCACCGGGGCCGACGGCTCGCCGCTCGCGCGGCCGATGAGCCGGGGCGCGTAGCGGACGCCGTACAGCGCGGGCCGCGGGTTGTCGCTCATGCCGCCGTCGACGGCGACGAAGGTGTGGTCGCCGGTCCTCTTGACGGCGAGGACTCGGTACACGGCGATCCCGGCCGGGCCCACGATGGCCCGCCCCGGCTCGATGATCAGGCGGGGCACCGGCAGCCCGGCCGCCGCGCAGGCGTCGGACAGTTCGGCGCGCACCCTGCGGGCCAGGGCGGTGAGGTCGAGGGCCGCCTCGCCGGGCCGGTAGGCGATGCCGTGGCCGCCGCCCAGGTCCAGTTCGGGCAGCACCAGTCCGTGCTGTTCGTGCAGCCGGGCCATGAGCCCGACCACCCGGCGCACGGCGGCGAGGTACGGCTTGACGCTGGTGATCTGGGAGCCCAGGTGGCAGTGCAGACCGGTGAGTTCGAGCTGCGGCTGGTCCAGTATCCGGGCGATGGCGTGCTGGGCGTAGCCGTCGGCGATGGACAGGCCGAACTTCTGGTCGTCGGTGCCGGTGCGGATCTTCTCGTGGCCGCCCGCACTGATCCCGGGCACCACCCGGACCATGACCTTCTGATGCCCGTCGGGTCCGACCGCGGCGGCCAGCCGGGCGATCTCGGAAGGGCTGTCGATGACGATCCGCCCGACGCCGAGCCGCAGCGCGGTCTCCAGGTCGCGCGGCGACTTGGCGTTGCCGTGCAGCACGATCCGCTCCGGCCGGAACCCGGTGGTGACCGCCAGTTCCAGCTCGCCGGCCGAGCAGACGTCCAGGCCGAGCCCCTCCTCCTCGGTCCAGTGGACCATCGCCCGGCACAGGAACGCCTTGGCCGCGTAGAGGACTTCGGTGTCGGGGAAGGCGTGCCGGTAGGTGCGGCAGCGCTCGCGGACCTCGTTCTCGTCGAGGACGTAGACGGGGGTGCCGAAGCGGTCGGCGACCTCGGCCAGTGGGACCCCGCCGACGGCCAGGTCGCCGGGCCGGGGCTCGGTGGTGGAGGCGGGCCACACCGACAGGTCGGCGGGCGTGGTGGTGACGACGGGTTCGTGCAGGGTGGTCATCGACCGCTCCCCTCTCAGGCGATTCACGCGATTCAGGCGGTGCGGGCGATCCGCAGGGACACGGCGACGGGCACGAGCGGCGCC
Source organism: Streptomyces sp. GbtcB6 (assembly GCF_019091475.1). Lineage (NCBI taxonomy): Bacteria > Bacillati > Actinomycetota > Actinomycetes > Kitasatosporales > Streptomycetaceae > Streptomyces > Streptomyces sp. GbtcB6. Next base: position 47,656 of record NZ_JAGXJL010000039.1, on the reverse strand, counting down.
ACCGGCGCGGGGGCCCGGGCCGACAGCTGCGGGTCGACCGTGACGGTGGTGACGCCGAGCGGTGCCGCCAGGGCACGCAGGGCGGGTTCGGCGAGCCGGATCCAGGCCTGGTCGGGGCCGAGCGTGGCGACGAGTGCGCGGGCCGAGGTGAAACCGACGGCGGTGCGCTCGCCGAGCGGGGTGCGGAAGAGCCGGGCCGCGCACCCCGCGGGTCCCGGCCGGACCGGTACGAACAGGGGTCCGGCCGGGGAGCGATCGGAAGGCTCCGGGTCGTCACCGCACAAGAGTTCTGGCATGGCATGCCTCCTGGCACAGGAAGGAGCTGGTGCCCCGGACGCGGGGAGGCCGGCCGGGGCTCGCCCCAGACGCTATGCCCGCTTCCGGCACCTCGCCGATGCCTCATGACGGGACGCTGACGGTGATCGCGGCGACGTTGACGGGACGCTGACGGCGGGCTCGTCACTGCTGGTCGCGGGTGTCAGAGGCGTGCCAAGAAGAGACTGCGGGGCTGGCCCGCGCCCGGCTGGGAGGAGTGTCATGGACGTTGTCCGTCCCTGGGACACGCCCGGGGCCCGCTGCCGAAGTACGGTGGATACATGTCTGGTTACGACACCTGCACATCCGGTCGGGTCGTCGTCGGGGTGAGCGGTTCGCTGGGCAGCGTCACCGCCCTGCGCCGGGCGGTGACGGAGGCCCGGCGGCGGCAAGCCGAGCTGTGGCCGGTGCTGGCCTGGGAGCCGCCGGGCGGTGAACTGGCGGCGCGGCGCTCCCCGGTCCCGCCACCGCTGGTCGAGGAGTGGCAGCGGACGGCCCGGGAGCGGCTGCTCGGCCTGCTCGACGAGGTCTTCGGGGACACCGGCCCCGGCGTTGCGCTGCACGGCACGGTGGTGCGCGCCAGCCCCGGCCTGGCCCTGGTGGAGACGGCCGACCGGGACGACGACATCCTGGTCGTCGGCGCGGGCCGGCGCGGCTGGCACCGGGCCTTCTCGGGCCGCGTCACCCGCTACTGCCTGGCCCACGCGCACTGCCCGGTCCTCGCGATACCGCCGTCCCCGCTGGAGGGGGAACTGGCCTCCGCACACCGCCGCAATGCCTGGCATCTACCGCTGGACGTAAGGAAGTTGCCCTGCTGAGCCACGCGGCAGAGGTGCTATGAGGTCACCGCGGCCGAGAGGTCCGGCCGCCCCGGTCCCCGTCCCGGTGCCGTCGGCAGGCTCAGCACCATGGTGAGGCCGCCGCCCGGGGTGTCCTCGGCGGCCAGCGTGCCGCCCATCGCCTCGGCGAAGCCCCGGGCCACGGCCAGGCCGAGCCCCACCCCCGCACCGCGCGGTGAGTCGCCGTACCGCTGGAACGGCTCGAAGATGCGCTCCTTGACCTCGTCCGGGACGCCGGGGCCGCGGTCCACGACCCGCACCTCCACCCGGTCGGCCATGGAGCTGGCCTTCACCAGCACGGGGGTGTCCGCGGGGCTGTACTTGACGGCGTTCTCGACCACGTTGGCGACGACCCGCTCCAGCAGCCCCTTGTCGACGTGGACCATCGGCAGCGTCTCCGGGATGTCCAGCTCGACGCTGTCCTCGGGGACCCCGCCGAGCGCCATCGGCACCACCTCGTCCAGGTCGGCCTCGCGGACGATGGGCGTGACGGTGCCGGTCTGCAGGCGGGACATGTCGAGGAGGTTGCCGACGAGGTGGTCAAGGCGGTCGGCACCCGCCTCTATGGCCTCCAGGAGCTCCGCCCGGTCCTGCTCGGACCACTCCACGTCGTCCGAACGCAGCGACGACACCGAGGCCTTTATGCCGGCCAGCGGGGTGCGCAGGTCATGACTGACCGCGGCCAGCAGGGCGGTGCGGATGCGGTTGCCCTCCGCCAGCTCCTTCGCCTGGTCGGCCTCCTGCTGGAGCCGCTGCCGGTCGAGCACGACGGCCGCCTGGGCGGCGAACGCGGCCAGCACCCGCCGGTCGGAGGCCGGCAGCACACGTCCCGACAGGGCGAGGGTCATGTGGTCGCCGACCGGCACGTCGACGTCCGCGCGCTCCGGCGACTGGCAGGGCTGCGGCCCGACGCTCCCGGCGCAGGTCCACGGCGTCACGTCGTCAGCCCGCTCCAGCAGCGCCACCGACTCCATGCCGAAGGTCTCCCGGACCCGTTCCAGGAGTGCCTCCAGGCTGGTCTCGCCGCGCAGCACGCTGCCCGCGAGGAAGGACAGGATCTCCGACTCGGCGCGCAGCCGGGTCGCCTGCTGGGTGCGCCGGGCCGCGAGGTCCACGACGGAGGCCACCGAGACGGCGACCCCGACGAAGATCGCGATGGCGACGATGTTCTTCGGGTCGGCGATGGTGAGGGTGTGGACGGGCGGGGTGAAGAACCAGTTGAGCAGCAGGGAGCCGACCACCGCCGAGGTGAGCGCCGGGAGCAGACCGCCGAGCAGGGCCGCGGCGACCGTCAGGGCGAGGTACAGCAGCATGTCGTTGGCCAGGCCCACCTCCGGTGCGACGGAGGTCAGCAGCCAGGTGAGCAGGACCGGGCCGAGGACGCCGGTCAGCCAGCCCCAGATGAGCCGGGACCGGCCGAGCCGCGCCGAACGGCCCAGCGGGAGCCGCCCCTTGCCGGCCTCGTCGTGCGTGATGAGGTGCACGTCGAGGTCGGGTCCCGAGTCCCGGGCGACCGTGGCGCCGACGCCCGGTCCGAGGACGTACTGCCAGCTTCTGCGCCGGGAGACGCCGAGGACGATCTGGGTGGCGTTGACCCCGCGCGCGAAGTCGAGGAGCGCGGCCGGGACGTCGTCGCCGACGACGTGGTGGTAGGTGCCGCCGAGGTCCTCGACGAGGGTGCGCTGGACGGCGAGTTCCTTCGGGGAGGCGGAGTTGAGGCCGTCGCTGCGCGCTATGTAGACGGCGAGCACCTCGCCGCCGGCGCCCTTCTCGGCGAGCCGGGCGGCCCGCCGGATCAGGGTCCGTCCCTCCGGTCCGCCGGTGAGGCCGACCACGATCCGCTCGCGGGAGCCCCAGATCTTCGAGACCCGGTGCTCGCTGCGGTACTCGTTCAGGTACTCGTCGACCCGGTCCGCGACCCAGAGCAGGGCGAGTTCGCGCAGGGCGGTGAGGTTGCCGGGCCGGAAGTAGTTGGAGAGAGCCGCGTCGACCTTGTCGGGCTGGTAGATGTTGCCGTGCGCCATCCGGCGGCGCAGGGCCTGCGGTGACATGTCGACCAGCTCGATCTGGTCGGCGCGCCGTACCACCTCGTCGGGCACGGTCTCCTGCTGCCGTACCCCGGTGATGGACTCCACCACGTCCCCGAGGGACTCCAGGTGCTGGATGTTGACGGTGGAGACGACGTCGATGCCTGCGGCCAGCAGTTCCTCGACGTCCTGCCAGCGCTTGGCGTTGCGGGAGCCCGGGATGTTGGTGTGCGGGAGTTCGTCGACGAGGGCGACCTGGGGGCGGCGCGCGAGGACGGCGTCGACGTCCATCTCGGTGAACACCGCGCCCCGGTAATCCAGTTCGCGGCGGGGGATCTCCTCCAGGCCGTGCAGCATCACCTCGGTGCGCGGCCGGTCGTGGTGCTCGACGAACGCGACGACACAGTCCGTGCCGCGTTCGATCCGGCGGTGGGCCTCGGAGAGCATGGCGTAGGTCTTGCCCACGCCGGGAGCCGCGCCGAGGTAGATCCGAAGCCTGCCGCGTGCCATGTCATCCTTCGAAGCGGTAGCCCATGCCGGGCTCGGTGATCAGGTACCGGGGATGCGAGGGGTCCGCCTCGAGTTTGCGGCGGAGCTGGGCCATGTAGACCCGCAGGTAGTTGGTCTTGTTGCTCTGCGACACCCCCCACACCTCGCGCAGCAGGTACTTCTGCGTGACGAGCCGGCCGGGGTTGGTGACCAGGATCTCCAGCAGATGCCACTCGGTGGGGGTGAGGCGCACGTCGCGGCCCGAGCGTACGGCCTTCTTGGCGAGCAGGTCGATGGTGAAGTCGTCGGTCTCCACCAGGGTGGTCTCGGGGGCGAGGGGCGCGTCCTCGGTGCGGCGGACCGCGGCCCGCAGCCGGGCGAGGAGTTCGTCCATGCTGAACGGCTTGGTGATGTAGTCGTCGGCGCCCGCGTCGAGCGCGGCGACCTTCTCGTCGGAGGCCTGCCGCGCGGACAGCACCAGGATCGGTACGCGGGTCCAGCCGCGCAGCGCCTTGATGACGTCGACCCCGTCCATGTCGGGCAGTCCGAGGTCGAGCATCACCACGTCCGGCTGACGCGCGGCCGCCAGCCGGAGGGCCGTGGCGCCGTCGGGCGCCGCGTCCACTCCGTACTGGCGTGCCTGCATGTTGATCACGAGTGCCCGTACGAGCTGGGGGTCGTCTTCCACGACCAGCACTCGGGTCATCGGTTCCCTCAACTGCCCTTGGTCAGTTCCTTCAGCGCGATGTTGAGTTCGAGGACGTTCACCCGGGGCTCGCCGATGAAGCCGAGGGTGCGGCCGTCGGTGTGGTCCCTCACCAGCTTCTGCACCTGGGCGACGGACAGGTTGTTCTCCGCCGCGACCCGGTGGACCTGGAGCTCGGCGTAGGCCGGGGAGATGTCCGGGTCCAGGCCGGAGCCCGAGGAGGTGACGGCGTCCGCGGGAACGTCCGACGGCCTGACGGTGTAGCCGGGCACGGAGTTGTCCTTGACGACCGCGGCCTTGGCGTCCTTCACCTGCTGGATCAGCACCTTGTTGTCGGCGGCGAGGTTGGTCGCACCCGAAAGGATCAACTTGTACTGGGTGTTGATGCTGTTGCTGCCGAGTCCGTTGGCCGGGCGGCCCTGGAACCACTGCAGGTCCGCGTGCGGGGTCTGCTGGCCCTTCTTCAGCGGCAGGTTGTACGACTGCCCGATGAGGGACGAGCCGACGACCTTGCCGTCCGACTTGATCTCGGAGCCGTTCGCCTTGTTGTGGAACGCGGCCTGGGCGATACCGGTGACGACCAGCGGGTAGACGACGCCCGTCACCAGGGTCAGTACCAGGAGGGCCCGCAGGCCGGCCCAGAGCAACCGGGCGGTGTTGCTTACGGAGTTGTTCATGGCCTTCAGCACGCTTTCAAGAAATTACAGCCCGGGGATGAGGGAGATGAGCAGGTCGATGATCTTGATGCCGATGAACGGGGCGATCAGACCGCCGAGGCCGTAGATCGTCAGGTTCCGGCGCAGCATCTTGTCCGCGCTCACCGGCCGGTACTGCACACCCTTCAGGGACAGCGGCACCAGCGCGACGATGATCAGCGCGTTGAAGATGACGGCCGACAAGATCGCGGAGTCGGGTGAGGACAGGCCCATGATGTTGAGCTTGTCCAGGCCCGGGTAGACGGCCGCGAACAGCGCCGGGATGATCGCGAAGTACTTCGCCACGTCGTTGGCGATGGAGAACGTGGTCAGCGCACCGCGGGTGATCAGCAGTTGCTTGCCGATCTCGACGATCTCGATGAGCTTGGTCGGGTTCGAGTCGAGGTCGACCATGTTGCCGGCCTCCTTCGCGGCCGACGTACCCGTGTTCATCGCCACGCCGACGTCGGCCTGCGCGAGCGCCGGCGCGTCGTTGGTGCCGTCACCGGTCATCGCGACCAGCTTGCCGCCCGCCTGCTCCCGCTTGATGAGCGCCATCTTGTCCTCGGGGGTGGCCTCCGCGAGAAAGTCGTCGACGCCCGCCTCCTCGGCGATCGCCTTGGCGGTCAGCGGGTTGTCACCCGTGATCATGACGGTCTTGATACCCATGCGGCGCAGCTCCTCGAACCGCTCGCGCATGCCCTCCTTGACGACGTCCTTGAGGTGGATGACGCCCAGGATCCGGGCGCCCTCGGCGTCCTCGACCGCGACAAGGAGCGGGGTGCCACCGGCCTCCGAAATGGCGTTGGCGAGGGTGTCCGCGTCCTCGGCGACGGTGCCGCCCTGCTCGCGGACCCAGGCGATGACCGAACCGGCCGCGCCCTTGCGGATCTTGCGTCCGTCGACGTCCACACCCGACATCCGGGTCTGGGCGGTGAAGGCGATCCAGTCGGCGTGCGCCAGCTCGCCCTGGTGCCGCTCGCGCAGGCCGTACTTCTCCTTGGCGAGGACGACGATGGAGCGGCCCTCGGGCGTCTCGTCGGCCAGCGAGGACAACTGGGCCGCGTCGGCCACCTCGGCCTCGGTGACCCCGCGCACCGGCACGAACTCGGAGGCCTGGCGGTTGCCGAGGGTGATGGTGCCCGTCTTGTCCAGCAGCAGGGTGGAGACGTCACCGGCGGCCTCGACGGCCCGTCCGGACATGGCGAGCACGTTGCGCTGGACCAGCCGGTCCATGCCCGCGATACCGATCGCCGACAGCAGCGCGCCGATCGTCGTCGGGATCAGACAGACCAGGAGGGCGACCAGTACGACCATCGTGAGGTGGGTGCCCGCGTAGTCCGCGAACGGCGGCAGGGTGGCGACGGCCAGCAGGAAGACGATCGTCAGCGAGGCGAGCAGGATGTTCAGCGCGATCTCGTTCGGCGTCTTCTGCCGGGCCGCGCCCTCGACGAGGCTGATCATCCGGTCGATGAAGGTCTCGCCCGGCTTCGTCGTGATCTTGATGACGATCCGGTCGGACAGCACCTTCGTACCGCCAGTGACCGCCGAACGGTCGCCGCCGGACTCGCGGATGACGGGGGCCGACTCACCGGTGATCGCCGACTCGTCGACCGAGGCGACACCCTCGATGACGTCACCGTCACCCGGGATGATGTCGCCGGCCTCGCAGACGACCAGGTCACCGATCTTCAGCTCGGTGCCGGGCACCTGCTCCTCGGTGTCGCCCACCAGGCGCCGGGCGACGGTGTCGGTCTTGGCCTTGCGCAGGGTGTCCGCCTGGGCCTTGCCGCGGCCCTCGGCGACCGCCTCCGCGAGGTTGGCGAAGATCACGGTCAGCCACAGCCAGGCGCTGATGGTCCAGCCGAACCAGTCGCCCGGGTCCTTGAAGGAGAAGACCGTGGTCAGGATCGAGCCGACCCACACCACGAACATCACGGGCGACTTGACCATCACCCGCGGGTCGAGCTTGCGGCAGGCCTCGGGGAGGGACTTGATCAGCTGCTTGGGGTCGAACAGGCCCGCGCCGACGCGGCCTTCGGCGGGCTTGTGCCCGGTCGGCGCATCCTGGTGGGGCGCAAGGGTGGGTGTGGACATGGTGTCCTCGTGGGCTTCCGTTCGGGCGGTCACGACGCCAGCCCCTCGGCCAGCGGGCCCAGCGCCAGGGCCGGGAAGTAGGTCAGACCGGTGATGATGATGATCGCGCCCACCAGCAGGCCGGTGAACAGCGGCTTCTCGGTGCGCAGGGTGCCGGCCGTGGCCGGGACGGGCTTCTGCTCGGCGAGCGAGCCGGCCAGCGCCAGCACGAACACCATGGGCAGGAAGCGGCCGAACAGCATCGCGAGCCCGGTCATCGTGTTGAACCAGTCGGTGTTCGCGTTCAGGCCGGCGAAGGCCGAGCCGTTGTTGTTGGCCGCCGAGGTGAAGGCGTACAGCACCTCGGAGAAGCCGTGCGCACCGGAGTTCAGCATCGAGTGCGGCGGGGTCGGCAGGGCCATGGAGGCCGCGGCGAACACGAGCGCGAGCGCCGGGGTGATCAGGATGTAGATCGCCGACAGCTTGATCTCACGGGCGCCGATCTTCTTGCCCAGGTACTCGGGCGTACGGCCGACCATCAGACCGGCGATGAACACCGCGATGATCGCCATGATCAGGATGCCGTAGAGGCCGGAGCCGGTACCGCCGGGGGCGATCTCGCCCAGCATCATGCTGAGCAGGGTGATACCACCGCCCAGGCCTGTGAACGAGGAGTGGAAGGAGTCCACCGCGCCGGTCGAGGTGAGCGTGGTCGCCACCGCGAAGATCGACGAGCCGCCGACGCCGAAGCGGACCTCCTTGCCCTCGTAGGCACCGCCCGCGAGCTGGAGCGCCGGGCCGTGGTGGGCGAACTCGGTCCACATCATCAGTGCGGTGAAGCCGAGCCAGATGGTGCCCATGGTGGCGAGGATCGCGTAACCCTGCCGGACCGAGCCGACCATGACACCGAAGGTGCGGGTCAGCGCGAACGGGATCAGCAGGATCAGGAAGATTTCGAAGAGGTTGGTGAAGGGCGTCGGGTTCTCGAAGGGGTGGGCGGAGTTGGCGTTGAAGTAACCGCCGCCGTTGGTGCCCAGCTCCTTGATGGCCTCCTGCGAGGCGACCGCGCCACCGTTCCACTGCTGCGAGCCGCCCACGAACTGGCCGACCTCGTGGATGCCGGAGAAGTTCTGGATCGCACCGCAGGCGACCAGGATCACCGCCGCGATCGCGGCGAACGGCACCAGGATGCGGACGGTGCCGCGCACCAGGTCCGACCAGAAGTTGCCGATCTCACCGGTGCGGGAGCGCGCGAACCCGCGCACCAGCGCCACCGCGACCGCGATACCGACGGCGGCGGAGACGAAGTTCTGCACGGCCAGACCGGCGGTCTGCACGACGTGCCCCATGGTCTGCTCGCCGTAGTACGACTGCCAGTTCGTGTTGGTCACGAAGGAGACGGCCGTGTTGAACGACTGCGCCGGGTTGACCGAGGAGAAGCCGAGCGAGCCGGGCAGGATGCCCTGGAGCCGCTGCAGCAGGTAGAGGAAGAGGACGCCGACGAGGGAGAAGGCGAGGACCCCGCGCAGATAGGCGGGCCAGCGCATCTCGGTGTCGGGGTTGGCGCCGATGCCCTTGTAGATCCACTTCTCGACGCGCCAGTGCTTGTCGGAGGAGTAGACCTTGGCCATGTAGTTGCCGAAGGGGATGTAGCAGAGCGCCAGCGCGCCTATGAGCGCGACGAGCTGGAGCACGGCGGCGGTTACGGGACCCATGGCTGTCTCAGAACCTCTCCGGGAAGATCAGGGCGAGGACGAGATAGCCCAGCAGGGCGACGGCCACGACGAGGCCGACGATGTTCTCGGCGGTCACAGCTTGGTCACCCCCTTGGCGATGAGGGCCACCAGCGCGAAACCCGCGAGCACGGTGACGACGAAGGCCAGATCGGCCATCGTGAACTCCTGGATGAGGTTCGGAACGGACTTGGACTGTTAGAGGAAAGCGTCTTTCTGGCCGGATTCAGCTGCCGTTGACGGGTCCCTTACGGCGGCGTTCACGCCCTTGACGGGACTCTTACGCCCGCTCGACCGACCCGCGACCGGAAGCCGCCGTTCGGCCGCCGAAACCACCCTGAACTGGGGGAACGCCGGCCTCAGGCGCCTCGGGCGGGTCAGCACAGGCGGAACCGCAGCCGGCAGATCACCGCGTCGGTCTCCCGCCGCACGGCGTGCGCGACGACGGCACCACGCTGGTTCTGCAGGAGCCGCTGCCAGAGCCGCTCGGGCTCGGCCTCCGGGATCAGCACGGTCACCTGGGTGGCCGGCTCGGCGGCGGTCACCTCACGGACATAGGCGGCGATGGGACGGCCCAGGGTGCGCCGCTCGCACGTCAGCCGGACCAGCGGCACCCCGGGGTCCCACTCGGCCCAGGCGCGCTCCAGGGCGTGCAGCTGGGCCCGGTCCTCGGGGTCGGGGTGGCAGACGGTGACGGCACGGACCTCGTCGCCGAGGGACGCGGCCGCGGAGAGCGCCTCGGAGGTGAGCCGGGACAGGGACGACACCGGCACGATCACGACCGACCGCTCCCGGTACGGGGGCTCCGGGATCCGCCCGAGCCCGAGCCGCTCCCCGATCCGCCCGTAGGCGCGGTGCACGGCGACGAAGGCGGCGACGAGCAACGGCAGCATGACCACGACGAGCCAGGCGCCCTCGGTGAACTTGCCGGCGGTCACGACGACGGTCGCGACACCGGTCAGGACCGCCCCGAACCCGTTGAGCAGCGCCTTCCCCCGCCAGCCGGGCCCCCGCTCCAGCCGCCAGTGCCGCACCATCCCCACCTGGGCCACGGTGAACCCGACGAAGACCCCGATGGCGAACATCGGCACCAGCGTGTTGGTGTCGCCGCCGGAGAACACCAGCAGCGCGGCCGAGACGACGGCCAGGGCGAGCACACCGTGCCGGTGCACCTGCCGGTCGGCCTTCAGCGCGAAGACGTGCGGCAGGTAGTTGTCCCGGGCGAGCAGCTTCAGCAGCACCGGCAGTCCGCCGAACGAGGTGTTGGCGGACAGCGCCAGCAGGATCATCGTGGCGAACTGGATGACGTAGAAGCCCCAGTTGTGGCCGAGGGAGGCGTCGGCGAGCTGGGCGAGGACGGTCACGCCCTCGACCGGCTGGAGATGGAAGCGGGAGATCAGCACCGACAGCCCGATCAGCATCGCGCCCAGCACCGCCCCCAGGGCGACCTCGGCGTGCTGGGCCCGCTTCGCGCGGGGCACCCGGAAGGAGGGCACGGCGTTGGCGATGGCCTCGACGCCGGTGAGGGCGGCACAGCCGGAGGCGAAAGCTTTCAGCAGGAGCAGGGCGCCCACGCTGGAGGCGTTGTCGGCGAGCACGGAGGCATGTCCGGCGGCGGTGGCCGTACTGGCCGGCGAGGACCGGAAGAGCCCCACGACGATCAGCACGAAGATCGACCCCACGAACACGACCGTCGGCACGATGAACGCCTTCGCCGACTCCACGATGCCTCGCAGGTTCACCCCGGTGACCAGCACCAGCACGGCCAGGCACAGCCACAGCCGGTGGGGATACAGCGCCGGGAAGGCGGAGGTGAGGGCGGCGACACCGGCGGTGACGGCGACGGCGACGTTGAGGACGTAGTCCAGCACCAGGGAGGCGGCGGCCACCAGGCTGGTCCGGGCGCCGAGGTGGGTCCGGGCCACGGCATAGGACCCGCCCCCGTCCGGGAAGGCCGCGATGACCTGCCGGTACGAGGCGACGAGCACCGCGAGGAGAGCCGCGATGGCGAGGGTGACGGGCAGCGTGTAGCCGAGCCCGTGCGCACCGGCGGCGGCCAGCACGAGCACGATGGCCTCCGGTCCGTACGCCACCGACGCCATCGCGTCCAGCGACAGCGCGGCGAGGCCGGTGACGGCGGTGAGGCGATGCCGTTCCCCGGTATCGGGCGGCTCCTCGCCGGCGGGCACTTCGCCCGGTTCGACGGTCAGTACGGACATGGGCGGGTGCTCCTTAACGAACGGGACATACGTTTCGCGCGCGGAAGCACCGCGCGCGATGCGATCAGGTTCTGTCCCGTCCCGACCAGGTCCGACAATCCCTTGCGCGTTCTTCGCGCGGGTGGCGGCGACTTTGACACGCCCTTGACGGAAGCGCCCCTGAAAGGGGCGCGGGGCTGTATCTGATGTGCGGCTACCGCCGCGTGGGCGCGACAAGCCCCCACCGGCCCGCACGGACCCACAACCGTCAGAGTCCCGTCAAAGACATACCGCACCTACTGTCGCCGCCGCCCCCGGCTCCCTACCTTCACCCCATGCAGCACGGCGAAGAAGCCCGCCCCATCGAGGACCACCGCTGGTCCAAGGACGTCTACGCATCGGCCCGTTGCGCAGGCGCCCTCCTCGCCCTGCTCCTCCTGATCGACTGCGGATCGGACACGCTCACCTGGTGGCGCGGCACCCTCTGGACCACCCTCGCCCTGCTCCTCTTCGGCGTCCTCTGCCCGGCCAGGGTCCGCGCCGGCGACGGCTGGCTCACCTCGCGTCGGCTGCTGCGCACCCGCAGGGTCCGCACCGACCTCCTGGTCTCCGTCCGCCGCCTCGACGGCATCTCCCCCCGGCTGCTGCTCCGCGACGCCTTCGGCGACCGGCTGGAGATCGACCCTCAGGTCTTCGTCGCAAACCCCGACCTCTGGCTGCGCGTGGACCAGAGCGCGCGCAAGGCCGCCGCGGCCGGCACCCTCACATGCGGCTCGATGGCGCTCAGCCGCCTCGGCGAACAGGTCGAGCGCGAGAACGCGTTGGGCGTCTTCAAGGCGTCGGGCCTGGAGTAGCCCCGCTCCCCCGCCGCCCCCGTCTCACCCTCTCGGCACCCCCGTCATCAGCACGTCGAGCCCCCGCCGAGTGGTGGCCATCACCACCCGGTCCCCCGCCACCAGCACCCGCCCCTGCGCCGGCCGCCAGTCGAAGGCCGCCTGTCCCGGGGCGCGCCCGCCGACCGGTCCCACCGCCAGCACCCGCCACTCCCGCCGCCGGAACGCCTGGTGCACCGAGCGCCCCTCCAGCTCCGGATGCCCGGCCACGTCCACGCAGGTGAACAGCAGCGACCCCCGCTCCACCGGCATCACCCCCAGCACATGGCGTCCCATCATGGCCGCCGCGAACGACGGCGCGGCCAGCGCGGAAACGCTTCTGCTCCGGGTGAGCGCGTCCGGGTAGGACGCGCGCAGCGTGCGCTGGACGGTCGCGGCGAAGTCGTCGTCGTACAGCCGGGTGACCACCCGTACCTCGGGGTTGGCCTCCCGGACGGCCATGACGATGTCGAGGTTCTGGCCGTCGTCGCGGGTGAGGACGAGCAGGGAGCCGCACTGCCGGACCCGGGCGAGTTCGAGGACGCCGGGGGCGGTCGCGTCCTCCAGGACCAGCGGGACGCCGAGTTCCCGGGCGAGCGCGACACCCCTGGCGCGTGGGTCCCGCTCGATGGCCACGACCTGGTGGCCGGTGGTGCGCAGCCGGTCCAGCACCCGGGTGCCGACCATCCCGAGGCCGACCAGGACGATGTGACCGCTGACGTCGTCGTCGGGCGGATGGTTCACGGACGCGGTGCGGAACGCCTCGGTGGCGTTCATGGTCGCCGCGACCACGAGCGGCAGCACGGCGAGCCCGACGAAGCCGGCGAGGAGTTGCAGTATGCGGCGGGCGGGCGACTCCTCGGTCGCCGGATCCCCCATCGTGAAGATGTCGAGGAGGGGCAGATAGACGTTCTTCCACCAGGGGTGCTCGTCCGCGAAGAGCGCGGTGGCGGTGGACAGGGCGACCACCACGGCGGCCAACGAGCCGTAGACGGCGGCCAGTTGCCGGGAGAGCAGGACCCGCCACGGCAGATGGGCGAACCGCGCCCGGGCCCAGCGCACCGGCCGGAACCGCCAGGCGCGGCGGGCCGGTTCGGCCGTGTCGAGGTGGACGACCTCCTCCAGCATCAGCCGCCCGTGCGTGAACTGCCGGTGGTACGCCGTCCGGTCGTCCGGCAGCAGCTGGGTGCCGTCCTCTCCGGCCGTCTCGGCGCTGTCCTGGCTGGCCGGGTCGTCCTCGTGGGCGCCGGAGAGCACGGCCAGGGTGGCGAGGTCGGTGACGTGCGTCGGGGTGCCCGCGGGCCGTACGACGCCACGGAAGACCTTGCCCTCGACCTCCAGGGTGTGGCCGTGGCCCACGGCGGCTGCCGCGACCAGCTCCGGTACGGCGGTGTCGGCGTCGGAGAGCACGGTGGTGGAGGTGTCGGGTGCGGGGGCGTCACACAGGCCCGCCGCCCGGTCGAGGAGCCGCTCCAGATGGCTGCCGCGCTCCCGGTTGAACATCCGCACGACCAGCCGCACGGAGGGGTTGACCGCGCGGGCGAGCAGGGCCGCGGTGACGTTGGCCTGGTCGTCGCGGTAGGTCAGGGCGAGCGCGGCGGCCCGTGCCACGCCTGCCGCGCGCAGGGTGGCCTCGTCCGGGCGGGCCGAGATGTGCAGGCGGACGGCAGACGTCGGGTCGCGGTGCAGGGCGGCGACCCGGGCGCCGTGCTCGTCGTCGGCGGACGGCAGGACCACGGTGACGACCTCGCCGCACACGGCGTCCAGTTCGACGGCGAGCCGGTGCGCGAGACCGTCGTCGCCGCAGATCACCATGTGCCCGGTTCTCTCTCCGGATGCCGCTGGTACGGGGAGGGTTGACGTCACATCAGCCAGAACGGCACCAGCCGCGGCGGTGGTTCCGGCCGGCCCCCGAGCTCCGTTCAAATATCCGTCAAGAACATGTCAACAGTGGTCCGCCTCGGCTCACGCCTGCGGGTCAGCCCGCGCCCACCGGTCCCGCCGCGTCCAGCGCGGCCCCGGTCTGGTCGGCCAGCGTCACCGCGACCAGCCGGGCCTGCCGCGGGGGCACCGGCCCGGGTCCCGGGGTGAGCATGAACCGGCCGAGGTAGTGCCCGTTGCCGTACGCGCGCAGCTCGGTCTCGCCCTCCGGCCAGCCGCTCCGCTCCAGGTCCCAGGCCCGGCGCCCGACGGTGATCACGCCGTCCTTGCCCAGCCGGGCCGGCTGTCCCAGCAGGGTGCCGTACTCGAAACGGCAGCCGGACAGGCCGAGCAGCGCGGTCAGTTCGCCGCGCACGTGGTCGACGACGGTGTCGGCGGACTGGGCGGACCGGACCAGGTCCGCGGTGGTGTGGATCCGGGCGAGGTAGCCCTCGTCGGTCACCGTGATGACCTCCAGTCTGCGGGCGTGGGCGGCGAGTCGGGCCACGATCAGGCCGACGACCAGCAGCAGCACGGCCGTCTCGATGTCGGCGCCGGCGCTGATGTCGAAGGTCTCGTACGGCCGGGTCACGAAGAAGTCGAACCAGGCGGCCGCCGAGAGCGCCGCCACCGCTCCGGCGAGGCGGCTGCCCAGCGCGGCCACCGCGACGACCACCACGACGAGGACCAGCGCCGCGTTGGTGTGGGACAGGTCGGTACGGAAGGGGACCAGGGCCAGGGCGACCAGGAACGGGGCGACGAGGCCTGCGGCGAGGGCGGCCCGGTCCCTGGTGGGCAGGGGCCCGGTGGTCGTGCGTCCCAGGCCGGCGTGTGTGCTGCTCATGTGGCACCTCCTACGCGCTGCGGTGTCCGGAAGGGCTGGGCCCGGTCGGCCAGGGGCAGCGAGACGACCATGGTCAGTCCGCCGCCCGGGGTGTCCTCGGGGGTGAGGGTGCCGTCCATCGCCTCGGTGAGCCCGCGGGCGAGAGCGAGTCCGAGGCCCAGGCCGGTGGTGTTGTCGGTGTCGCCGAGCCGCTGGAAGGGCTCGAAGAGACGGTCGCGGCCGTTCGCCGGCAGTCCGGGGCCCCGGTCGATGACCCGGAGTTCGGCGCGCCCGGCCAGCGCGCTCGCCGTCACCAGCACGGGTGTGCCGGGCGGGCTGTGGCGGGCCGCGTTGCCGACCAGGTTGGCGATCACGCGCTCCAGCAGCGGCGGGTCGGCCAGCAGCGGCGGCATGTCCTCAAGTTCGCCGTGCACCTCGGCCGCGGGGGTGTCGGCGAGAGCGGTCGGAAGCACCTCCTCCAGGACCGTGGCCCGCAGGTTGAGGGTGAGGACACCGGCCTCCAGGCGGCTGAGGTCGAGAAGGTTGTCGACGAGGCGGCTGAGCCGGGCCATGGACTCCTCGGCGGTGGCGAGGAGTTCGTCGCGGTCCTCCGGAGTGAACTCCACCTCCCGGCTGCGCAGCGAGGTCACCGCCGCCCAGCCGGCCGCGAGCGGGGTGCGCAGGTCGTGGCCGACGGCCCGCAGCAGCGCGGTGCGCATCCGGTCGGCGGCGCGTACGGGTTCGACCTCGGCGGCGGCCTGGGCGAGCCGGGCCCGTTCGACCGCCGAGCCGACGTGCGCGGCGAACGCGGCGAGCACCCGCCGCTCGGAGGAGGAGGGCGTACGGCCGCGCAGCACGAGGTAGTTGCCGGGACCGGCGGGCACGGCGGTGGCGTCGGCGCCGTCCGGCGGTTCGTCGACGAGTTCGGCGGAGTTCATGCCGAAGGTCTCGCGGGTGCGTTCCAGCAGCGCCGGGATGGTCTGGCCGCCGCGCACGATGCTGCCGGCCAGCGACGACATGGTCTCCGCCTCCGCGGTGGCCCGGGCCGCGCGTCTGGACAGCCGCAGCGAGCGGTCGACGACCGCGGCGACGACGGCGGCCACCACCGCGAACACCCCCAGTGCCAGCAGGGCGTTGGGGTCGTCCAGGGTGAACTGGCCGATGGGCGGGATGAACCAGTAGTTGAGCAGCAGGGACGCGGTGACGGAGGCGATCACGGCGGAGGTGACCCCGCCTATGCAGGCCACGCCGACCACCGCGAGCAGGAAGAGCAGGGCCTCGCTGGTGAGGTTGACGGTGCCGCGCACCTGGGCGAGGGCGACGGTCAGCAGCACGGGCAGGACGAGCCCCGCGACCGGTCCGGCGACGAGCCTGCGGGTGGACAGGGTGCGGCGGCGGGAGGGCAGCAGGGTGCCGCGGCCGGCCCGCTCGTGGGTCACCCGGTGGACGTCGATGTCGCCGGAGAGCGCGGTGACCGTCTCCCCCGTGCCGGGCCCGGTGAGGAAGCGTTCCAGGCGGCCCCGGCGGCTGGTGCCGAGGACCAGTTGGGTGGCGTTCTCGGCGCGCGCGAAGTCCACCAGGGCGGTGGCCACGTCGTCGCCGACCACCGAGTGGTAGCTGCCGCCGAGGTCCTCGACCAGCCGGCGCTGCCGGGCCAGCGAAGCGTGCGAGACTCCGGCGGCCAGGCCGTCGCTGCGGGCCACGTGCACGGCGAGCAGGTCGCCGCCCGCCGACCGGTCGGCGATGCGCGCGGCCCGTCGTACCAGCGTGTCGCCCTCCGGGCCGCCGGTCAGGGCGACCACCACCCGCTCCCGGGTCTCCCACACCCCGCCGATGGCGTGCTCGGCGCGGTACGACTGGAGCGCCTCGTCGACCCGGTCGGCGACCCAGAGCAGGGCCAGCTGGCGCAGGGCGGTGAGGTTGCCGGGGCGGAAGTAGTTGGCGAGGGCCGCGTCGACCTTCTCGGGGGCGTAGATGTTGCCGTGCGCCATCCGGCGGCGCAGGCCCTCGGGCGGGATGTCCACGACCTCGATCTGCTCCGCCTTGCGGACCACCTCGTCGGGCACCGTCTCGTGCTGCGGCACCCCGGTGATCTTCTCGACGACGTCCTTGAGTGATTCGAGGTGCTGGATGTTGACGGCGGTGATCACGTCTGTGCCGGCCGCCAGCAGGTCCTCGACGTCCTGCCAGCGCTTGGGATGCCGGCCGTCACCGGGGATGTTCGTGTGTGCGAACTCGTCGACGATCGCCACCCTGGGGCGGCGCGCCAGTACGGCGGCGACGTCCATCTCCTCGAACTCGCCGCCCCGGTAGCCGCAGCGCAGCCGCTCCACGACCTCCAGGCCGTCGGTCATGGCCTCGGTCAGGGGGCGCCCGTGGCACTCCGCGAACCCCACCACCACGTCCGCGCCCCGGGACGCGCGGCGCCGTGCCTCGTCGAGCATGCGGTAGGTCTTGCCGACCCCTGGGGCGGCCCCGAGGTAGACCTTCAGTCGTCCGCGCGGTACGTCGTTCATCACCTCAAAGGGAAGCGCGCCGCAAGGCCCCGGGTCCGGCCTCTTGACGCGTCTCTGGCGCCGCTGACGAGGACGTTGACACTGTCTTGACGGCCCTTGGCCGGATAGGGTGAGGGCGGTGTGCCGGGAAGTCTGGTCGGCCGGGAGTCACAGTGGCTCCTGTCAGGACCCCAGGGGGACGGCATGCGCGGCGTGGGTACGGTTCTCGCACTCGTGGTACTGGCCACGGTGGTGGCGACCTTCGCCCGCCGATGGCGGATTCCCGCCCCCTCCCTCCTCGTGGTCGCGGGCCTCGCCGTGGCCCTGCTGCCGGGCACCCCGACGATCCGGGTCAGCCCGGAGGTCATCGGTCTGGTCGTCCTCCCGCCGCTCCTCTACGCCAGCGCGGAAGAACTCTCCTGGCGCGAGCTGCGCGCGGTGTGGAAGCCGGTCGGCGTGCTCGCGGTCGGTCTGGTGCTGGCCTCGGCGGCGGCCGTCGGCGCGGTGGCCTCCCTGGTGACCCCGTTGTCCTGGCAGATGGCGCTGGTCCTCGGCGCGATCCTGGCAAGCACCGACCCGGTCGCGGTGACCGCGCTCGGCCGCCGGCTCGCCCTGCCGCCGAAGGTGCAGATGCTGGTCCAGGCGGAGAGCCTCTTCAACGACGCGACCTCGCTGGTCCTCTACCGGGTCGCGGTGAGCGTCGCGGTGGCCTCGGCGGCGGCGAACTGGGGGGCGGCGGGCGGCGAGTTCCTGCTGCTGGCGGGCGGCGGCACGCTGATCGGCGCGGTCGTCGCCGCCGTCGTCACGGTGATCAGGCGGCGCACCGAGGACCCGGTCCTGGAGACGGTGATCTCCCTGGTCACGCCGTACGCGGCGTACGTCCTCGCGGAGGCGGCCCACACCTCCGGGGTCACCTCGGTGGTCGTGGCGGGCGTGGTGCTGGGCGGCCGCGGCGACCGGCTCACCAACGCCCGCATAAGGCTCCAGCTGCACGCCGTCTACGGCACGGTGGTCTTCCTGCTGGAGAGCGTGGTCTTCAGCCTGATAGGGCTCGCGCTGCCCGCCCAGGTCCGGGCGCTGTCCGACGGTGACCGGGCCTGGCCGCTGTACGCGCTGGCGGTGGCCGGCACGCTGATCGCGGTGCGGCTGCTGTGGCTGGCGCCGCTGTCGGCGGTGGTACAGCGCAAGGGCGGCATACAGCGGCCGAACTGGCGGGTGCCGGTGGTGCTGACCTGGGCCGGCACCCGGGGCGTGGTGCCGCTGGCGGCCGCGCTGTCGATCCCGGTGACGGCGAAGGACGGCTCGGCGCTGACCGAGCGCCCGCTGGTCCTGGTCCTGACCACCTCGGTGGTCGTGGTCACCCTGGTCGTGCAGGGTTTCTCGCTGGCCTCGGTGGTGCGCCGCTCCGGCATCGCCCTGGAGCCCGACCACACCGAGCGCGAGGAGGCCGCCGCCCGCTGCCGGCTGGCCGACGCGGGCATCCGGCGGCTGGAGGAGCTGTCCGAGCTGGAGGCCGTGCCGGACGTGGTCCTCGACCGGCTCCGGCGCGGCCTCAACGCCCGCCTCGACGACGCCCGCGACCGCCTGGCCGACAGCACCGTCGAGTCGGCCGACCTGGTCTACCGGCAGTTGCGCCGCGACCTGATAGCGGTGGAGGCGGCGGAGCTGCGACGCCTGTACGACGAGCACACCATCAGCGACACGACCCGAAGACGGCTCCAGCGGTCGCTGGACCTTGAGGAGGCGCGGCTGGCCGACGCGTAGCGCTCCGCGGGCAGGGGCCGGGTCTTCGGCCGCGGGTGGCTGAGGGCCGGTCGCGTACCCGCGACAGATCGACACGGCCCCGCGCCCCGGGGAGTCGCGGTGCCCTGCGTCGGTCAGCGGAACTCCGCCAGCCGAGGCCGTAGCCCCAGCCCGGTCAGCGCCACCGCGAGCACCGACAACCCGCACGCCCAGGGCAGTTGGCCGGTCAGCTCGCCCCGCCCCGCACCCACCGACTCGCGGAAGTGGGCCCGGTTGATGTCGGTCACCTCGTCCAGCGCGGTCATCCACGCGCCGAAGTGCGCGTTGGACGTGCCCGCCTCCCAGCCCATGCAGAACTCCACCGCCCGCTGCTCCTCGCCGGCGGCCAGCAGCGCGCGGATCTTCCGGTCGTCGCGCTGGTAGACGGCGTACGCGTCGACCGTCTTCTCGGCCGCGGCCCGCTCCCCGGGGAAGGTGATGTTGTCCAGCTCGCGCCGGAACTCGCCGGTGAAGCGCAGGTCGGTGGCGTCGGCGCGGTAGTCCTGCCAGGTGGCGGCGAGCCGGGCGTCGTACGTCGACAGCGTGGCGCCCCGGATGCCGTACAGCTGCTGGGACTTGGCGAGGAAGGAATCGGCGTACCGGGTGCGGCGCTGCGGATCGAGGAGGTAGCGGCTCTCGTCGGCGTTGGCGTCGTAGGCGATCGCGCGGGCGCGGGAGAGGGCGACGACGGAGTCGAAGGCGTCGTGCCGGGCCACGCGCAGGTGCGTGGCGGTCGCGGACAGCAGCTGCGTGCCGAGGACGACGGCGAGGAGGGCGCACACGGTGGCGGCCAGGACACCGGGGTTGAGGATCCGGCGGAAGCGGCGGGCCAGGTACCACTGCAGGACACCGAGGACGGCGAGGAGCAGCAGACCGAGGACGAGGACCGCGGCGAGCTGGGCGGAGAGCGCCGAACGGGCCGCCGCGTAGTGGGAATTGAAGGCCGCGTCGTTGGAGGAGACCAGCTTGCGCGCGTCCGGCAGAAGGCTGTTGCGCAGCAGGCCGGTGGCGTCACGGTAGTCGGTGATCGCGTCCGGCTTGCCGCCGGCCCGACGGTCGTTCTCCAGAGCCCGGCCGACGAGTTCCTGGTACTCGGCGAAGTCGTCGGTGAGCGACTCGACGGTCTTCTCGTCGGCCCGGTCCCCTTGGGCGGCGACCGCCAGGGTCCCCAGGTCGTGCCCGATCTCGCGGCGCGCGTCACCGTACAGGCTCACCGCCTTGGCGTGCGGGGTCTCCAGTTCGCCCGTCCCGCCGTCCCCGCTGGACAGCAGGATGTTGGCGACCTGGGCGTCCATGTCGTTGAGGGCCAGGTTGAGGCCGGCCGCGCTGGTGGTGCGGGGTGCGTCGCGGTCGGCCACGTCGTCCCAGGTGCTGTTCGCCGCGAGGCCGGCGCCGAGGAGCAGGACGCCGAGGGCGACGGCGAGCAGGACCGTGGCCGCGCGCAGGAGGCGCAGCCGTGCGGGCACGGTGGCCCGGAGACGGCGGCAGAGAGCGGCCCGCGCGGCCACGATCCGCCGCCCCGGGCACCTTGTCCGCGGCCCCGGGTCGGGTACGGGCGGCGGGACCACCGTGGCCTGCCGTGGCTCTTCGACAGCCTCCGCCGGAGGTCTGTGTGCTGTGCCGGCCGTGATGGTCACGGTCCCCTCCCAGGTTCCCGCCACGGACGGTCGCCCGTCCCCCGTGCCGGTCAGTCTGCGACCGGATCAGGCCATGAACAGCGGGCCTTGATGCGCTCCTGACGCCCCTTCAGGCGGGTTTGACGGGACCTTGACGGCCCGCTCGTGGCGCCCGTACGGGATCCGCACATTCCGTGCCGAGTTGGCTTGTTCCGCACCCGTCCAGGGGCAGGTTCACGGTCGGCCGCCCGGGCGGGCCGCGGGCGGCGGCGGCCGCACGGCCCCGGACCACGGATCCGATGCCGACCGCGAGGGCCGGGGTGCCCGTTCCGAACGACGGGCACCCGCGCACCACACCGCGACGGCACCCCTGGGCGGCTCCGCCCCGTCGTACCTCCCGCCGACGCCCCGTCGCCTGCCGGCCGGGAGCCCGAAGCCTGGACCGCGGGCTTCCGGCTCGTCCGCGAGTACATGCACCACTCGACGGGCAGTCCGGTCGAACGGGAACCGCTGAGCGCGTGAGAGCGCGGGCAGGACCTGGTACGGGATAACGCTCGGTGTCCGGCGCCCGGCACCTGCCCGCCGTCCCCCGTACAGCCGAACGCCCCGTACCGGCCTCCAGGCCCCCCTTTCTTGATGCTGCGGCACCTCCTGTCAGGCGATTCTTAACGCAAGCTTGACGCCCAGCGCCCGCTGATCCGTGGGCCCACGCGTCACTCTCTGCTTACGCTGGTGCCGCCGTCCGCGTGATGGCCGGAATCAAGCTGCGCCGCACACCCCGCGCCGGACACCAGGAGCCCACCCCATGGCCACGACCGAACATCCCCCTCCCAGTCGCCTGCGCGCCTGGATGCTGGAGGGGCTGTCCGACATGGGCAAGGGCGCCGGCCACAGCGGCCCGCAGGCACAGCCCGAGCCCGCGCACAAGGGCCAGCGCTGGTGGCGGGTGATGTGCCTGACCGGTGTGGACTACTTCTCGACCCTCGGCTACCAGCCCGGCATCGCCGCCCTGGCGGCCGGCCTGCTGTCACCGATCGCGACCATCGTCCTCGTCATAGTCACCCTGGCCGGCGCCCTGCCGGTCTACCGGCGCGTCGCGGAGGAGAGCCCGCACGGCGAGGGCTCCATCGCCATGCTGGAGCGGCTGCTCTCCTTCTGGCAGGGCAAGTTGTTCGTACTGACCCTGCTCGGCTTCGCCGCCACCGACTTCCTCATCACCATCACCCTGTCGGCCGCCGACGCCTCCACCCACCTGGTGGAGAACCCGCACCTCACCGACGCCCTGCACGGCAAACAGATGATCATCACACTGATCCTGGTGGCCCTGCTCGGCGCGGTCTTCCTCAAGGGCTTCCTGGAGGCGATCGGCGTCGCGGTCGCCCTCGTCGGCATCTACCTCGCGCTCAACGTCGTGGTCGTGATCGTCGGCTTCTACCACGTCATCACCGCCGAGCACGTCGTCACCGACTGGACCAGCGCCCTCACCGCGGAACACGGCAACGTCTTCGTCATGATCGGCGTGGCCCTGATCGTGTTCCCGAAACTCGCCCTGGGCCTGTCCGGCTTCGAGACCGGCGTCGCGGTCATGCCGCACGTCGAGGGCGAACCGGGCGACACCGAGGAGCGGCCCACCGGCCGGATCCGGGACACCAAGAAGCTGCTCACCACGGCCGCCCTGATCATGAGCTGCTTCCTGATCGCGACCAGCTTCATCACGACGCTGCTGATCCCGGAGCAGGCGTTCAAGTCGGGCGGCGACGCCAACGGCCGTGCGCTCGCCTACCTGGCGCACGAGTACCTCGGCAACGCCTTCGGCACGGTCTACGACGTCTCCACCATCGCCATCCTGTGGTTCGCCGGCGCCTCCGCGATGGCCGGCCTGCTCAACCTGATGCCCCGCTACCTGCCCCGCTACGGCATGGCCCCGCACTGGGCCCGTGCCGTGCGCCCGATGGTCATCGTCTTCACCCTGGTCGCCTTCCTGGTGACCTGGATCTTCGACGCCGACGTCGACGCGCAGGGCGGCGCCTACGCCACCGGTGTGCTGGTGCTGATCAGCTCCGCCGCGGTCGCGGTGACCATCGCCGCCCGCAAGGCCGGGCAGCGCAACTGGACCATCGCCTTCGCGGTCATCTCGGTGGTGTTCCTCTACACGACCGTCGTGAACGTCATCGAGCGGCCGGACGGTGTGAAGATCGGTGCCTGCTTCATCATCGGCATCATCCTCGTCTCGCTGCTGTCCCGTCTCGCCCGCGCCTTCGAGCTGCGCGTGACCAGCGTGACCCTCGACGACATGGCGGAGCGATTCATCCGCGATATGGCCAGCCGCAAGATGCGGTTCATCGCCAACGAGCCGGACCGCCGCGACAAGGCCGAGTACCGCGACAAGATCGAGCAGATCCGGGCCGACAACGACATGCCCGAACAGGAGGACTTCGTCTTCGTCGAGGTCACGCTCACCGACCCCTCCGAGTTCGAGGCGGGCCTGACCGTCCGCGGCGACGTCCTGCACAACCGCTACCGCGTGCTGACCCTGGAGTCGGCCTCCATCCCCAACGCCCTGGCCGCACTCCTGCTCCACGTCCGCGACGACACCGGCTCCATCCCGCACATCTACTTCGAGTGGACCGAGGGCAACCCGTTCGCCAACTTCCTGCGCTTCTTCCTCTTCGGCCAGGGCGAGGTCGCCCCGGTCACCCGCGAGGTACTGCGCGAGGCGGAACCGGACCGCTCCCGGCGGCCGCGCGTCCACACCGGCTGAGCGCTCGCCTCGGGCCCGTCCTGGTCGTAAGAATCCCGTCAAGAACCGGTCGGTCCGCATAAGAACCCTGTCAGCGGCCGGTCCTACGCGCCCACCGGCCCCTACCGTCGGCCTCATGGAGGACATAAGACGCGGGGGCCGGGCGGCGGGCGACCGCACCTGGCGCGGCAGCGCGCATCTGGCCGTCGGCTGTGCCCTCGGCTTCGGCGTGCTGACGCTTCTGGTGGACTGGGACGCAGGCACCCTCACCCCGGCCCGCGCCCTGCTCTGGGCCGCCCTGTCGGCCGCGATTCTCACCATGCTGCTGCCGGCCCGCGTCACGGCGGGCCCCGGCTGGCTGGCCGTCCGCGGCCCGCTGCGCCGCCGTACCGTCCGCACCGACTCGCTCGTCTACGTCGGCCAGTACGGGGACGTCGCGGCGCATCTGGTCCTGCGCGACACCCACGGCAGCCGCCTGGAACTCGATCCGGGCGTACTGCACGCCAATCCCCTGCTCTGGCACGAGCTGGACACCGGCGTCCGCCGCTCCGTGGAGCGCGGCACCCTGCGCCGGGGCGCCGATGTGCTGGCGCGGCTCGGCCACGAGATCGACGACACGAACGCGCGCGCGGTCCTCGACGCGTCCGGCCTCACCTGACCGCCGCCCCACGTCCTGCTCCACCGCCACCTGGCCCTATCGTGAGCGCATGCCTTCCTACACGATCGGCCAGGCGGCACGGCTGCTCGGCGTCAGCCCGGACACCGCCCGCCGCTGGGCCGACGCGGGCCGGATGGCCACCCATCGTGACGAGGGCGGCCGGCGGCTCATCGACGGCGCGGACCTCGCCGCGTTCTCCGTCGAACTGGCCAGGGCCGGCACCGGCGAGGAGGACGCCTCCTACACCTCGGTCCGCAACGCCTTCCCCGGCATCGTCACCGCGATCAAGCTGGGCGATGTCGCCGCCCAGGTCGAGATCCAGGCCGGCCCGCACCGGCTGGTCTCCCTCCTGACCCGGGAGGCGGTCGAGGAGCTCGGCCTGGAGGTCGGCATGGAGGCCACCGCCCGGGTGAAGTCCACGAACGTCCACATCGACCGCGTCTGACCGCCCATCCGGTTATCCGCTCAACCGCCAACCGGGTAACCGGGTAACCACTCATCCGGTCAACTGCCCATCCGGTCAACCGCTCACCTGCACAGCAGCGCCGCCCACAGGTCCAGCCGGTCGCTCAGCCTGGACAGGTCCCGGCCCGTGAAGTGCTCCACCCGCTGCATCCGGTAGTGCACGGTGTTGACGTGCAGATGCAGCGCCTCCGCCGTCCGCGCCCAGGAGCCGTCGCAGGCCAGGAAGGTCTCCAGCGTGCTCAACAGCACGGCGGAGGCGGCCCGTTCTCCGGTGAGCAGCGAGCCGAGGACGGTACGGCGGTAGGCCGCACGGACGTCGGCCGGCACCCCGGTGAGGAGCGCTTCGAGGCTGGTGAGCGTGGCGGTGTCGGTGAGGACGGAGGCGTCCGGGGCGGTGGCGCGGGCGGAGGTGAGCGCGTAGCGCGCCTGCGCCCCGGCCAGCTCGCCCGGCCCCGCCGCCACCGACCCGGTCCCGCCGTGCAGCGGGACACCGGGTTCGCAGCCGGCGACCAGCTCCCAGGCCTCACCGATGCTCTCCGCGGGCAGCACGGCGAACGCGGTCCCGTCCGGCAGCCGCCCCACCGCCGCCTGCGGTGCCTGCGGTGCGACATGCCCGGCGACCTCCGCCAGCGCGCCCTCGGCGAGCCCCGGCCGCCGTGCTCCGGTGTCGGCGACGACCACCCGGTATGGCCCGTCGGCGGGCAGCCCGCACTCCCGCACCGCGGCCGGCAGGACCCCCTCCGCCGCCCCGGCCCCCGCGCCTGCCAGCAGCGCGCCCAGTTCGTCGGCCGTCTGCCGCTCGGCCGACCGGCGCCGGACCGCCGTCTCCTGGCAGCGGCCCAGCGCGGCGGCGACCTCGTGCAGCATCCCGGCCGGCGCGCTGTCCGGCTCGGGCAGGTACAGCAGCCAGCGCTCGTACGGCGAGACGCTGTCGGCGGCGACGGACACCGTCATCCCGCGCCCGTCCGCGACCAGCGCCGCGGCCTCCCGCGCCGGCACTCCCGGTGCGGCGGCCGTGGCCGCGACGGTCCGCCCCGACGGCGTGAAGACATACGCGGCGGTCCGGTCCAGATGCGCGAAGGCCGCCGCGAGGATCTCCACGGGCCCGGACTCCTGCGCGAGCAGCCTGCTCAGCCGGACCCGGACGGTCTCCGGCAGCGCCTGTCTGCGGCTCAGCTCGCCCCACTGCCGCAGGTACACGGTGTCCGTGATCGCCCGGAACATGATGTGCGCCGGCACCCCGGCGACCGGGACGCCGTGCCGTACACAGGCCTCCACCAGTTCCTCGGGCACACCCCCGTGGGTCTCCTCCCCGGCGAACAGTGCCGCGGCCCCGGCCGCCTTGAGGGCCGACACGAACCGCTCCGCCTTGCCCGGCGCCCACCACACCAGCCCGCTGAGCACCACCTCCCCCGGCCGCACGAAACGGGCCGGGTCCTCCAGGTCGGTGACCGTCACCCCGCTGATCTCCCGTGCCAGCAGGGCGGCGTCCTGCGCCCACAGGGGACGCAGCCCGAGGGAGTGGTCTGTCAGGAGGTGTTCGACGTGCATGTACTCAGACTCCTTGGGCCGACCTCGCATCCACCAGGTGAGTGCGAGTTACAGCATCGTAAATGCAAGTCTTTCAGCACGGAACGTCTCTTGGTGAATCATCCAGGACCGGCCCCGCCCGGCTCGTTTTTTCCGTGCCCCGCACCAGTCGTGCGGGCCCCTCGCGCGTTGCTTCACTGACCGGCATGGACCTGAACACGGTGGTGGAGATCCGCGACGCCCGGGACCCGGCCCCCTGGCGGCCCGGCGACGCCTGGCTCGGCGGCGGGACGTACCTCTTCACGGAGCCGCAGCCGCACCTGCGCCGCCTGGTCGACCTGAGCCGCACCGGCTGGACCCCCCCTGCACCGCACCCCGGACGGCGCCCTGGAGATCGCCGCCACCTGCACCGTCGCCCAGCTGTCCCGTTACGCACGGACCTTGCCGACGGCGGCCGCTCCCCTCGTCGAGCAGTGCTGCCGGGCCTTCCTCGCCTCCTTCAAGATCTGGAACGTGGCCACGGTCGGCGGCAATCTCTGCAACGCCCTCCCGGCCGGCCCGATGATCTCCCTCACGGCCGCCCTCGACGGGGAGTGCCTGCTGATCGCCCAGGACGGCGTACGACGGCGGGTCCCGGTCACCGGCTTCGTGACCGGCGCGGGCCGCAGGGACCTGGCCGAGGGCGAGCTGCTGCGCTCGGTCACCGTCCCGGCCCGCGCGCTCGCCTGCCGTACCGCCTTCCGCCAGGCCTCCCTCTACGGCCTGGGCCGCTCCGGCGTCCTCGTGATCGGCACCCTGGATCCCGTCGACGGCTCGTTCGCCCTGACGGTCACCGCGTCGACCGTGCGGCCGGTTCGGCTGTGGTTCCCGCTGCCGCCGACGGCCGAAGCTCTGCGGACGGCGATCGGCGGGGCCGTCGCCGACGACGAGTGGTTCGACGACATCCACGGCCTGCCCGAGTGGCGACGGCACATGACGTTCCGGTACGCGGAGGAGATCCGGCAGGAGGTGACCCGGTGAGGATCGAGGTCAACGGACGGTGCCACGACGACGAGCCGCGTCCCGGCCAGTGTCTGCGCACCTATCTGCGCGAGCGCGGCTGGTTCGGGGTGAAGAAGGGCTGCGACGCGGGCGACTGCGGAGCCTGTACGGTCCACGTCGACGGCGAACCGGTGCACAGCTGCCTCTACCCAGCGTTCCGCGCCGACGGCCGCACTGTCACCACCGTCGAGGGCCTGGCCGCCCCCGACGGTGAACTCCACCCTGTACAGCGGAAGTTCCTGGATGCCCAGGGCTTCCAGTGCGGCTTCTGCACGGCGGGCTTCCTGATGACCACGGCGGCCCTCTCCGACGACCAACTCACCGATCTCCCCCGGGCGTTCAAGGGCAACCTGTGCCGCTGCACCGGCTACCGTGCCATCGAGGACGCCGTGCGCGGCGTCAGGCACGTCGAGGAGCCGTCCGCCGGCGAGTCCGTCGGCCGCAACCTGCCCGCGCCCGCCGGACCGCAGGTCGTCACCGGCACCGCCCGCTACACCTTCGACGTCGACGTGCCCGGCCTGCTCCACATGAAGCTGCTGCGCTCCCCGCACGCCCACGCCCGCATCACGGCGATCGACACCTCGGCCGCCCTGCGCGTCCCCGGCGTCCACGCGGTCTTCACCCACCACGACGCCCCCGAACGCCACTACTCCACCGCCCGCCACGAGCACCCGGAGGAGGACCCCGCCGACACCCGCCTCCTCGACGACACGGTCCGCCACATCGGCCAGCGGGTCGCGGCGGTGGTCGCGGAGAGCGAGGCGGCGGCGGAGGAGGGCTGCCGCCGCATCACAGTGCTATATGACATCGCACCCGCGGTCCTGGACCCGGAGGAGGCGATGCGCCCCGGCGCCCCCGTCGTCCACGACAAGGACCCGTCCGCCGCCCGCATCTCCCGTCCGCACGCCAACGTCGTCGGCGAGGCGCACGGCGAGATCGGCGATGTCGAGGCCGGTTTCGCCGAGGCCGACGCCGTCTACGAGGCGACCTTCCGCACCCAACGGGTCCAGCACGCCAGCCTGGAGACGCACGGCGCGGTCGCCTGGCTCGACGACGACGGCCGCCTCACCGTCCGCACCAGCTCCCAGACCCCGTTCCTCACCCGCCGCGCCCTGTGCGCGCTCTACGACCTGCCGCCGGAGCAGGTCCGGGTGGTCGCGGGCCGGGTCGGCGGCGGTTTCGGCGGCAAGCAGGAGATGCTGGTCGAGGACATCGTGGCGCTTGCGGTGCTGCGGCTGCGGCGCCCGGTGAAGCTGGAGTACACCCGCGCCGAGCAGTTCTACGGCGCCACCACCCGGCACCCCTTCACCGTCCGCGTGAAGGCGGGCGCCCGCCACGACGGCACCCTGACCGCCCTCGAACTGCGGGTGGTCTCCAACACCGGGGCGTACGGCAACCACGGCCCCGCCGTGATGTTCCACAGCGTGGGCGAGTCGATGGCGATGTACCGGGCCCCGCACAAGAAGGTCGACGCCTACTCCGTCTACACCCACACCGTCCCGGCGGGCGCCTTCCGCGGCTACGGCCTGGGCCAGGTGCTGTTCGCGGTCGAGTCCGCCCTGGACGAACTGGCCCGCCGGCTCGGCCTGGACCCCGTCGACCTCAAGGCCCGCAACATCATCGGCCCCGGCGATTCGATGCTCACCCCCGGCGGCCACGAGGAGGACCTGCACATCGCGAGCTACGGCTTCGACCAGTGCGTCTCCATCGTCCGCGGGGCCCAGGCGGAACCAGCCGCCACCGCCCCCGACGGCTGGCTGGTCGGCGAGGGCTCGGCACTGGCGATGATCGCGACGGGCCCGCCCGGCGGCCACATCGCCGACGCCAGGGCCGCCCTGCTCCCCGACGGCGGCTTCGACCTGGCCGTCGGCACCGCCGAGTTCGGCAACGGCACCACGACCGTCCACCGGCAGATCGCGGCCGGTGAACTCGCCACCGCCGTCGACCGGATCACCGTCCGCCAGTCCGACACGGACGTCGTACGGCACGACACGGGCGCCTTCGCCTCCACCGGCACCGTGGTCGCGGGCAAGGCCACCCTGCGCGCCGCCCGCGCCCTCGCCGACCTGCTCCTGGACTTCGCCGCGGCCCACCTGCGCGTGGCGCGCGCCGACTGCCGGCTGGCGGAGGAGGCCGTCCTGCACCCCGGCGGGCGGCTGCCGCTCAAGGAGCTGTACGCGGCCGCCCGCGCGGTCGGCATCGAGTGCGCCGCCGACGGCCACTTCGGCGGCACCCCACGCTCGGTCGCCTTCAACGCGCAGTGGTTCAGGGTGGCCGTGGATCCGGGCACCGGGGAGATCCGCATCCTGCGCAGCGTGCACGCCGCCGACGCGGGCAGGGTGATGAACCCGATGCAGTGCCGCGGCCAGGTGGAGGGCGGGGTGGCCCAGGCACTCGGCGCGACCCTCTTCGAGAACGTACGGCTGGACGCGCGCGGCGAGGTGGAGACGGCCGCCTTCCGCCGCTACCGGCTGCCGCAGTACGCCGACATCCCGCGCACCGAGGTGCACTTCATGGAGACCGCCGACGCCATCGGGCCGTTGGGCGCCAAGTCGATGAGCGAGAGCCCGTTCAACCCGGTCGCCCCGGCACTGGCCAACGCGCTGCGGGACGCGACGGGCGTGCGGTTCACGGAGTTGCCGCTGACGCGCGACCGGGTGTGGCGGGCACTGGATGCCAGCCGCCGTACGCCCCGTCCACCCGTATCTCCCTGATGCCGCTGATGTGCCGGGCCCCGCAACGGTCCTGGGGAAGCACCAGTTGCGGACCCGCCCGGTCCAGCGGGGTGTCGTCGATGGTGACACCGAGCAGAACAGGGGCATGGGCGAAATCGGGGTCGATCTCGGCCCAGGAGAGCAGCGCGTGGTGCCCGTCGGCGCCGGAGACGGCGATGAGGAAGCGCAGCCGGTCCTTGCGCCGGCCGGGATCGAATCCGGGTCCGGCGGCGGTGAGGACGTCGTACAGCCGTGGGCCGGTGAAGCGGTGGTGCTGGATGCCGCTGGTGGCGCACTCGAAGCTGACCCGCACCCGGTGCTGGGGCCAGCGCAGGAGGTCGGGCACGGTCAGCCGGGTCGGGTGTGCCAGGTCTCCGGTGAGGACGAGTTCGGCGAGCGTCATGTGCGGCCACCTCCCGGATGACGGTACCCGCAGCACCTCACCGTACAAACGCACATGCCAGATACAAGTCGTAAGTATGCAGCTCATGCGATGTGACAGAAGACTTACGCCTGGCAAATGCGGCAGTATCATCGCCAGGCGGCTGATACACAGGTCGTAGCAGGGCGCGACAGTTTTCTCATTGAAATCAGAGGAGTTCACTCGTGATGACCCGTTCCGTGCGCCGGACCCGGCGGACGCTCCAGGTGGCCGGTGCCTCGGTCGCGGCCCTGCTGGCCCTGAGCGCCTGTTCCTCCTCCGACGACTCGTCGGCGACGACGAAGTCGGACACGTCGGCGGCGGCGACGCCCAAGCTGTCGGGCTCGATCACCGTGTTCGCGGCGGCCTCGCTGCAGGAGAGCTTCACGACCCTGAAGGCCGACTTCGAGAAGGCCCACCCGGGCACCAAGGTCAACTTCAGCTTCGGCGGCAGCGACACCCTCGCCGCGCAGATCACCAGCGGCGCCCCGGCCGACGTCTTCGCCGCCGCGAGCCCCAAGACCATGGCGATCGTGACGGACAAGAAGGACACCGCCACCACCCCGGCCACCTTCGTCCGCAACCAGTTGGAGATCGCCACCCTGCCGGGCAACCCCGACAAGATCTCCTCGCTGAAGGACCTGACGAAGTCGTCGCTGAAGGTCGTGCTCTGCGACAAGACGGTGCCGTGCGGTGCCGCCGCGCAGAAGGCCCTGGACGCCAGCAAGCTCAAGCTCACCCCGGCCTCCTACGAGGAGGACGTGAAGTCCGCCCTCAACAAGGTGGTGCTCAAGGAGGCCGACGCCGCGGTCGTCTACAAGACCGACGTGAAGGCCGCCGGCAGCAAGGTGGAGGGCGTGGAGTTCCCCGAGTCCGCCAACGCGATCAACGACTACCCGATCGCCCTCCTCAAGAACGCCCCGAACCCCACGGTGGCCAAGGCGTTCATCGCCCTGGTGCAGTCCGCCGAGGGCCAGCAGGTCCTGAACGACGCCGGGTTCCTCAAGCCGTGACGAAGGCCGACGCGTCCGGGGCCGCGGCCGGCACCCTCACGGGCCGCCCACGGCGCCGGCGCGTTCGGGCAGCCGTACCGCTACCGCTCCTCCTCCCCGGAGCGGTAGCTCTGGCCTTCCTGCTCCTGCCACTGGTCGCCCTGCTGGTGCGGGCCCCCTGGAGCAGCCTCCCGTCCCTGCTGACCAGCACGGAGGTGTGGCAGGCCCTCCAGCTCTCCCTGGTCTGCGCCACGGCGGCGACGGCCGTCAGCCTCGTCCTGGGCGTCCCCCTGGCCTGGCTGCTGGCCCGCACGGAGTTCCCCGGCCGGGGTTTCGTGCGCGCGCTGGTCACCCTCCCCCTCGTCCTCCCCCCGGTGGTCGGCGGTGTGGCCCTGCTGCTCGCCCTCGGGCGCAACGGGGTGGTCGGCCAGTGGCTGGACGCCTGGTTCGGCATCACCCTCCCGTTCACCACGGCCGGGGTCGTCGTCGCCGAGTCCTTCGTGGCCATGCCGTTCCTGGTGATCAGCGTCGAGGGCACGCTCCGCGCCGCCGACCCCCGCTACGAGGAGGCGGCCACCACCCTGGGCGCCTCCCGCTTCACGGCGTTCCGCCGGGTCACGCTCCCGCTCATCGCCCCGGGCATCGCGGCCGGCGCGGTCCTGGCCTGGGCGCGTGCGCTCGGCGAGTTCGGAGCGACGATCACGTTCGCCGGCAACTTCCCCGGCCGCACCCAGACCATGCCGCTCGCCGTCTACCTCGCCCTGCAGAACGACCCCGACGCGGCGATCGCGCTCAGCCTGGTGCTGCTGACGGTGTCGATCGCGGTGCTGGCGGCGTTGCGGGACCGTTGGATGACGGCATCATGAGGACGACCCGCTGGACGACACCCCGATGACAAACCCACACCCCAGGGCAGCAGACGGCGCACCGCCTCCCCACGGCCCATCAGCGCCCCCCGACGGCACCCAGCCTCTCCATGGACGACCCGCGCCCGCCGACTCCGCCCAGCCTCCCCACGAACCACCCGCGCCCGCCAACGGCTCCCAGCCTCCCCACGAACCACCCGCAGCCGCCGACGGCGCTCAGCCCCCGCAGGGGCCACTCGCACCTGACACTGACAGCCGCACGGGTGGTGCGGGTGGGAACCCCAACCCGGCCGAAGGCCGGGCACCCACCACGCACCCGCACCCGACCCCCACCGGCCTCCACGCCCACCTCGTCGTCACCCGCCCCGCCTTCCACCTGGACATCACCCTCACCGCCGCCCCCGGCGAGGTCGTCGCCCTCCTGGGCCCCAACGGCGCCGGAAAGACCACGGCCCTCCGCGCCCTCGCCGGCCTCACCCCCCTCACCACCGGCCACCTCCACCTGGACGGCTCGGAGTTGGACCGCACACCCCCCGAATCCCGCCCGGTGGGCGTCGTCTTCCAGGACTACCTCCTCTTCCCCCACCTCACGGCCCTCGACAACGTCGCCTTCGGCCCCCGCTGCCACGGCGCGACGAAGGCCGAGGCCCGCACCCAGGCGGCCGCCTGGCTCGACCGCATGGGCCTCGCCGAACACGCCGGCGTCAAACCCCGCCGTCTCTCCGGCGGCCAGGCCCAGCGCGTCGCGCTGGCCCGCGCCCTGGCCACCCGCCCCCGCCTGCTGCTCCTGGACGAACCGCTCGCCGCCCTCGACGCCCGTACCCGCCTGGACGTACGTTCCCAACTCCGCCGCCACCTGGTCGAGTTCGAGGCGGTCGCGGTCCTGGTCACACACGACCCGCTGGACGCCATGGTGCTGGCCGACCGCCTGATCGTCATCGAACACGGCAAGGTCGTCCAGGAGGGCACCCCCGCCGACATCGCCCGCCACCCCCGCACCGACTACATCGCCCACCTGGTCGGCCTCAACCTCTACCGGGGCCGCGCCGAGGGCCACACGGTCGAGCTGGACACGGGCCCCGCCATCACCACCACCGAGGACCTCACCGGTGACGTCTTCGTCGCGTTCCCGCCGAGCGCCGTCACCCTCTTCCGGGACCGTCCCACGGGCGCCAGCGCCCGCAACCTCTGGCGCTGCGAGGTCGCCGGCCTGGAGACCCACGGCGACCAGATCCGCGCCGACCTGACGGGCGAACTCGCCCTCGCCGCCGACCTCACCACGGTCGCCGCCGCCGAACTGGACCTGCACCCCGGGGCCCCGGTCTGGGCGACGGTGAAGGCGGCCCAGACGCACGCGTACCCGGCGTAGCAAGCACCACACACCAGAGGCCCCGCCGAAGCGGGGCCTCTGTCAAACCCGGTGCAAACCCGGTGCGTCAGTCCTCGTACGCGTCCAACGGCGGGCACGAGCACACCAGGTTCCGGTCACCGAAGGCCTGGTCGATCCGGCGCACCGGCGGCCAGTACTTGTCGGCGGCGGACACCCCAGCCGGGAAGACGGCCTCCTCCCGGCCGTACGCGTGC
This sequence comes from Streptomyces sp. GbtcB6, assembly GCF_019091475.1. Lineage (NCBI taxonomy): Bacteria > Bacillati > Actinomycetota > Actinomycetes > Kitasatosporales > Streptomycetaceae > Streptomyces > Streptomyces sp. GbtcB6. The sequence goes on along the minus strand of NZ_JAGXJL010000039.1, from coordinate 14,059 downwards.
TTCCACTCGCCGCCCAGCGCACCGGCGGTGTGCGGAGCACCACGCAGCGGGTTGTCGTCGGCGGGCCACTCCCCGGCCCCGACCTTGTCGATCTCCGCCCGAATGGCGATCATCGCCTCGCAGAACCGGTCCAGCTCGCCGAGGTCCTCGGACTCGGTCGGCTCGATCATCAGCGTGCCGGCCACCGGGAAGGACATCGTCGGCGCGTGGAAGCCGTAGTCGATGAGCCGCTTGGCGACGTCGTCGACGCTCACTCCGGTCGCCTTGGTCAGCGGCCGCAGGTCGATGATGCACTCGTGCGCGACGAGCCCGCCGGGCCCGGTGTAGAGCACGGGGAAGTGCGGCTCCAGCCGCTTGGCGACGTAGTTGGCGCTGAGCACGGCCACCTGCGTGGCCCGCTTCAGGCCCTCGCCGCCCATGAGCCGGACGTACGCCCACGAGATCGGCAGGATCCCCGCCGAGCCCCACGGGGCTGCCGAGATCGGCCCGACGCCCGTCGCCGGCCCGGCGGCGGGCTGCAGCGGGTGGTTCGGCAGGTACGGGGCGAGGTGCGCGCGCACCGCCACGGGACCGACACCGGGACCGCCGCCGCCGTGCGGGATGCAGAAGGTCTTGTGCAGGTTGAGGTGCGAGACGTCCCCGCCGAAGTGGCCGGGCTTGGCGACCCCGACCAGGGCGTTGAGGTTGGCGCCGTCGACGTACACCTGTCCGCCGGCCTCGTGCACCTGCGCGCAGATGTCGGCGACGTGCTCCTCGAACACACCGTGCGTGGACGGGTAGGTGATCATCAGCACGGCGAGCTCGTCGCGGTGCTGCTCGATCTTCGCCCGCAGGTCGGCGACGTCGATCTCGCCGTCCTCGGCCGTCTTCACGACGACGACCTTCATCCCGGCCATCACCGCGCTGGCGGCGTTGGTGCCGTGCGCGGAGGACGGGATCAGGCACACGGTCCGCTGCGCGTCGCCGTTGGCGCGGTGGTACGCGCGTACGGCGAGCAGCCCGGCCAGCTCGCCCTGCGATCCGGCGTTGGGCTGCAGGGACACCTTGTCGTACCCGGTGACCTCGGCGAGCCGCTCCTCCAGCTCCCGGATGAGGGTCAGGTAGCCCTGCGCCTGCTCGGCGGGCGCGAACGGGTGCAGCTGGCCGAACTCGGGCCAGGTGACCGGTTCCATCTCGGTGGTCGCGTTGAGCTTCATGGTGCAGGAGCCCAGCGGGATCATGCCGCGGTCCAGCGCGTAGTCCCGGTCGGCGAGCCGGCGCAGGTAGCGCAGCATCGCGGTCTCGGAGCGGTGCTGCTGGAAGACGGGGTGGGTCAGGTAGCCGTCGGCGCGCAGCAGCGCCTCGGGCAGGGTGTCCTCGGCGACGGCGTCCAGCGCCTCGACGTCGCCCTCGACGCCGAAGGCCGTCCAGACGGCGCCCAGCTGGGCGCGGGTGGTGGTCTCGTCGCAGGCCATGGAGACGTTGTCGGCGTCGACGAGCCGCAGGTTGACGCCCCCCTGGCGGGCGGCGGCGACGATCTCGGCGGCCTTGCCGGGCACGCGCGCGGTGAGGGTGTCGAAGTAGGCGCCGTGGACGATCCCGACACCGCCGGCCTTGAGCCCCGCGGCGAGGATCGTGGCGTACCGGTGCGTGCGCTGGGCGATGCCCCTGAGCCCCTCGGGCCCGTGGTAGACGGCGTACATGCCGGCCATCACGGCGAGCAGCACCTGCGCGGTGCAGATGTTGCTGGTGGCCTTCTCACGCCGAATGTGCTGCTCGCGGGTCTGCAGTGCCAGCCGGTACGCCTTGTTCCCGTCGGCGTCCACGGAGACGCCCACGAGCCGTCCGGGCAGGCTGCGCGCGAACTTCTCGCGGACCGCCATGTAACCGGCGTGCGGCCCGCCGAAGCCCATCGGCACGCCGAACCGCTGGGTGGTGCCGACGGCGATGTCGGCCCCGAGCTCGCCCGGCGAGGTCAGCAGGGTCAGCGCGAGCAGGTCGGCGGCGACGGTGACGAGCGCGCCGACCTCGTGGGCCTGCTCGACGACGGCCTTGATGTCGCGTACGGCACCGGAGGCGCCGGGGTACTGGACGAGCACCCCGTTGATCTCACGCGCGGCCAGGTCCGCCGGAATGCCGTCGGCGAGGTCGGCGACCACGACCTCCACACCCGTCGGCTCGGCCCGGGTCTGGATCACGGCGATGGTCTGCGGCAGGGCGTCCGCGTCGACGACGAAGACGCCCTTCTTGTTCTTCCCCATGCGCAGCGACAGCGCCATGGCCTCGGCGGCGGCCGTGCCCTCGTCGAGCAGCGAGGCACCGGAGGTGGGCAGCCCGGTGAGGTCGGCGACCACGGTCTGGAAGTTCAGCAGCGCTTCCAGCCGGCCCTGGGAGATCTCCGGCTGGTAGGGCGTGTAGGCCGTGTACCAGGCGGGATTCTCCATCACGTTGCGCAGGATGACGGGAGGCGTGAAGGTCCCGTAGTACCCCAGCCCGATCATCGAGTCGAGCACCTGGTTCCGGTCGGCCAGCGACCGCAGCTCGGCCAGCACCTCGGCCTCGGTCCGGGCGCCCGGCAGCTCCAGGCGGTCGGCGTTCTTGATCACGTCCGGCACGGCGGCGGCGGTCAGCTCGTCGAGCGAGCCGTACCCGACCTGGGCGAGCATCTTGGCCCGAGCCTCATGATCGGGCCCGATGTGGCGCTGCTCGAAGGGGATACCCTGCTCAAGCTCTGAGAGCGGAATACGCTGGGCGGTCATTGCGGAGGCCTCCTGGTCTGACGCGACCTTCGAGGGGTACCCCGGCGCGGGTACCCCGACGGCCTCCCCCTCTGTCATCTCAACCTGAGAGCTTCACCGGGGCCGCCCCTGCGGTCTCCCGGCTTTCACCGTCGGTGAGGGCGGACACCGTCGACGTCCGCCCTGCTTTCCAGAGTGACCTCGTCCGTGCGGTACGTGAGCCTGAGAGATTCCGGGGAGGATTTGCTCCTTCGGCGCCTCCGGTTGCCCGGAGGACTCTCCCGCACGGGGTCAGCAGCCGCCTGCCAGCCTACCAGCGCGGGCAACACCGGAGCCTTCGAGTGGCCGCCTCCTTCAATGTGCTCTTTTGTAGTGCTTACGGATGAGTTGCGACCAAGTGGAGGGCCCGTGGAGACCGACATCGATCCGCGCAACCTGATCGGCCGCAAGGCGTTCGACCGCAACGGCACGAAGATCGGCACGATCGACGAGGTGTACCTCGACGACGCGACGGGCGTGCCGGAGTGGGCGGCCATACGCACCGGCCTGTTCTCCCGGGACGCCTTCGTGCCCCTGGAACCCAGCGAACTGGTCGAGGGCACCCTGCGCATCCCCTTCGACCGCGCCCTGATCAAGGACGCCCCCGACTTCGGCGTGGGCCGCCACCTCTCCCCGGAACAGGAACTCCAGCTCTACCACCACTACGGCCTCGACACGACTCCCCCGCCCCACGACCACCCCGACCACCACTTCGGCAAACTGGCAGGCACGGAGGACGCGGGTGCGTGACGCCGACGCCGGGTCCGGTAGTGGTTCGGCTACCGGTGAGTGGGGGTTGCTCGCGCCCACGCGGCGGTAGCCGCAAATCGATACAGCCCCGCGCCCCTTACGGGGCGCTGCCCAGCCGCCCCTCTTCAGCCACCCAGCTGCGGGCAGGCGTGCCGCAGGGCGGCACGGGTGGGCGCAGCGGCACCCGGCAAGCGCCGGTGAGCGTCCCCACCCCCGCCCGGCCTGACGCCAGTCACATACGCACCCCGTCCACCGAAATCCCCGGCACCAACGGCAACGGCTCAGCCGGCTCCAGCTCAGGATCCTCGACCCGAAACGTCCGCACCCTCCCCGGCCCCACCGCCCCCGGCGTCTCGAACCGCACCGTCACCCGCCCCAGCCCACTTCCCTGCACCCACCCGTGCCCGTACTCGGCATGCCGCACATCGTGCCCCGAGGGCCACCGCCGCTCGGCGACCACCTCCCGCTCGGCGACCGGCTCCGCAACCTCCTCCTCCGCCGCGAACTCCGCCGCCCCCTCCCCCGCCGCCGCCTGCGCGAACAGATCCTCCTGTGTGTAGTCGGCCAGCCCCGACACCCCCACCCCCAGCAACCGCACACCCCCCGTCGTGTCCACCGAGTCCAGCAACCGCGCGGCCGCCTCCCGCACCACCGCCGGATCGTCGGTCGGCCCCCGCAACGTCTCCGACCGGGTGAGCGTCGAGAAGTCGTACCGCCGTACCTTCAGCACGATGGTCCGCCCCGACAGCCCGGCCCCCCGCAGCCGCCGCACACACCGGTCGGCCAGCCGCTGCACCTCAAGCCCCACCCGCAGCCGGTCGTGGATGTCCACGTCGTAGGTGTCCTCGACCGACACCGACTTGGTCTCCCGCTCGGCCACCACGGGCCGCTCGTCGTGCGCGAGCGCCATCGCGTACAGCGCGTGCCCGTGGGCCTTGCCGAGCAGCCGTACCAGCTCGTCCTCCCCCGCCCCGGCGATCTCGTCGACCGTGGTGATCCCGGCCCGCCGCAGATGGTCCCCGGTCGCCGGCCCCACCCCCGGCAGGATCCGCACCGGCATCGGCCCCAGCATCGCCCGCTCCGTGCCCGGCTCGATCAGCACCAAGCCGTCGGGCTTGGCCTCCTCGGAGGCGATCTTCGCGAGCATCTTGGAGGCGGCGAGCCCGACGGACCCGGAGAGCCCCGTGACGGCCCGTATGTCCGCGCGCAGCCTCTCCCCCACCAGCCGCGCCGACTCCGCGTCCCAGGCCACCTCACCGGCCTCCAGATCCACGAACGCCTCGTCCAGGCTGAGCGGCTCCACAAGCGGCGACAGCCCGCGCAGCAGCCCCATCACCTGCTCGCTGACCGACCGGTACAGCCCGAAGCGCGGCACCAGATACGCGGCGTTCGGTGCCAGCCGCCGTGCCTGCCCCATCGGCATCGCGGAGTGCACCCCGAACACCCGGGCCTCGTACGACGCGGTGGCCACCACACCGCGTGGCCCGAGGCCGCCCACGACCACGGCCTTCCCGCGCAGGCTCGGCTTGGACGCCTGTTCCACCGAGGCGAAGAAGGCATCCATGTCGAGATGCAGGATCGTGGGCGCGTTTCTCACATCTCCGATGCTGCACCACACCACTGACAATGCCCCGGCACGGACCCGTGCCGGGGCATCAGAAGCAGTCCTGTGGGCCCTCGGGCCAGGACTTCAGACCGCCCGGTTGCGCCGCCGGGCAAGTTCGTCGGCGGGGTTGTGCCCGACGAGCGTCTCGCCGGTGTCGACGCGCTCGCCATGCAGCTGGGAGAGCGCGCTCTCCACGTCCCGCCACACCACGCCGACCGCGATCCCGAAGACGCCCTGACCGCCCTGGAGCAGGGCGTGGACCTCGTCCGGTGAGGAGCACTCGTAGACCGTGGCGCCGTCGCTCATCAGGGTCATGCGCTCCAGGTCACGGAAACCGCGTTCCCTCAGGTGCTGGACGGCGGTGCGGATGTTCTGGAGGGACACCCCGGTGTCCAGGAACCGCTTGACGATCTTCAGGACGACGACGTCCCGGAAGCTGTACAGACGCTGGGTGCCCGACCCGTGGGCGGGCCGCACGCTGGGCTCGACCAGGCCGGTACGAGCCCAGTAGTCGAGCTGCCGGTAGGTGATGCCAGCCGCCGCGCAGGCCGTGGGCCCGCGGTAGCCGATCTCCTCGGTCGCCATGGACGCCGCCCCTCCGCCGCTCGGCACTGCGATCGGCCGCTGCGGGGCGTGCGGGTACCGACCACTCTCCCCGAAACCGCGTTCCGGGGCACCCCCAGCCGTACCGTCGCCGCTGCTTCTCACGCCGACCTCCGTCCTTGACCTGCCTTCTCGACGGTAGGCAGTCACCAGGGGTGCGTCAACGATCGCCACACTCGGCACGCCGAGTGATAATCACCCTAGGAGTGGTTTCCCGTGCTCCACCGCGGGGAAAGGCTAGCCGAATGCTCTGGCGGCAAGCCGTAGGACGCTCTCAATGGCCGCTGGCAATTGCCCATGAGTTTCGGCTGTGACCAGCCGCGAACCGGCCCGTCACCGACCTTCCGGTGGATGACGGGCCGCTCGGGTCTCTCACTGGCTGCTGGTGCCGAAGTCCTCGGGCGAGATCTGGTCGAGGAACTCGCGGAACTTCTCCACCTCGTCCTCCTGCTCGTCCGGGATCGCGATGCCCGCGTCGTCCAGCACCGTGTCGCTGCCGTAGATCGGCGTTCCGGTGCGCAGCGCCAGCGCTATGGCGTCGGACGGACGGGCGCTCACCTCGACCCCGCTGGCGAAGACCAGCTCCGCGTAGAAGACGCCCTCCCGCAGGTCCGTGATGCGCACCTCGGTGAGCTCCTGGCCGACGGCCTCCAGCACGTCCTTGAACAGGTCGTGGGTCAGCGGCCTGGCAGGCGCCATGCCCTGCTGGGCGAACGCGATCGCCGTCGCCTCCCCCGGCCCGATCCAGATGGGGAGGTAACGGTCGCCTCCCACTTCGCGCAGGAGCACGATCGGTTGGTTGGAGGGCATTTCCACCCGGACACCTACGACATCGAGCTCGTTCACACAGCAACCCTAGGCCGTGCCCGGGACGTTTGGGTAGTCGGGCCGGGAACGCGCGCCCGATCCGGCCTCCGCCCGGGTCCTGTCGTGGTACTCACGGCAGCCGCACCCCGAGCGCGGTCTGCACCAGTGCGGCGTGCAGCTTCATCGTGAGCGCCGCCAGCTCCTTGGTACGGGCCTCCGCATGGGCCCTGGTCTGCGGGTTGCGGTGGCGCTTGAGCGGGGCCACCACCTGGTCCACCAGGCCGGCCTCGCGATCGGCGGCGGCCTTCATCACCCGAAGATGACGCGGCTCGATCCCGAACCGGCCCAGCTCGGCCACGAGCGAGGCCACGGTGACCGTCTCCGCGTCGTACACGCCGCCCTCCAGCGGAGCGATCAGTCCGTACGACTCCCACTCCGTGAGGCAGTTCTCGTCGATGTCGGCGGCCGCGAGCAGCTCGTCCCGGCCGATCCGGGCCACCGTCGGCACCTCGGGAACCGTCGGCACCGCCTCACCGTCGCGCTGCCGCCCCAGCACGGGCAGCTGCACCGCCTCGCCACGCTCCATGGCTTCCAGGTACTCCCGGATGACCTTGAGCGGCAGATAGTGGTCCCGCTGCATCCGCAGCACGTGTCCCAGACGCTCCACGTCCCCGGCGCTGAACTTCCGGTACCCGGAAGGGGTCCGGCGCGGCTCGATGAGCCCCTCCGACTCCAGGAAACGGATCTTGGAGATGGTGACTTCGGGGAACTCGTCGCGCAGCACGTTCAGCACCGTGCCGATGCTCATCAGCCCGGGTTCCGTGGCGGCGGTGCCGTGACCGGTACCGCCGCTCGGTGTGTGCAGCATGGACCTTCTTCCCTGGGGTCCCCCGGACGAGGTCCGGCGGGGTCAGATCCCCTGTCGGCTCGCGTAGAAGACCAGCCGGTACTTGCCGATCTGGACCTCGTCACCGTTCGACAGAGCGACCTGGTCGATGCGCTCCCGGTTGACGTACGTACCGTTGAGGCTGCCGACGTCGGCCACCGTGAACGAGCCGTCCGGCTGGCGGCGGAACTCCACGTGCCGACGCGAGACCGTCACGTCGTCCAGGAAGATGTCGCTCTGCGGGTGGCGGCCGGCGGTGGTCAGGTCGCTGTCCAGCAGGAAGCGGCTGCCCGAGTTGGGGCCACGGCGCACAACCAGCAGCGCGGAGCCGAGCGGCAGCGCGTCGACCGCCGCCTGCGCCTCGGGCGAGAGCGACGGCATCTGGGTCTGGCCGGTGACCTCGGCGTCGTAGGCCTCCAGACCGGAGATCGAGATCGTGGACGTCGTCTCCGACGCACGCTCGGGGACGGCGCCCGCACGCAGCGGAGCTCCGCAGTTGGAACAGAAGCGGGCGTTCTCCGCGTTGCGGTTACCGCACCTCGTACAAACCAGGGCCGACATGGACGGATCCTCCTGCCGCGGCTGCCCCGCCGGGGCGTTGGACGCGTACGGGCCGGAGGTAAACCCTCCACCCGCACCTGAGGTTGACGGTTGCCCGAAACCTATGCCGCCGGACTGGGACGGGTCAACTGACGGCGCGCCCTGACCTCCCGAAATGTCACCCCCCGGACCAGCCACCTGGTCCCGGAACAGCGGGCGCTGGCCCTCCGTGTCGGGCTGTGCCCGATGGCGAGCGGTCGCGTTGTCGCTACCCTCTCGCGCGCTCTTGCCGAACAACTTCGCAAACAACTTCACGGGCGATTCCCCTTGACCGAAACAGACCCGCCCGTGGGGCAGGACGAACCCTGACTGAATAAACCGGCCGACCCGGACAACCACACAACGTCCGTATCCACCAGACAGTTTCCACCACGCTCCGGTTCCCCGGTGCGCCGACCCCCCGCATCCTCATGCCCCCGCCCGACGTCCCCCATGCACCGCCGGTTCACTGTGAGGACGACCGAGCGTAGTCAGGCTGCTTCGCCGGTCGCAAGGCATCCACGACGATCTTGGTGGACCGCTCGACGGTCACAGTCGCCTGTTCCTTCTCCAGGGTCTGCACCACGCCTCCGGGGATGTTGAGAGCCGGTTCGAGGTCCTGCGGCTTGCCGATCACCCTGAAAACGTAGGGCTGGGTGATCTTGTTCCCGTCGACGCTCACACTCTTCCCGGAGTCGGTGAGGTAGGTGCCGGCGATCACCCGTACCCCGTTGACCTGGATCGCCTCCGCACCGGCCGCACGCAGCTCCTGGATCGCGTCGAGCAGCATGTCCGCCTGCACCGTCCCCTTCGGGTCGTCGACCGTCATCGTGATGCCAGGACCCTGCGCCGCCACGGTGCCCGCGAGAATGCCGAGTTGCCTCTCCTTCTCGGCCGTCTGCCGGCGGGCCTCCGCCGCCTGGTCGGAGCTGCTCTGCAACTCCTCTCGCTGCTTCTCGAGTCCTGTCTTCTCGTCCTCAAGACGCTGAGTACGGTCGTCCAGTTCATCGAGGATGCGCACAAGATCTTCCTGGCGGGCCCCGCGCAGCGCGCTGTCGCTGTCGCTGTTCGACGCCACCTGCACGGCGAGCCCGAATCCGAGACCGAACAGCAGCACCGCGACGATCAGTTGGGCCCTGCTCACGCGTGGTGGCCACAGCCCCTGGACCAGCCTCCGGCGGCCGGTCAGCCCGGCCTCCGGCTTCGGTTCGGCGGCGGACTCGGCCTCCGCCGCGGCGGGCACCTCGGCCGGGAGTTCTCTGCGCAGCCGGTGCTCCGGCCGCTCCTCGTGTTCACTCATGCCGCTCACGCCCTGAACACGTGCCGCCGGATCGCCGCGGCGTTGGAGAAGATGCGGATACCGAGGACCACCACGACCCCCGTGGACAGCTGCGAGCCCACACCCAACTTGTCGCCGAGGAAGACGATCAGCGCGGCCACCACCACGTTCGACAGGAACGACACCACGAAGACCTTGTCGTCGAAGATCCCGTCCAGCATGGCCCGCAGACCACCGAAGACGGCGTCGAGCGCCGCGACGACGGCGATCGGCAGATACGGCTCGACGACCGCCGGAACCTCAGGCCGGACCAACAGTCCGGCCACGACGCCCACGACGAGGCCAAGTACGGCGATCACGATGTGCCCTTCTCAGTCTTCTCGGTGTACGGCTGTGCTGTACGTACGATCACACTCGGCGCGGCGGGCAACCGCACGTCACTCTCCGTGGAGATGGTCGCCCGGATGTCGAAGTTCTCCTCCAGGGCATGCAGGTACAACCCGTCAGGGCTGTCCTGGAACCTGGAGCCGAGCCTCTGCCCGTCCCCCACCGCCAGTACCGTGTACGGCGGTACCAGCGGCCTGTTGTCGACCAGTATCGCGTCCCCCGCGGCCCTGATCGCGGACAGGGCGGTCAGCCGCTGCCCGTTGACGGAGATCGCCTCGGCACCCGAGGCCCACAGCCCGTTCACGACGCGCTGCATGTCATGGTCGCGCACCCGGCCGGTGTCGGAGAACCCCGAGGTCTCCCGGGGATTGCCGGCGTCGCCGCCCGAGGAGGCCTCCTTGGCGTCGTTCACCACCAGCTTCACGCCGGGACCGTGCACCGCCGTGGCGCCCGACAGGACGTCCACCAGGTCCGTCTGCCCGCTGCCGCCGCTCTCCTTCAGCGCGGCGCGCTGACGGGCGCTGACGTCGTCCCGCAGCTTGTCGACATTGGTCTCCAGCTTGTCGGCGGCCGCGTTCTCCCGGTCGATCCGGTCGATGAGCTCCTGGCGCTCCTTGGCCACCACGGGCGCCGTCACGCGCGCCTGTGCCGCTCCCACGGTCACCACGAGTGCCGCAAGCACCAGACCACCGGCGAGGCCCAGCCTGGCCCGGAGGGTCTTCGGCATGCCGCCGGCCTCACCCTTGGCCCGCTTCCGCGCGGCCGCCTCCGCATACCCGTCGTCGAGGCTGTGGTCCATGACGTTGGTGATCAACGACATGGAGGCGTCCGGGCGCGACGGCCGGGCGGCGCTGCTCCGAACGGGGGGTTGCTGCGGCATGCCGCACATCGTCGCACGTTGCGACCGGTACCTCCGAACGGCCCCACCGGCGTGCCGGACCGGCCCCCGTGGGGACACGTGTCCGGCACGCACGCGTGCAGCGGTTTTACCGTCCGGCGCTGTCCACGGTCGCCGACCACTCGTCCAACAGGGCCTGCGCGGAGGCGTCGTCGGGCCCCTCGGCCCACAGATGGGTGACCGCCTCGGCCGGGTCGGGCAGCACCATCACCCAGCGCCCGTCGGTCTCGACGACCCGCACGCCGTCCGTGGTGTCGACAAAGCGATCCCCGGCCGCCTCGACGACACGCCGCATGACCAGTCCCTTGACAGCCCACGGGGTGGCCAGGTCGCGCTTGAGGACATGCGCCTTCGGGATCCGGGCGTCGATCTGGCTGAGAGTGAGCTGCGTCCGCGCCACCAGACCGATCAGACGCACGAAGGCGGCCGTGCCGTCGTAGACGCTGCTGAACTCCGGAACGATGAACCCGCCCTTGCCGTCACCACCGAAGATGGTGCCCTCCTCGCGCCCCACGCGCGTGAGGTCGTCGGGGGAGGTGGTCGTCCACTCGACCTGGGTGCCGTGGTACGCCGCCACCTGCTCGGCGATCCTGGTCGTGGTGACCGGAAGCGCCACCCGCCCGCTGCGCCGCTCGGCGGCGACCAGGTCGAGCATCACCAGCAGCGCCCTGTCGTCCTCGATGATGCGGCCCTTCTCGTCCACCAGGGACAGCCGCTCACCGACCGGGTCGAACCGCACACCGAACGCGGCCCGCGAGGACGCCACGATCTCACCGAGACGCACCAGCCCCGCTCGGCGCTGGTCGGCCGTCTCCGTGGGCCTGGCCTCGTTCAGGCCGGGGTTGATGGTCAACGAGTCCACACCGAGTTTGCCGAGCAGGCTGGGCAGCACGAGCCCGGCGCTGCCGTTCGAGGCGTCCACGACGACCTTCAGACCCGCTTCGGCGATCCCGGTCGTGTCCACGTTCCGCAGCAGAGACCCGGTGTACGAGTCGAAGACGCTGGCCGGGAAGTACAGGTCACCGATCTCACCGGGGAACGCGCGCCGGTACTCCTGCCGCGCGAAGATCCGGTCCAGCTTGCGCTGGCTGGCCTGGGAGAGGTCGGCGCCCTGTCCGTCGAAGAACATGATGTCGACGGAGTCCGGCACCCCGGGCGAGGTCCGGATCATGATCCCGCCGGCGCTGCCCCGCCCGGTCTGCTGCCGCGCCACGGGCAACGGCACGTTCTCCAGGTCGCGTACGTCGATGGCGCTGGCCTGGAGTGCGGAGATCACCGCCCGCTTGAGCGCACGGGCACCACGGGAGTGGTCACGGGCCGTCGTGACGGTGGACCCCTTCTTCAGGGTGGTGGCATACGCGCCGGCCAGCCGCACGGCCAGCTCCGGCGTGATCTCGACGTTCAGGATCCCGGACACACCACGTGCGCCGAACAGATGAGCCTGGCCCCGGGACTCCCAGATCACCGAGGTGTTCACGAAGGCGCCGGCCTCGATGGTCTTGAAGGGATAGACCCGGACATTGCCCTGAACGATCGATTCTTCACCGATCAGGCACTCGTCACCGATGACCGCCCCGTCCTCGATCCGCGCGGCCCGCATGATGTCGGTGTTCTTCCCGACGACGCAGCCCCGCAGATTGCTGTGCTGCCCGACGTACACGTTGTCGTGGACGACGGCCCGGTGCAGGAAGGCGCCGCTCTTCACGACGACATTGGAGCCGACGACGGTGTGCTCCCGGATTTCCGCGCCGGCCTCCACCTTGGCGTAGTCACCGATGTACAACGGGCCCCGCAGGTCGGCGTCCGCATGCACCTCGGCCCCCTCCGCGACCCATACACCGGGGGATATCTCGAAGCCGTCGATGTCGACGTCGACCTTCCCCTCCAGGACGTCGGCCTGCGCCTTCACGTACGACTCATGGGTACCGACGTCCTCCCAGTAGCCCTCGGCGATGTAGCCGTAGATCGGCTTGCCTTCCTTCATCAGTTGCGGGAAGACATCGCCGGACCAGTCGACGGGAACGTCGGCCTCGACGTAGTCGAATACTTCGGGCTCCATGACATAGATGCCCGTGTTCACCGTGTCGGAGAAGACCTGACCCCAGGTCGGCTTCTCGAGGAAGCGCTCGACCTTGCCTTCCTCGTCAACGATGGTGATGCCGAATTCCAGCGGATTGGGCACACGCGTCAGGCAGACCGTGACGAGCGCGCCCTTTGCCTTGTGGAAGTTGATCAGTTCGGTGAGGTCGAAGTCGGTCAGCGCATCGCCGGATATGACGAGGAAGGCATCGTCCTTCAACGCCTCTTCGGCGTTCTTGACGCTTCCGGCGGTACCGAGTGGCTTCTCCTCGTTGGCATAGGTGAGCTCCATACCGAGCTCCTCGCCGTCCCCGAAGTAGTTCTTGACCAGCGATGCCAGGAACTGCACAGTGACGACGGTCTCGGTGAGCCCATGCCTTTTGAGCAGCCGTAGCACATGCTCCATGATCGGTCGGTTGACGACCGGAAGGAGTGGCTTGGGCATGCTGGAGGTCATGGGGCGAAGGCGAGTGCCTTCACCACCGGCCATCACGACGGCCTTCATGTCGGAAGCGTCCTCCTCTAAGAGATGACGGTCTAGCCGACTTCACCCGTCCAGATTGTCCCGCACTTTTCCGCCGCGGGCCATCGAGAGCAATCGAGGGGCCACCACGTCCGGACAATCGCCGAGCTCAATCGGCTGTGGCGTCCGCACGAACCAGGCGACGGACCTGCACCACGTAGAGCACTCCTGCCCACCAGTACAGGGTTGTACCCCACCCTGCGAACGCCCATCCGAAAATAGCAGCGAGTGACGAGATCCAACCGCTTCCGTCACTGAGCAGGAGGAGCGGGAACGCGTACATCAGATTGAACGTCGCGGCCTTCCCGAGGAAGTTCACCTGCGGCGGCGGATAGCCGTGCCGCCGAAGGATCCCCACCATCACCAGCAGAACCAGCTCACGCAGAAGTAGTACGGCCGTCAACCAGAGCGGCAGAATCTCCCGCCAGGTGAGTCCGACCAGCGTCGACAGCACGTACAGCCGGTCCGCGGCGGGGTCCAGCAGCCGGCCGAGGTTGCTGATCTGGTTCCAGCGCCGGGCGAGCTTGCCGTCCAGGTAGTCGCTGACGCCGCTGAAGAGGAGTACCAGCAGGGCCCAGCCGTCGCTCTTGGGCCCGCCGAACTCGGGCCTGAGGATCAACCACAGGAAGACGGGCACGCCGACGAGACGCGCCATGCTGAGGATGTTCGGGATGGTGAGGACACGGTCCGTTTGGACACGCGTCTCCTGGACCTCCACCCGGGGGCCTCCTGTGGTGGGAAACGAGCCAACTTTTCTCCCCGACCCTACCTCAACGCAAAAAAGCTCTGGCTCTTGGGCTTGTGCCCAAGAGCCAGAGCTCTAAAAGGAGTTCGGCGGTGTCCTACTCTCCCACAGGGTCCCCCCTGCAGTACCATCGGCGCTGTAAGGCTTAGCTTCCGGGTTCG